>NZ_CP015217.1:2842500-3142500 GCF_001729245.1 Leptospira tipperaryensis | reverse complement strand
TCGTTCGGAAAATCCGGACGTGATTCTTTTGCAAGAAGTGCATGACGGAGCTAAGAATACTTTCAAAGAAAATCAGTTGGAAAGAATTCTTGCCGGACTGGATCCTTCTTACGTCTGCAGCAGCGAGGCTTTTTACTGGAAGTCGGCGTTTGTTCCTCATCCAAAAATTCTCGGAAGTGTGGGAATGAAACTCGCGACGATCAGCAAGTTTAAGATCTCCGATGGAATCCGACATTCTCTTCCTTTGATGCCCGCCGATCCGATCTCGACTCAGTTCAATTTGAAACGTGCGATTCTTCAAAACGATTTTCCGATCGAAGGCGGAGAGAGGTTTACGGTTTTGAATACTCATTTGGACGCGTTCTCTCAAGGAACGGATACGATGCATAAACAAGTCGATACGATCGCCGGACTCCTCAAGGAGTTGGATCTCGCGGGCCATTCCTGGGTGTTAGGCGGAGATTTTAATCTTCTTCCTCCCGATTTTGATCGTAAGGCGATGCATGCGAACGGCGCGTTCTTTTATTCGGATGAAAAGGAAATCAAACCTTTGTTCGATCATTGGAGTTCCGCGGTTCCATTAGATATCTTGAATGGACCGGAGAAGGCGAAATACTATACTCATTTTTCCAACGATCCCGCGATTGGAAAACCGGACCGGACGATCGATTATATTTTTTATTCTTCCAATTTGAGACAGAGCGCTTACAGAGTCGATCAAAGCGAGAAGGTCTGGGATATCAGCGATCACTTTCCCCAGATCGGAACTTATGTTTTGAAGTGACCTTCGAACCGTTTGCTTTGTAGATTCCGAAGGCGATTATTCGTGAATCGAAAGAAAGTGTGAGTTCCTACTTTTTCTTTGAAAGGAAAGTAGGAACTCACACAAAAAGAATTCTTCGTAGATTCGATTCTTCCGACAAACGGGTCGCCTAAAAAAAATTGCAATCGGACTTGAAGTCCGTTTGGTCTACGCTCGGAGAAACTTGTCTACAACTGGTTCGTGTAGTTCCGACTTGGATGGAAGAATACGGCCGAATCGCAAACTCAAAATAAGCGAAAACCTTCTCGAGGGAATGAAGTTGCCAAAGAGAAAGCGAGGGAATTTTCTGGATTCAAGATCCGACCTTCGAAGAAGAACGAATCTGAATTCTTTTTTTAAAAAAAGAAAGCGCAGAGTAGAAGGTTGGAATCAAGAAAATCGTTTTTGGAAATAACATTATGAGACCATTTAAAATTTTAGGAATTCAACAGATTGCAGTCGGCGGAGAAGATAAAAAGAAACTCGAAACGTTCTGGGTGGATATCATGGGCTTGGAAAAAACGGGAACCTTTAAAAGCGAAAAGGAAAACGTAGACGAGGACATTCTAAGAATGGGGAAGGGCCCTTTCGCAGTCGAAGTCGACATCATGCAACCGATCGACGTAAACAAAAGCCCCAAGGTGCACGAACCAAAGCTGAATCATATCGGACTTTGGGTGGATGATATTCATAAAGCAGTGGAATGGCTGACTGCAAAGGGAGTTCGTTTTACTCCCGGTGGAATCAGAAAAGGCGCGGCGGGTTACGACGTCTGTTTTATTCATCCGAAAGGTAACGAAGAATTTCCTTATTCTTCGGAAGGAGTTCTTGTGGAATTGGTCCAAGCTCCTGCGGACGTGATTCAAGCTCTTCAGTAAATTCTACGAACTAGCAGGTTTCCAGATCCCAGAACGGATTCGGAAACCTGCTAGTCCGTATTCCTTCCAAAAAAAAGAATTCAAGTCGGAACCCCTTTTAGATTTTGAGGGCGGGAAGAACGAATTCAATCAATTCCTCTAAAACCTCCCATGCCGGTCGTTTCCCGTATTTTAAATTGAGAACGACGTGATTGACTCCGATTTTTCTAAGGATGAGTAAGATCTCCGTGACGAAGTTCCGACCGGAGCTAAAACCGAGATGAATGTTTTTGGGGAGTGCGTTCGGATTTTTTTGTAAGTCGATATAAAGCGACTGTGCAAACGGAAGAAATCGATCCCCCCAAACTTCTTCGACAACGTCTCGCCAATGAGAAACGACGAGCATCTGTTGGTCGGGAGGTCTCGGGTAGGAGATCCAGCCGTCCGCGTTTTCAGCGATCCATTTTACGGATTGTTGGCTACAACCGGTTACCAATGTCGGAATTCCAAAGGAAACCGGTTTTGGGACGAGGTCCACTCCGGAGATTTTGCCGAAAGGAGTTTGAAATTCCGGAAATTCGGATTCCAGATAAAGTTTGAAATCCCGAAAGTAGTCTCTGAATATTTCTCCTCTTTTTTCAAAATCGATTCCTAAAATCGGATATTCCACGGGTCGATCTCCGGAAGCAAAACCCAAAACCAAACGACCGTCGCTCAATTGGTCTACCGAAGCCGCCGCCTTTGCCGTATGAATCGGATGTCGAATCGGAAGAATGACGGAACCCGTCGCTAAGGCGATGGATTCGGTTTGTGCGGCAATATATCCGAGATAAACCCAGGGATCAAAAATCTGCCCGACGTCTCCGAAAGCGGGATCCAAAAGTGGAACGTCCCGAAACCAAAGAGCGGAAAAACCTCCTTCCTCCGCGCGTTTTGCGAGTTCGATTTGATTTTGCATCGTAGGTTTTGTCCCTTCAAAAGCTTCAATGGGGAAGAATAAACCGACGCTCAATTGATTCTTCCTAAACATGGAAGAATAACCTTTGTTTTTACTCTTTGTATCGGAGTTTAGTGTAAGCATAGTAGTCTCTAAAAATGATATATATAAATATCTAAATTAATAGATATTCTAAAATATGAGAAGACAAGAAACGAATTTAGAATCGACTTTAGGAATTCTTTTGAAAGATACGAACTAACCTCAAAGAAACGACTTAACCCCTGGTCTTCACTGGATTTTACGCTTTAAAAAATTCAAATATTCTCGGATGGTTTCCTCGTTTCTGCTGTAAAACGTCCATTGACCGATCCTTTTCGATTTCAATAGATTGGCTCCCAAAAGAAGCGAAAGATAATGGGAAATCGTGGATTGTCCTAATTCGGTTTTTTCTTGTATCAGGGTGACACAAACTCCGTCCTTTTTAAAATCACCGATTTCCTGTTTTCCAAAATTGGATTCCGGATTCTTCAGCCATTCTAAAATATTCAAACGGGTCTCGTTTCCGATGGCCTTCGTGACCTTGAGGATATCCATAGCTCTAATTAATCGATATATCGAGATTTGTCAATATGGAAATCGATTAAAATCGAAATACCGAAGCCGGAAGATTATTTTTTTCCGATCAGAAAAAAGGTTCTCATTGGACCTTTTCCCTTGATCTCGATGATCCCTCTGTCTTCAAATTCAAAAAGATCCTTGAGTGCGTCATACGTCGCTTCCGAACAATTGATCTTCCCCGGTTGTCCGTGGGATTCCATTCTCGAAGCGGTATTTACCGAGTCGCCCCAGAGATCGTAGACGAATTTATTTTTTCCGATGACTCCGGCGACTACGTCTCCGGTATGAATTCCGATTCGAATATTGAATTCGTATTTCCAAGATTTCTGAAGATTTTTTAGACCCGAGATCATTTCGATTCCGGCTAACGCGATTTTTTCCGCGTGATCGGTGGTCGGGTTCGGAATTCCTCCCGCCATCATATAACAATCTCCGATCGTCTTGATCTTCTCGAGTTGATACTTGCTCGCGATGTCGTCAAAACAGGTAAAGATCTGATTTAAGATTTCCACCAATTGATTGGGAGTAGGGATCTGCGTTGAAAGTTTGGAAAATCCCACGATGTCCGCAAAAAGAACCGTAGAGTTCGGAATATAGTCGGCGATAACTCCTTCCCCACCTTTTAGTCTTTCGGCGATTGCTTTGGGAAGAATGTTGAGAAGTAGGCTTTCTGATTTCTGTCTTTCTTTTTCCAGACCTTCGTTTAACACGTTGATCTTTTCTATAGAATCCTTGAGTTCTCGATTTCTTTTGGAAAGAGTTTTGTAAGCGTCCGCGTTATCCACTCCGATCGCTACGTAGTTTGCGAGCGTTCTTAAAATGCTGAGCTGATTTTCGTTAAATGCATTCTTCTCGTAACTCTGAATGGTAAGAATTCCTATAAATCTTTCTTCCACCTTGAGAGGAAGATAAACGACCGAACTCGTCTTTTCTCCGAAGTGTTTTTGAATCGGAGAAACATACTGAGGAAAATCTTTTTCGAGATCGTTCGTGATCAATTCTTGATTTTGATTATAACAAAAGGAAGAAGGATTCTCTTCGGACAAAGAATCCACGGAAGGAGCGGGTGTATAACGACCTTCGATGAGACTGAATTTGTATTTAATCTCGTTCTTACCTTCTTCTAAAATCCCGAAGGCGAGAATATCCATCGATACCATGGACTTCGTATTTTCATAAACCGAAGTGAGAATGATCTTAGGTTCCAAACTCGCAGTGATCATCTGACCGATCTCACTCAACTGCTTTAGGTTTTGATAAGAAGAAACCAATCTGTGATTGGAATCCTGAAGTTCCGTTTGAGTTTTAATCAGACGATTCTGAGTAGAATCTCCGATCTTCATCAGTTTAGAAGATTGTTTTAAAAGAGATTCGTAAGCGTCTCCGACTTTTTTGAGTTCTTGGATCAGATCGTCTTTTTGAAGAGAATCTTTTTTATCTAGGGTTTCGTTGACTTCGTTTAATAATTGAAACTCGTTTTCAAAAAAAGAATTAAAGTCCTTCTGCGCTGGAGACGCTGGTTCCATCGATTGGTCCTCGGCCGAAGAACGGTCTTATTTGTAGGATTTAAGTTCGAACGGCAGAGAAAGATCGGATGAGAATTCCTCTCCTGTTTCTTGCATATCGTCGTCGTCTTCTTTATATAACCAGAGGACTTTGACTTTACCGCTTTGATCGTGATATTTTTGGAGAGAATCCAAAATGTCCATGATCACTTTCGAAGAACTTGTATTAAAATAATCTAACTGAAATTTTACTTGGATGGCGCTTTTGTTTCCCATCGTGGAGTTGAGCCAATCGAATACCGGCTTGTAGAAAGCGATCGCGTTTTCCGGATAAGATTCTCCGATGATTTCCACTGCTCCTTTCTCAGCGTCCAAAATAACCTCTGGAGAAGTTTTGGTCTGTTGGATATGTAAAGATTCCATTCTCAATTTTCCTTTGTGAAGTATGCAGAAAGTGTAAAAAACGAATGCTTATCGTCTACCGGTGAAATGCCATAGGTAAGCGGTCCGTCCGACTTTCTTGCTATATCAATCAGGCCGACTCCCGCGCCTTTGCTGTCATCCGGCCTGTCCGAGCGCAACTGCTGCTGGTAATAAGTCTTCAGCTCGTCCCTTGACATAGAATTGATCTTCTCGCATTTTGTTTTTAGCGATTCGATTTTCTCATTTAGTACAAGGTTCCCGGACGAAACATTATAGCCAATCGATTTTTCATCGACCATAATGATGCCGACTCCGCCTTCCCTTCCGTCTTCGAGAGCTCTTCTTTCCGCCGAATAGTGTAACATATTCTGTGCCAATTCAATAAAAACGGCGAAGATTTTTTTGATTTTCGATTCCGTACTCAGAGAAGTTCGGATCATGGAACCGAATTCCGTAAGGACTTCCTGCGAAAGTCGGCCCTTAAAGGAAACAATTAATTGATAATCGCAGGCCTCTTTGTAGTGCTTAAACAGGTCTACGGACTTGTTTTCCATCATTTCTTTTTAACATACTCCCTATATTTTCGTTTAGAGCTTAGATCCGAAATCCGATCAAAGTTATGTCATCTCTCTGGGATTCTCCCGCTTGATGTCCGTCTAAAAAGGCCGCGAGTCTTTCTTGTTGTTCGTCCGCCGGAAGGGAAGACACGCCGTGAAGTTGGGCGATGAGTCCTTTGCTGGCGATTCTTTGTCTTTGAGGATTCGGCTGATCCATGTATCCGTCCGTGGTCAGGTAAAACATAGTGGGCTTTCCCTTTTCCAGTTTTACTTCGTGGGTCGTATAGGTTCTGGAATCTTCTTTCTGTCTTCCGCCGATGGAATGTCTGTCGCCTTTGATTTCTTCTATCTTCCCGCCTCTGGAAAAGTAGAGAGGTCTCTTTGCTCCGGCGAAATAAAGTTTCTCCGATTCAATTCGGCAGAAGCAGATATCCATTCCATCGACCGAGTTCGTATCTATGGAATCTTGTTTCAAGGCTTGTCTTACATTCTTATTCAGATGTTCCAAAACTTTTCCGGGGTCTTTGATCCCTGCCTCGTTTACGATCTGGTTGAGCAAAGTATTTCCGATCATTGACATTAAAGCACCGGGGACCCCGTGTCCAGTACAATCGACTGCGGCCAGAAAAATAGATCCTTCTTTTTTACTGAACCAATAGAAGTCGCCTGAGACGATGTCTTTTGGTCTGAAGAGAACGAATTGTTCTTTTAGATTTTTTGCAAGAAGAGTTTCGGAAGGAAGAATTGCCTGTTGAATATTCAATGAATATGTGATACTGTCTGTGATGTGTTGATTCTTTAATCCGAGATCCGCGTTTGCCTGAGCCAACTCTCTCGTTCTCTCTCTTACTTTCCCTTCCATGTTCGAGTAGAGTAACGCGTTATCGATGGAGATCGCCGCTTGAGAGGAGAGTATGTTCATGATCTGAAGACGATCCGACGTGAAAGCTCCCTCAGAGAGATTGTTTTCGAGATAGAGAATCCCGGAAATTTCTCCTTGTTTGATAACGGGGGTGCAGAGGACGGATTTAGTTTTAGAATTCTTAATATACTCGTCCTTGTTAAACTTCTCGTCTTGGTTCGCGTTTCTGAGAACTAAGTTCTCTTTTGTGCGTTCCACGTAGTAGATCAAAGAGATCGGAAGATTTTTGCTGCTCCCGAGAGGAATTCCAGTGAGTACGTCGACGTCGTCTTTTGTGATCGAACCTTCCGCTTCGACATAAAGCCTTCCTTCTTTTTTAAGAATGAGAACTCCTCTCTGCGCCCCTGCGTTTTCGATTACTATCTTCATCAACTTGTCTAAGAGATTTTCCAGTTTGATCTCTCCGGAAATCGCAGTAGAACTTTTTAATACAGATTGAAGATCTAACGTCTGACCGGAATAAACTTCAGTCGCCGCGGCTGTCGTCGTCGAGATCGTTCTGTGAGTGCGAATCGTACCGGTTCCTCTTTCGCGGATAAACTCCGGATACTTGGACTTGAGCATACTCTGTTTGAGATTGGCTCCCCAGAGTCCGTAACGATGAAAGGCTTCGTTGATAAATTCTCCGGCGATTTTAATACTTCCTTTCGAGAGCCAGAATGTCGCGGCCATTTCGCAAGCAAGGGCTTCGTCGTTCGGGAATTCGTTCTTTCTCGCTTCTCGGATCGCAGCTTCGTAGGTTCTCGCAGCTTTCCAGTTTTTGTATTCGAGTCTTGCGAGTTCCGCTTCGACTAACAGATGTTTGTGATAGAAGTTCTCAGGACAACTCTCCGATAGAACTAAGAGTTGTTTTTGATTTTCTCGAATTTTCTTTAAATATTCTTTTTTCTTATCAGGTGTAATCTTTTTATAATTCGCCGCGAGCGCGAGGGAATACAAAAAATTATGCTCCCATGGTCCATATTGGCCTCCGAGATAAAGAATCATACCATTCGCTTCTTCCGCTTCTTGAAGAGCCAGTTGATATTCTCCATACATCAGTAAGGATCTTATCTTCATCACTTTGAATGTACAGATCGGGGCTAAACTCTGATGATCATTACAGAGATCGATGTATTCCTTTTCCTGGTATTCGTTTGAAGAAAAGTCAAGATGGCCGCCCGTTTCCCCTCTCAAGTTGGAAAGAATTAGAGTCGTTCCTAAAATCGTATCGATAGCGAGATTATTTTTAACTTTTCTTACAAATTTGAGGAGCTGGTTGATTTTCGGTTTAAGAATTTCTAAATTCTTTCCTTGAAAAAGAACGTTAGACGCATCGTTCATGGCCGCATAACTTCCGTGTAGAAATTCTCCGGAATCCAAAGCGGCTTGTACACATTTGATGTTGACTTCTTCGGAGAACTTGAGGTGTTTTACGAACGAAGAAGAATAGTTTGCTAATATGTTTGCGGCTTTTGTGTAACCGCCCGAGTTCATATATTTTTCGCTGAGTTTTACTGCCAATTCGCAGAAGTCATACGCGGCTTTATAATCGGATAATTTTCCGACGAGGACCATCCCGTAGCAGGAATAACCGTAAGAATCGGAAAGGTTTCCGTGTTTCAAAAGTAAGTTCGCCATTTTTAGACAGATTACCGGGAAGAGGGCGGGCTCTTTGTTGTAGGCCATCGGAATCGCACTGATCAAAAGATTGACCGCCCAGATATGGTTCGGATCCGTCATAAGCGGTTCGTCTAACAACGATGTTACGCTTCTGTTTTTTAAATTTTTTCTTACTTCTTCGATTTCCTTGTCCACGACCTTATCGAAGTTTGAAGTCGGGATTTCAATTCCCAAAGGTTTTAACGCTTTGATAACGGTCGGCATCGCGAGATCGAATTTTCCTTGCGCCGAATATTCTATCATCAACAGGTTATAGGCATCCGCTTGTTCCACTGGAGTTTTCGCCTGTTTTAAGATGGTCTGGATCATCTCCTGCGATTCTTCAAAATTTCCGTTGAGATATAAGACTTCGGCCAGCTCCTTATGGACCGAATACGCGAGTTCGTATTCTTTCGACCAAAGCTCCTTATCTCCTTTCTCCGCTTCCGGCAGCGAAAATAAAAGTTCTCTTGCTTTTTCGGAATATAATTTCGCGGGTTTGTAGGCGGCGGAAAGTTTTGCTTTCTGCGCGGCTTGAACATTCAATTGAAGTAATCTTCTTTTTTCCTCGTTTTCCGTAATTAAGGAAGAACCGGTGTTTAGGTGGTTTACGACGTCGAAAATGGAATCTTCTAAAGCCTTTTCGTTTAGGTTTTCTAAAAGGATTCTTCCGATTTTTAATCGAGTGGATTGTTTTTGATCTTCGCTTAATAATTCGTAACTTGCTTGTTGAACCCTGTCGTGTTGAAAACGAAATAGAATCGTCTTGGCAATCTGAAAGTTTTTTTCCTTATTTTCTTCCACTTCTTCCATGGAATCGACCAAACGGTAGTTGTCTCCGTAAGGAACAATCAATTCTTCTTCCATCGTTTCCATAATTGCGGAAGCGGTTTCTTTTAGGGTTGTCCCCAAAATTTTAGATTGAACTCCAAGATCAAAGTTACTTCCGATACAAGACGCCAGTTTTAAGGTTTCCTGCGTGCGAGGGGAAAGTTTTTTGATTCTTCGGACGAGAAGTTCCACCACGTTATCCGAAATATCGGTTTTCTTTATTTTTTCTAGATTCCAAATCCATTTTCCGGTAAACGTAGAATCTCCTTTTTTATAGGAGATGATTTCTTCTTTTGATAATTGTTTTAAGAGTTCATTGATAAAGAAAGGATTCCCTCTGGTTTTAGAATATACGATTTCCGCGAAGCTCAGAGTTTCTTCCGAAGAACTTCGTAGGCTGTCCGCTAAAAGTTCGTTTACGTTTTGTAAACTGAGAGGTTTAAGAAGAATTTTGTCTAAACGAAAACCCTCTTTTTCCAAACCTGAAACCAAGGTCGAAAACGGATGTGTCGAATCCACTTCGTTGTCCCTATATGCTAACATTAAGAAAAGGTAATTTACGGAAACGTCTTCGATTAAGTTTTTTACCAATTCGAGAGAAGGGGTGTCCGCCCACTGCAAGTCGTCGAGAAAAATGGCGAGAGGATGTTCTTGATGCGCGAAAATTTTAATAAAGTTTTGAAAGACTAAATAGAAACGGTTTGCGTTCTCCTGTGCGCCGAGCTCTGTTACTGCCGTTTGAGGGCCGATGATAAATTCGAGTTCGGGCAAAACGTCGGTGATCACCTTTCCGTTGCTTCCCAGAGTATCTTTGATTTTGTTCTTCCAGTCTTCGATTCGTTCGGGCGACTCCGTAAGAATTTGTTCTATCAGATTGGAGAAAACTTGAATGACCGCGCTAAAGGGAACGTTTCGATTGTATTGATCAAACTTTCCGGAAACAAAATATCCTTTCGATTCCGTGAGAGGTTTGTTGATTTCTTTTACGAGAGAGGATTTCCCGACTCCCGAATAACCCGCGATCAGAACTACGCTCGTTCTTCCCGTGTCTGTGACTCTTTTGAATTCACCTAACAGTGATTCTATGTATTCCTCTCTTCCATACAACTTTTGAGGAATTTTAAATTCTTGAGAATAATCCTTGGAACCTAAGACAAACGCGGGAACGTCTCCGATCTCGAGCCATTTTTTTTGAACGGTTTCTAAGTCGGCTTTTAGTCCTTCCGAAGTCTGATAACGATCCTCTGCAGTTTTAGATAATAATTTTAGGACGATTTGAGACAGTGCTTCCGGAATTTCGTTTCTCAGCTTGCGAGGATCCACGGGATCTTTTGCGAGATGAAAGTGAACGAGTTCCAAAAGGTCCTCGCTTTCAAACGGAAGTTTCCCCGCGATGAGTTCGTAAAACGTGATTCCTAAGGAATAAAAATCGCTTCGGTAGTCGACGGATCGATTCATTCTTCCGGTTTGTTCGGGGGATACGTAGTGAATACTTCCTTCCAATCGGTTTGGATTGGACCAAGAAGTTTCCTCTTTGGAAAGACGGGTTGAAATTCCAAAGTCGACGATTCTTAAAACGCTTCCTTCCGGATTGAATATGATGTTATCCGGTTTTAAATCTTTATGTATTACTTTTTTATTATGTATTTCGCCGAGTCTTTCGGTGAGATCGATCGCTATTTTGAAAAAGTCCTTGAGGTTGACCGGTTTTTTTCCGGAGAAATGTTTGAGGGTTCCTCCCGGAACAAATTCGAGAACGAGGATAAATCCTTCCGGAATTTTTTCCATGGCGAAGGCGTGGATCATCTTCTCGGACGCGAGATAATTTAGAATTTCGAATTCGTTTCTCAAATTGACGACCGCAGGATGTAATTCGTCCAGGATCGGAATATATTTGATGACTACCTGCGATCCATCCTTGGTTCGAACGGCTTTGTAGACCTCCGTCGACGAATCCGAATTCATTCTTTCTTTTAATTCGTAACCTTCAATTTTCATATCTGTTTTATTTCCTGTTTTTTTCTCTCTTTCTTTAGAGACGAAATAGGAGTCCTCCCCAATAAAATCCTCCGCCTACGGCCGGAGTGAGGAACACATCTCCTTTTTTGAATTTTCCTTTATAATAAAATTCTGATAGAACTATCGGGATCGAAGCGGCGGAAGTATTTCCCACCTTTTCAAAATTCATAAGAATTTTTTCTCTCGGAAATTTGGTTCTTTTGAGAACGTCCTGTACTACTACGTCGGTTCCCGGATGAGGGACCACCCAGTCGATGTCGTCTATCGTAAGTCCGTTTTTTTCCAGGAGTTGATCCATGGACTTGAGAGTGAGATCCGCCGCGTTGGTGACAAGTTCCGGATAACTTTTCACATAACTCTGAGGAGGTGGTCCGGTTACGATGATTCCGGAAAGATCTCCGTCGTCTTGTAAGAAAGAATCTATGATTCCAAAATTCTTATCTCCCGTAAATTCCAAGAAGACTCCGGCCGCCGCGTCTCCCGCGGTGAATTCTCCGTAACCTCCCATGCGTGTTCGAACTGAAAATCGTTCGCTTCCGATGACTAACGCATTCTTAAATTTGCCTGAGCTTAAGAATGCGGAAGCGGTTTGAACTCCGTGAACAAATCCCGTGCAGGCCGTGCTTACGTCAAAGGCGAACGCATTTTTTGTGCCCGATAGTTTCGACGCTTGCGGTGCGAGATCGGGAAGATAATAACGATCGGTCCAGTTTGCGAGAATATAAAGATCCACGTCCTCCGGTTTTTTGCCAGCGTCCTTGAGAGCCATCTCCGCTACTTTTGCGGCCATATACATCGCGGTCTCTTTTTCGTTGGCTCTTCTTCTTTCGTTGACTCCGATATTTCCGATAACTGCTTTTTCTGCGGGGTGCATTTCCGGAAATTTCAAACGAGAACGGATTTCTTCGTTGGTCACGATGGTTTCTGGAAAATAATGACCGAAACCCGTGATTCTCACTCCATTGCTTGTTAAATTTTTTCCGCCCATTTTTTTCCCCAAGTAAATTCGAATTTTATTTTATTATGGAAGTCTTGTATATACCATAAATTGTTCTATGTAAATCTTTTCCGGGTCCAATTCTCTTAAAACGGTAAGCTCTTCCGCTGTCACCGGTTTTTCTTCCTTTAGCGGAATTCCTTCGTCAGGGGGAAGCCACGAAGTATAACGGAGAACCGCTTCTTCCGCTTCCATTTCCTCGTCCGAAGGAGGTGCGATCCAATGTGTGAATTCGAAAATGTGATTGGAGTTCGGTTCCCTCTGGAATCTACCGAATTGACAGATGGCTTCCATCACACGATCTCCCACTGAAGTAATGTAGTTTACTTTTTTTACGAATCTTCCCCGATTCGCTTTTGCAACCACGATACAATCCGTACTCGCCGCGATATCGTTGGCTCCTCCGGAGCCTACGAGAAACTTTCCCTTGGATGTTCTTGTAGAATTGATGTTCCCGAACCAATCCACTTCCGCCGCGCCCAAAACTCCGAGACAGTGATCCGGAACTACCGTTCCTAAAATACTCGTGATATCCGAGAGCATCGTGCAGTCTTTCGTGTGCAATTGACTGAATAAAAAAACGTCTCCCGTATGAGGTTTCATAGAATAGAATCCGAGTTCCGTAATGACCTGAACTTGAATTCCTTCCTTTTCCAAAAAGTGAGCCGCTGTCCAAGCGGAGATATGCGCGGCTCCGATTCCCGCAAGAATCGTTTTGTATCCTTTTGTCTTTACGTATTCTTGAATCGCCCTCGCGGCGAGGATGATCATCTGCTCCGAGTCGTTGACCGTAGTAGGGTCTTCCAGTTTCAGAGCTTTGTTTTCTTCAGGAATCTGTTTCAATCTTCTAAGACGAGTATTTCCTAAACGATCCAAATATTCCGCGTGTCCCCCGGGAAGATTTACAAAATCCGCGTACCATTTTTCGGCTTTCGATGGAACGTTAGCCGCTTCGTTGGCTTCGATTTGAAATTCGTAATCGTCGAGATAAGTCGAAAGACCTTCGAAGACCGAAATTCCCGGAAGATTGAATACACGAAGAGACTGAGGATGCGCTCCGTATTCCGCGACCGATAAGGCGACAACTCTGTTACCGGGAATGGTAACGAGTTCGGGAGGAATCGATCCTTTTGGAACGATTCTTTCGACCGTTGCGATGACTCCTTGTTTTGCGGAGAGCGCTCCCCAATAACCTTCGCCGCTCGGAGGACAAAGAACAAGATTTCCTTCCTCGTCTCCGATCACCGCGTGCAAGAGAGTATAGTCCGGATTTAAGGGAAGAATGTAGGCTAAGTCCACGCCTTTTTTACCTCTGTAATCTGGAGGGTTAGGCCCACTTTGATTTTTAGAAACGTTTTGAGGATCGGGAAAGAGGAACGCGGTTTTGCCTAACTTGTCCAAAATCATATCGCTTCCCAAGAGCGAGTTCGTAATAAATCCGGGAAGACGCATCGCACCCGCCATCAGTCTTTGCACGAGACTCAAAAGAGACCAGAGTTCGAGTTCGAACGGAGTTCCGTCCAAAAGATTCGAGTAGAGAGAATTTGGAGAAGGTTTCGGATAATTGTCTCCGGCAAAACCGGTGATCATTTTTTTTACGATCTTAGAAATTGTAAGTGCGTGAGCGCTCGAATGAATTCCCGCCATGCTGATTGTAAATTCCGGATTTGTATACTGGAAGGAACGTGCAAGAGCATAGATAAGTGCATTGGGTCTGGACATCGTCGCTGAAAGATGAAGAGACATCCCCGGCTTAACAAGCTCTCGGATCATTTCATCTGGACTTGAATAGATCTTCTTATTTGTTTCCAATGATTCTCTGTTTCCCGGACAAGTAATAGCTTTGGACTTTGTCGTTTTCCGAGTTTGGAAAACGTCTCTCTACTTCTCAAAGCGATACGAGAAAAAGAGAGGGTTCATTACAGAAAAATTCGCGTTTTTCTAAATCCTAAATTTTTTCGTTCGATTCATTTTTAACAAACACCGAGTAGATTTTGGCATGTCTCAATGGTGGAAAGATCTTCTTTGGAGAAGGCTCTCTAGCAAGAACTTTTTGATTGAGAATTCAAAAACGACGCTTGATTATAAAAATCCCCTCGATTTAGAATTCGCGACTTGAAATTGATTTCAGACAAGAAAAATGATTTTAGGAGCCTATCAAAAATCGAACCGATCATTTCTCTTCTCGAATTTGAAAAAGGGCGACGTCTTTCTAAGGATCAAAGTTGAGTTTCGATTCAAGACGGGGCGCTCAAAAACCGAAACTGTGAATAGGAAGATCTTTTTTTTCTCGAGAGCCGCACAAGGATTTTTATGTGGCTCGAGGGATATCCATTCTTTACATTAAAAAGAATAAGAATCTTATTGTTATACTTGCCATTATGTCCCGATTGAACTTCAGATGAATAGAATATTCTTATGACCGATATACAGATTGAATTTCCGGAAACCTATCACTTCTCAACGGAGTTGGCGATTCGTAAAACCGATCTTGCGTTGGACATACACGTTTCCTTTGCTTCGATCTTGGATCTGGTGATGGAAGCGCATCTTCAGTTTTTTCAATATCTCGGTTTCTCCGTGACCAATATCTACGGAAAGAGTATCATCTTTGCGAACGCGGGAATTTTGTATCAGGGTGAATTGCTCTATAACGATCAGGTAAAGATCGACGTCGTTTTAGAAAACATGGGAGAAAAATCCTTCGATCTTTACTTTCGTCTTTCTAAGGATCAAAGACGCGAAAAGGTTTCTCTTGTCAAAATTCGGGTTTTATTTTTCGACTATTCGATCCGAAAGGTGGTTCCGATTCCGGAAGGGTTTAGAAAAAAATTTACGGAAGGTAAAGTTCCTTCTTATCCTTCTCCACCGGTCGGCGCTGCGGAAGGTATCGTTTCCGCGGGATCGACAACTCAAGTCAGAACCTTGGATAAGTTGGAAGTTTGGAGACTCGCCCACAATCTCATTTTAAAAGTATATAAACTCGGAAATCAATTGGAAGGATCTCGCGCAAAAGACCACGCTCAACTTTTGGAACACCTTCGTTCGGTCGCGACTCTTTTACCCGTTTCGATTGCGGGAGCATGGGGAAGCCGAATTCTTTCGCAAAAGATAAAAAATATTCTCAAGGCAAAAGTCCATCTGGAAGAACTTAGATATCTTTTTATTTTGATAGAGGATTTAAAGGTTACTTCCGTTGAACGAGAGTTAACCGATTTGGAAGTGATCAACGGACATCTAAAAAAATATCTCGTTCGAGTGAGAAACGGGAAAACGAGAAAGATATCTTAATTTCTTAATATTCTATTTTTGGAGAATTCTATGAAAGACAAAGTCGCTATGGTGACCGGCGGAAGCACAGGAATCGGAAAGGCGATAGTTCAAGAATTCGTAGCCAGAGGAGTCAAAGTAGTTTTTTGCGGAAGACGACCCGAAGAAGGAAAAAAAGTAGAATCGGATATCGGATCGAAAGGAGGAGACGTTCTCTTTGTCGCCTGCGACGTTACTTCCGGAGAACAAGTAAAAAAAGCCGTGGACGCCGGGGTGAAAAAATTCGGTCGGCTGGATTTTGGAATTAACAACGCGGGAATCATGGGCGAGAATCATCTTTTGCACGAATATCCGGAAGACGTTTGGGACAAAGTTGTAAACGTAAATCTCAAAGGAGCCTGGCTTTCCATGAAATATCAGATTCCGGAAATACTAAAGGCCGGAGGCGGAGCGGTTGTGAACGTTTCTTCGATCTCGGGGATCAACGGAGTCGTCGGAATCAATCCGTATTCCGCCGCGAAACACGGAATCATCGGACTGACCAAAAGCGCCGCCTTGGAATACGCAAAGAAGAATATTCGTGTCAACGCGATTTGTCCGGGCGCCGTGAAGACAGAAATTTTGGAAGAGCTCTTTCATCTCGCACCGGATCCAGTCGAAGCCGAAAAACAACTCGTGAAACTCCACCCGCTTCATCGTATCGCAACTCCCGAGGAGGTCGCCAAAGTGGCGGTCTGGCTTTGCAGCAATGACGCGTCGTTTATCACTGGAACCGCGATTCCCGTGGACGGTGGCTATTCTGCGAAATAAGTTTTCTTTTCTAAACGAAACAAAAGGAAACGATTGCGATATCCGAAATTCTCCGTCTCAATATTTTGAAAAAACTGACCTCGCAAAGATTTGTTCTTGAATACCTTCGCTGACACATTTTTATAATAGTTTAACGGAAATTCCTTCGAAATTCCGTAATTTCTTCTTCATGATTATTCAATATTTCGGAATTACGGAAAAAGGGAATTTTCGTTCGCATAACGAGGATTCGATGTATGTTTCCGGAGAGATCGTCGCCGGGACGGTTTCGGGTTCCTTTGCTTCCACGGGCATCCGTGATTCTTCCCATTCTCCTTTGATTCTTGCGCTCGCCGATGGAATGGGCGGACATACTTCCGGAGAAGTTGCAAGCCGTCTAACGTTGGAAAAACTCGCGTGGATGGAGAGAGCCATTCAACCTCTGGAAGAATTGCCGAGGGCGGGTTGGCAGAATCTATTTCGGAAGATCAACAACGAAATCAACGAACACGCGTTACAGACGGGTAAGCTGGGAATGGGAACCACTCTCGTGGGTGCGCTTTTTGGAAGAAGAAAGGTTCTTGTTTTTAATATGGGCGACAGCAGGGCCTATCACTTTTCCTCTCAGGGCGTTCATAAGATCACCGTGGATCATTCCTTTTCCGATTCGGTTCGAGGGAATCAAAATTCAAGAAGTTATATCACGAGTTGTATCGGCGGGGGAACGACCGATCTTCAGATGGATCTTTTTGATATTACAAATTCTTTAAGTGAAGGAGATCGTATTCTTCTTTGTACGGACGGGCTTACGGACGTGATCAAAATCGACGATTTAGAAGAGATTCTTAGAAACACGTCTAACGTAAAAGAGGCCTGTTCTCACCTCGCGGAAGAAGCCAATCTAAGAATGACTAAGGACAATACTTCCGTAATCGTAATCGAGGTAAAGGAAATGGCCCTCTCGCACGCGGAACCTTGGAAACTCACCCCAAGCGAAAGAAAACGGTAAGAGTAAAAAACACTTCTCCGTTCGGAGTCGCTTCGAAAGAAGAACGAAACGGAAAATCAGATTTTTTTAATATTTCTAAAAATCCTAAACCGGCTCCCTTGCTGTCTTCCGGTCTTTCTCCCTTGATCCTTTCCTGATAGAGTTCTTTTACTTCTTCTCCCGTAAGAGAAAGAAAATGTTCCAATCTTTCTTGAAGAGGAGCTGCGGTTTCGGCGGTCAAAAAGTTTGCGGTGGAGAGTTTGAGAATATGACCTTTTTCTTTTACTAAGATAAGACCGATTCCGTATTCCTTTTCCCGTTCGGAAGAATAGTGACTGACGTTCTGAGCCATCTCGACGAACACATTCAGAATCTTATTCTTCCTTTTTTCGTTCGCGATTCTATCCTTGAGAATTTCAGTGAGACTTCCTAAAATATCGTGGGTCACCGCGCCTTGGTAGTAAAGAACCGATTTCATCTTTTTGGAATGATCGTATTGTTTGTGAAGTCCGCCGGATTTCATTTTGTGATCCTAAAGGTCCGGAGCCGTAAGGCTCACAAAAGAAGATTGGCTTCCGATCGCAAAGGCCATCGAGATCGCGTTTCTCAGACGGACCTTTCTGGCTCCTTCGGCTACGTGATCGTGATCGCATTCCGGATCCACGTCCTTGAGATTGATCGTGGGACAGATGATTTGTTTTTCCAACATCAAGGCCGTCGCGGCGACGTTGATGATTCCCGCGGCTCCGAACGTATGTCCGAAGATCGGTTTGATGGAACCGAGAGGCGCCCATTTGTTTTTTGCGAGACCGTTGTATAAAACTTTGATCGCTCTGCTTTCCGCCATATCGTTGTTAATCGTTGCCGTCCCGTGTCCGCAGAAGTAGTCGATATCTCCGAGGTGTATTCCGCTGATCTTTAAAAGACGACTCAGACCGCTCGCAGCTTTTTTCCCGGTTAGATCCATTCTCATCGCGTGGTCCGCTTCGTTGTAACTAAAGGTTCCTAAAACCTCGGCGTAGATTCTAGCTCCTCGGGCGATTGCGTGATCCATTCTTTCCATACAAAGAACCGCGGCGCCTTCTCCTAAGATAAATCCGTCTCTGTTTCTATCATAGGGTTTGATTGCTGACTTAGGATGTTTTTCCTCGGAAGACATCACCGAACTCGCCGGATCCGAATACATCATCATCAGAGGTTTGATCAGAGGAAATTCGTGTCCTCCCGCATACATCACTTCGGCTCTTCCTTTTCGAATCGCTTGATAACAAAGGCTGATTGCGTGATGTCCGCCGACGCAGGCCGCGGTGATGGTGGTTACAAATCCTTGGATGTTTGCATAGATTGCGGTGAGATTGGTAGGATTGGAAGCCATCGAAGTGAGAACAGAATAACGATCGAAGACGCTCTGATTTTTTTCTTCGTGATAGAGTTTCCAGGCGTGTTCCCACCAAGCCAAAGACGCTCGCGAGGAAGAATCGATAAAGCCCACCTTTGACGGATCAACGGAATCCTTTTCCAGTTTCGCGTCTTTTCTTGCTTCTTCCATCGCTGACATAAGAGCGAAGGTTTCCCGATTGTAATTTTTTGCGTGTTTCTCGTTTAAGTCGGGGAGAAATTTTTTCCAGTCAAAGTCTTTCATCTCTGCGGCGACTTTGACGGGCATATCGTCCGTATTAAATCTCGTAATCGTATCGATCTGAGAATTCCCTTCAGAAAGATTTTTCCAGAATTCGTCGACCGAGAATGTGTTTGGAAGAATGACTCCGATCCCCGTGATTACCACTCTCGAGTTCTTACTTAGTTTCGTTTTATCCATATTGATTCGATCTTTTGTCGTTTGTCTTACAAACGCAGATAACGCGCGTCCTCTTGGTCTTATTGGAAATAATTTTCCTCTGAAAAAAGCTCTTCTTTTTGAATTTTCAAGAAAAGGATTTTAAGTATGACATTCGACGTCAAAAATCAATTCAAAAAAACTAAAATATGGAGTTGTGTGGGAACTCTCACAAATTCTCTTTCGTTGCGTAGTTCCGACCTTGATCAGAGTAACCCTTGTTACGACAAACTTTTCACCAAAAAAATTGCTTGAAACGGACTTAAAGTCCACCTCAAGCGATCCTAGGAGAAATCCGCGTATTTGATCTTTTTCTAAGAGGATCGTAGGGTTTGCGTTTGGCGAACTTTGTCTGATTCTTTCCTTTTGGCAAAATGGATTTCTCCTTTGGGGCCGTGAAAGGTAGAAACTCTATCGGAAAAGTGAAATAAATGTAACAAAAATTGTTACAAAATGCTTGCCAAAGAATCGACTCCGAAGAAGATCGATTTGTTTTGGTAAAGAATCCTAGGAGGGATGTTATGTGGAACGAAACTCTTTTGGCGCAAAAGAAAAAAGCCTTGGAAGGATTTGCCGTTTTATCAAAGGAATCGATCTCTCGTTTTATCGGGAGTTTGCAATCTCAAGATGAATGGAAATTACATAGAATCAATCCCATTCGATTTGCGAGGGAGAATGATTTTGAGAAGGGGGAGGCGATCGATCTATTCTTACATTCGGGAAAGATCGGCTTAATCGATTTCGCTTATAATATGATCTGCCCTGCTTGCGGAGGAGTTGCTTCTTCTCATACTTCCCTGGATCAAATAGAAGAAAAAAGTTTTCACTGTTATATCTGTAATCTCGACGTCCCGACTACCTTGGACGATCAAGTAGAAGTAAGTTTTTCTGTGAACCCTTCTCTTAAAAAACAGAATTTGGATCCTTTAGTCGACGCCGAAACCTATCTCAAGTATCATATCTCCGCGAACTTTCATAAGTCTCAAGAACTCTTGAATTTTATCGGAAACAATACAAAAAATCTGATCGTCTTAGAACCGGGAATCACGCAAACGATCGTTTTGGATGCGACCGATGTTCCCGCGTATCAACTCAGTTCTGTGGAAAATAATTCCGCCGTATATTTGTATTTCGACGGAAAGGAAACCGCGGATGATCGAGTCATCGATTTGAGTCTTCTTACGAGCGGCTTTACGCCGAATGAACTTCATCTCGCTCCCGGAAAATACGAACTCAAAGTATCCAATCGTACGATCGCGAAAGCGGGATTTCTGATAATCAAACCCAATCTCCCGAGAATATTAGAAATTGTGAAAGAACATCCGACCGTGATCGAACCTTTTCTTACGGCAAAGATGCTCTTAAACAATCAGACTTTCCGAGAACTTTTTAGAATCCAACAGTTGAGTAGTAAGTTGAATCTGAACGTAAAAAGTCTTACGATTCTTTTTACGGATCTGAGAGGTTCCACCGAAATGTATGATAAGGCGGGGGATATTCTTGCGTATCGACTCGTTCAGGAACACTTTCGTCTTCTTACGGAGACCGTAAAAAAGTTTCACGGAGCGATCGTAAAAACGATGGGCGACGCGATTATGGCGACCTTTTCGAGTCCGTTGGACGGAATGTTTGCGGCTCTCGAGATGATGACTCGGATCGATCAGATGAACGAGGAGTTCAAAGAACACGGACACGAGATCGGTTTGAAGGTCGGTCTCAACGAAGGTCCTGCGTTAGCCGTAATCAATGACGAAAGACTCGATTATTTCGGACAGAGCGTAAACATCGCGGCTCGGGTACAGTCTCTTGCATCCGCAGGAGAAATCTGGGTAACGGAACCGATTCTCTCCAGTCCCGGAATTCAAGAAGAATTGAGTCTGAGAGGATACGATTCCGAAAAACACGAAGCCTCTCTTAAGGGAGTCGGTCAAAAAGCGACGGTTCATAAACTCTTTAAATTCGAAGAACAGAACGCGTTGGTAGGCGCGGTCTAAACTACGATTCTTCTCCGGAGAATTCCGGAGAAGAATTAGAAAAAATTTATTTTCAAAAAGACACGAAGAGGAATCCTTTTGCTTTTTAATAGGAAAGGGTTATGAATTACAAAAAAACGAGTTTGTTAGTTTTCGTCTCTTTGGCGCTTTTTATCTTCAATTGTAAAGGTGCGGGAAATCCTGCCGCAGAAATGCAGGAGCTTGCTAAGAAGTCCAAGGATATCACTTGTTCCAAGACCGTAGAATGTGCTAAGGAACAATTCAGCAAATTGCCGGAAGCTCAGAGAAAATTTCTTCCTCCGATGCTTCAATCCAAAGAAGCTTGTTTAGAATCCATTGAACAGAATGCGGCGGCTCAAAGAGCAAAAACCGGTAAGACGGAAGCTGATGAATGGAAGGACGCAACTCCTGAAAAAGTTCAGGCAGCTAAAGAATGTATGGCTTTGATTGAAAAGACAAGCTGTTCTGAAATGATGTCTCCAAACAATCCGATCCAAAAATCGGAAGCGTGTCAGTTTTTATCTAAGAAATAAAATCTCTTCTTTTGAACGTCCGTCGGAATTGAATTTCATTTTTTTCCGGCGGCATTTCTCGATACAACCCGCCTCAAAGTTTCTCTGAATCGGAAATAGAAGCCGAATCAAAAAAAACCAGCAAATTTTTCCTTTTAGGATCCTAATAAAAAATGCTAAACGAGGATCGACCTCTTAGACTAAATTAATAATTTATATTATTCTAATATTTAAAAAAAAGAAGCAAGAATGAAAAATAAAATTGTTGCCTACGTAGTGATCTCGACTAAGTTTTTTTCTTTTTGGATTCAACTCTGCTCTATCGGAAAAATACACAGAATTCTTATTTTCCTTTTTATAAATATTTCTTTCGGCTGTGTTTATCAAAAAAATGAGTGCGCTTCCGAATTGAAGGAAGAGACGATTCAAAAAAACGGAAAGAATATCTTCAAACTCGTTCCTTCCAATCCAAAGTTGAGGACGATCCCCTTTGAATTTGATACGGTTCCAAATATAGAGACCTTTGCGATCGGATATTTTCATGATGGACTCGCACCGGTTCCTAAAAGAAAGGACAAAGAACCGTTTGTTGGTAAATGGGGATATATAGATTCTTCCGGAAAGTTGCTGGATGGTAATCGATATGATCGAGCCTTTCTTTTTAAAGAGCGAATTGCTACCGTTCAAAACGAGGATAAATTTCGGTTCATCGATACAACTGGCGCGACCGTCATTCCCCCAAGATTTGAAAGTGTGTCTGGTTTCGAGGAAGGACTTGCAGCCGTTGAAAATAAGAATTCTAAATGGGGATTCATCGATCGGTATGGGAGTATCAAAATCGATTATCAATTTGATTCTGCGTCTACGTTTTCCGAAGGAATTTCCGTAGTTTCGAAAAATGGATTCTTTGGTGCAATCGATAAGTTCGGAAAGTTGGTGATCGATTACAAGTTTAACTCAATGCAAGTGTTTCAGGATGGAATGGCTCCGGTTGGAAAAGATTCTTGGAATTGGGGATTTGTCGACAAACACGGAAATGTGGTCATTGATTATCGGTATCTAAAAACTCTGGGTTTTTCGGAGGGCCTTGCAGCGGTAAAGAATGAAGATCGTAAATGGGGTTTTATCGATACAACCGGCAGGACCGTGATTGATTTTCGTTTCGACGATGTGATGAGTTTTTCAGAAGGATTGGCTGCTGTGAAGATTCAAGATCGATGGAGCTATATCAATCGAAATGGAAGAATCGTCATCGACGATTCTTACGAAGACTTAGGAAATTTTTCGGAAGGACTTTCCACGTTTACGAAGAATGGAATGGTCGGCTATCTCGACCTCAAAGGTAGGATCGTAATCGAACCGATATTTCAACTCGGATTTCCCGTCTCCGATGGAATGGCCGGGGTTTTCTTTCGGGATAAATTAGGTTTTATCGATTTTCGGGATTGTTTAAACACGAACAAAAAGAAAACGTTTTAGGACGGTTTTAGCCGAGCAATGCCTATCCCTCTTTTTCCTTCGGGTTGAGTGTAATCTAAGAATTCTCGGATTTATTCCGCCGCGAGCTCTTGCGCTTTCAAGGCGATCTACATTTCGCGTTCATCGGATTCATTTTACGAAAATACAATGTATTTTTCTTTTCGTTTACGCCGAGAATCGATTCCATCTTGTCACGAAATCTTATAACAAAACGTCTTTCCTTTGATCTTGGAAGGACGAAAGAATTTGAAAAAAATTCCATGGAAGGATAAAAGAATACTTTCTTTGTTGGAAGGTATTTTCTTAACTATCCGAGAAGTTTTTAAGAAAAGAATTGAGTTCGTCTTAGCAAAACTGTTCAAGAGGTCAACGTCTATGTTTCAAATCGGAAGTTATAAAAAATTCTGTCTGATTCTTTTTTCCATTTTTATCCTTCACTGTGGATTGTTTGTGGAGACGATTCCGCCCGGGAAAATTTTGGACGAGGGAGAATATGATCATTTCCTAAAGTTGGACGAGGTCAATTTTCACTATCAGGATTTTCCCGGAACAAAAGGTGATATTTTTCTTTTACACGGCTTTGGTTCTTCCACTTATACGTGGAAAGAGACAATTCCTTATTTAAGAAAATCCGGTTATAGAATCGTGGTTCTTGATATGAAAGGTTTCGGCTGGTCCGATAAACCTTTGGATTCCGATTACAGCGTGGATCAATTGCAGTCCGAAGTCGCCGCTTTTCTAAAAGCATTAAAATTACGGAATGTTGTTTTTGTGGGAAATTCGTTGGGTGGAGCGATTGCCGCTTTGACTTCGGCAAAAAATCCGGAGCTCGTCGGGAAGTTGGTTTTGGTGGACGCAGCTGGACCTTATCCTATGAAAAAACCTTTTATCATTCAGATGTCCAATCTTCCCCTTGCCGCAGAGACGATGAAAACCTTTTACGGGAAATGGCTTTTTAACTGGAATCTCAAAGAAGTAGTTTTTGATCCGAAGGTGATCACGGAAGAAAGAATCGGAGCTTACTTCGATCGTCTCAGAACGTTAGGCGGAATCGAATCTCAGGTTTCTTTTTCAAGAACCCTGGATGAAGGATTTGCAAAGGGATTTGCGGAACTTGTCCCGACCATCAAACAACCGACTTTGATCCTCTGGGGAAAAGAAGACGGATGGATCCCTCTCGCCATCGGAGAACAGTTTCACAGAGACATTTCCAATTCTAAGTTTACCGTTTTTGAAAACTGCGGACATATTCCTCAGGAAGAATTTCCGGAAAAAACGGCGAACTCAATTCTCGAGTTTCTTTCCAAATAGTTTTAGATCGAAAAAGGACGAGCCCCGTCGGTGATACCAAAGGAGCTCGTTTTGCT
This sequence comes from Leptospira tipperaryensis, assembly GCF_001729245.1. NCBI lineage: Bacteria > Pseudomonadati > Spirochaetota > Leptospiria > Leptospirales > Leptospiraceae > Leptospira > Leptospira tipperaryensis. The sequence goes on along the minus strand of NZ_CP015217.1, from coordinate 3,118,152 downwards.
CTACTTCGCTTAACAATTCGAGCGAGGAAATCGATTAGGAATTTTTTTCGATGACCTCGGATTCTTTGAGGGAAAAGTCTGCCTTTCCGAGTCCGCGTCTTCTTCGATCCACGATCCAATAGAGATAGAAAATAATAGCGAATATACTCTGTAAGATGAACTGCGCCAGGTGAACCGTGGTCGCGTAGAACAATCCTTCGGAGGCTTTTCTTCCCATCAAAACGAAGGAAGACGTAACCGAGGCGTGAAAAACTCCAGCACCCGAAGGCGCCGAGGGAACCATTACCCCGACCGCTCCGGCAAACATGATTAAAACGATCCCCGCGTAACTCATTTCAATTCCGACTAACTTGAGTAGGATGCCGTAGCTCAACGCGTATCCGATCAACCAAGTAAACATAGTCAATATCGCCGGAAGAAGAAATCTTTTGAGCACCAAAAACTTTCCAAGGTCTCGCACGTAGTGAGCGAGTTTTTGTAAGAACCATTCTTTTTTCCCGATCAGTCCGGCGGCCCAGGCAAGAAGGGAAATGATCGTTTCGTTTAAGAATCGAACCGCGATCAGTCCGAGAAAAATTCCGACGATCACAAGGGACGAAATGATAAAGAAAGAATCGCTGCTCTCGTCTTTGATTCCTAAGAACATCAGGGCGCAGATTCCTGCGGAGAATATAAAAGAAAAATCTAATACTTTTTCGATAAAGAGGGCCGTAACCAAGGTCGGGTATTGAAGATCGGATTCCTTTTTACAAAAATACAAACGAAAGATGTCTCCTCCTCTTGCCGGGAGAAACATATTGGCTCCGACTCCGATAAAAGAGGAAAAGAGCGCATAACGGAAGGAGATTTGTTTTCCCATCAGAAGATGCCATCTCCAAGAAAACAAAAGAAGTCCCCACGCGGAGGAAATACAAAACGGAATCAGATAGATGGGTTCCCAACGTTCTTGGATTCTTGAAAATTCACTAAGATCCAGTTTTGAAAATAAGAATCCGAGCGCGACTACGCTAATTACGGTTCCAAATAGAATTCGTTTCAATGTTTTTTATTCCTTAAATTTTAACCCGGAGGCCAGTGGAGTTGGCGTTCGGCCAATAAATGAAAGTGGATGTGAAATACGGTCTGTCCGCCGTTCTTTCCGGTATTGTTTACGACCCGATATCCGTTTTCTGCAATTCCTAAATTCTTTGCGACGTCGCGGATTTGAACGAGTATGTTTCCGAGGAGCGCGGAGTCTTCGTTTTTTACATCCGAGAGCGAAACGATGTGTTTTTTGGGGATAAATACGATATGAACCGGAGCCTGCGGAGAAATATCATGAAATGCTAATATTTCTTCGTTTTCAAAGGCGATCTTGGAAGGAATTTCTTTTGCGATGATCTTGCAGAAGATACAATTCGGATCTTTCATTCGTGATTCTCCATACAAAGTGCGGCCGCACCCAAGGCGCCGGCTACGTTTCCGCCGGGTAAAATTTGGGTATAAGTTCTAAAAATAGGAAAGATAAGTCCGTGAATTTTTTCTTTCAAGATGTTTCCGTAGAGATCCCAGGATTTGACGAGACCTCCCGTGAAAACGATTTTCTCCGGATTGACCGTGTGAATCAAAGTTCTACAGAGCTGGGAAAGCGCGTCGATTCCTTCGTTTAACAGAGTCACTGCGACCTTTTCTCCTTTTCTTACGTTTTCGAAAAATTCTTCCGCCGAAGAAAGATGATTTCCGGTCGTTTCGTGATAACGATGAAGAAACCCGCTCGCGCTAAAATACGCTTCCGTACATCCTCTTTGTCCGCATCCGCAGAGAGAACCTCCGGGAAGATAGGTTACGTGTCCCGCTTCCATCCCGCTTCCTCTGTAACCGTTGAAAAGTTTTCCCTGATACACCCAACCCCCGCCGAGTCCGGTTCCCAAGGTAAGAATCATCAGATTGGAAGATCCTTTTCCGAGACCGAAACGATATTCTCCGAGGGCAGCGAGGTTTGCGTCGTTATTGTAATATACTGGAAATTTAAAATTCTTCTTTAGATGAGCGACTAACGCGACGTTGGCTAAGAGGGGAAGATTTGCGGATTGGATGAGGATCCCATTCTCCGTATCGATCGGCCCCGGACTTCCTATCCCGACCGCGACGAGAGACGGATCTTCGAGTTCCGAAACGATATCTACGATAGAATCCAAAAATTCTTTCTCATTGGTTTCCGCTCCGGTGGTTCTGGAAGTTTGTTTGAGAATGTTCCCGCTTTTATCGACCAGACTCGCTTTGATGCTCCCGGCTCCGATATCGATCCCGAGATAGGATTTCATTTTACCACCCGGGTAAACGCTCCCTCTCTCATTTCGTAGATTGTCTTTGCGTCGAAGGCCAGATTCATATCATGAGTTACTAATAGAATCGTAAGTCCTCTTGTGTTAAAATCGTATAAAAGATTTCTTACGAGTTCGCTGTTTTCCGGATCCAAATCTCCGGAAGGCTCGTCCGCGAGAAGGAGTTCGGGTTCGTTGATCAAGGATCTCGCGATCGCGGTCATCTGAATCTGTCCGCCCGAAAGTTTACTCGGATAACTCTTACGAATGGATTCGAGATGAAGGCTCTGAATGAGGTATTCGCATTTTTCCAAATATTCTTTCTGACTAAACTTTCCTACGAGAAGAGCGGGAAGAAGAATATTTTCCTCCACGTCGAGATGAGGAAGGAGTTCCGAAAACTGAAAGATAAGTCCGATGTTTCTCGCGCGGAAGTTCGCCAAGGTTCCGTGACCCATGTCGCTTACCTTGGTCGTGTCGAAGTAAACTTCTCCGGAGGTGCTCGAAAGCATTCCGGTGATCATCGATAGAAGAGTGGTCTTTCCCGAACCGGAAGGTCCTACGATCGCGACGTAATCGGATTGGTTCATGTCGAAAGATACGCCGTTCACGGCTTTGGACTTTCCGTATTCTCTTGAGAGATCGTTGATGCGAAGAATCATTTGCCCCTCCGGATCGACCGATATGGGTCTAAGAATGTAAGAATCACAGAGACGATTCCTCCGGTTCCCGATATCAACGAAATACAAACCAGAAACGACTTTCCGTAATCCAAAAGGCTGGAACTTTCCGCGACCCAAGGAGGAAAGAAGATCGTGGCCAAAACGCTCAGGAAGAATCCGGTTCCATGAAGAATCCAGAGTTCCGCGACCAAAAGGCGAATCGTTCCGATCCGATTGCCGCCGACCGCCATCATAATTCCGGCGTCTGCCGTTCTTAGGATCGTCCTGGAAAGGGCCATAAAAACCAATCCGGCGCTGCTGAGTAATAAAACCAACTGTGGATAATTCCGGAAGAGTTCGATACTAGAAGGGTTAGAGGGGACTTTGTCCATTCTCAGTAGAAAGATCCCGAAAGTCAGGAAAAAACAAAAGAGTACTGAAAATCCTATATGAAGAATACTGATTGTAATATCGCGTTTCACGATAGAATACGCAAATCTGAGGTAGGTAAGTTTTCCCATCTGGTTTTAGTTTCTACAAATGATTTGATTTTATCCCAAGATTGGGCAATACCCAGTTCGGCTCCCGGGATTTTATCCATTTACTAACCGGAACCTGAAAGAAAAACAAAAAAAATGATCTTCGTCATTCTTGTAGCCATTGGAATCATTCTGATTGTCGCGTTTGGATCTTTTCTGATCCAGACCAAGAAAGACGCTTTTGAAAAAGCCCTCGCACTGGCCGCTATGGGCAATTATGTCGATGCCCGCGTTATAATTCGGGATATCTTAGACAATTCTCCCTCCAATGTCCGGGCCCACTATGTAATCGCAAAAATTTACGCTATGGAAGGGGATACGACAAACGAGGTGCGTCATCTCGAAAAGATCAAGAAGATCGGTAACTACGAGAAGGGAATCAACGAGGTCGCGGTTTCCAACCGAATCGCGGATATCTACTACCAACAAGATCTTTTTGAGGAAGCCCTCTTTCATTATTTGGATACGATTCAGATCGATCAGGAAAACGCGGAAGCCAACGTTCGAATCGCGTTTATGGCCTTGGGTCAAAAAGAATTCGGGATCGCGGATCGATTCCTGAGTAAGATTCCCAATGAAAAAATCAAGGTGGCTTCGATCTTTATCGGAAAGGGTGTCGTCTCCGCGGCGATTCGCAAAGGAAATCCCTCTGAATTTTTTGCAAAAGCTTACGAACTCGATCCGGCTTCTCCCGTCGGCGGTTTTCTCTACGCCCTCAGTCTGAGCCGGGATGGAAAATACGACGAAGCGACCAAGGTCGCAAATTCGGTCGCGGATCTGATCGAAGACGATTACGTGCGTTATACGATCTTTCAATTCTTAATGTGCAATTTTATTCTTCAGAAGAATCTTTCAGAAGGTCTCAAACACGCGAGACTTTGTATGGAGATGGCGAGGAACAGCGGATGGAAACAGGAGATGATCGACTCCGACGTTCACTTTTCTCTTCTCGCTGTAAAACTCGGCAAGTTGGAAGAAGCGAGCGAGTATCTCATCGAAGCCGAGTCCGAAAGAATCGACGACAAACGAATCATCGATCTCGCCAATTATAAATTTCAGTTAGAAACAAAACGTGCGGATGCAAACAAAGCCGCGCCGAGCGGATTCTCCATAGACGATGAGATCGGAAGAATTTTCAGCGAACTCTTTCCGATGGAAAGGTTCTACGAACTTTCGGGACTCAAGTCTTCCAAGTCCTTTCATATCAAGGGAATCATCGACGAACAGGGAAACAAACTTCTCGCGGACGTTTCAAAGATCGGAGTCGGAGTTCTGGATCACTATCGACAACTCAAGGGAGTTGAATTTAAGAATCTCTGTGTTCGAATCGTGATGGCCCTGAATTATACGGTGAGTCGAGAAGTTCCCAACAAAGAAGGAGACGGTCTCAATCTTACGGGCTTAAACAAAACCGATAAAGAAACAAGAGCGCTTTTTAAATTTAGAAAATGGAAGGACGCAAAAATTTCGGATATCTTCTTACGAGATACGATCGGTCAGCTAAAAGAGTTGGGCGTGGACAAAGCCTTCGTCTTAGGAGACGCGGAGTTTACGGAAGGAGCCAAACGTTTTCTTACCGACAATCCTAGTTCCCTCACCGTCATCTACGGAAAAGATCTGGAAGAACTTTTAAAGAAGGCCCTTCGTCTCGAAGCCAAGGGAGCGTAAGAAGATATCTTGGCTTCCTTGGAATACGCATCTCATCTCGTTAAGGTTAAATCCATCTATAAAGCTTCTGCATGAAGTTCTTGATCGATGCGCAGCTTCCTTTCACGCTCGTGAAATTATTTTTTTGTTTTTCCTCTTCGAACAATTCTTACCTGCGATGTTGAAGGAATTCTCCACGAACGAATGGCTGGAATTGACGAACGAAGGATTGATCGTTCACGAGAACGGATTCTCATAAACGAGTAAGGAGCGCGTCTTGGAGACCCGGATTGTTCGAGACCGGTTTCCTTTTTTTGTTTTTCTATTTCTTATTTTCACATTCTTAGAAAACAAAAGCTTTTTTTTGGAGAGGATCTCAACTTATCGAAGAGTCCTTTCAGTCGATAAAAAAGAAAACTTTCGTTCGACTTTCAGGATGAATTTCAGAGACTGGACTCGTTCCCTACTTTGTTTGAGTTTAAACCCGTTATGACGCCCTTGTTTCTACATTCGATTCGAAGAATCTCCGGAGGATTTCTCTGGATAGGGTTAGTCTTGTCATTTTCTTGCCATACGACTTCCGAACAGGAATTGTTTCTTTCTCGGGGAGATAACAAAGCTCCTGAAATTCTCGCGGGGAAAATTTTTCTCGCGGGTCACACGGGAGATCACAGCAAGGATACTCCTGAAATTCTTCTTTTAATGAAATCTTTAATAGACGATACGGTAAGTAAGAATTTTTCCAAGTTGCCGGAACGAGTGGCTCCCAAAGACGGATTGCTCTTGGATCTAAAAGGAGTCTGGACCCGGGAACAGATCGCAAAGGAACTTCTAAAAAAAGAAAATTATTTCCAAACTTATTTTTTCGATAGAGAACTTCTCAAAAAACAAAAAAACTCGGAGAACGTTCGAACCGTCCGCGATTTGTTTTTACTTTCGGGTGGAATCGAAGCCGAGTTTTATTACGAAAGTTTGACGGAATGCGAATTGAAACTTAGATTTAAAGATAACATAGAACTGGAGAAGGAACTTCTCAATCCATACTTTAAGAAAGTGCAGGGAAAATGGTATCTTCACAGAATGTTTTAACCAACGGCGGCAAAGAATTCTTTGTCATAAACAAGACTTCTTTCTATGAAACGGAAAGAGAGAATTCTTCTTTGAGTCTTCGTTTTTTTCAATTTCTCAAAACCTTTTTGGTCTTGGGATTTTTGAGCATCGTCTCGGTGATGATCGCTCCGATTCAGGCGGAGGTCATTCCTTTGGAATCCACTTCCACAACGGAAGAGGATAAAAAGAAGTCCGGGAATGCAGACAACGATAAGTCCCTTTCTTCTCCTCTGGATGCGGCGACTGAAAAACAATCAGCTCCCACTTCTTCGATCCCCGTTACGTTTTCGGGAAAGATCATCGACTGGGATATGGAGAAGCTGACTGAATACGCGGTTTCAAACAATCCGCTCTACTTAGCCGAAAGACAAAACATGGGAATCGAAAGAGGAAAGGTGATCACCGCTTCTCTTTCCAGAAACCCGATCATCCAGTTCCAACAACAATTCATCGGAATGCCCGGCGGATCTTCCAGTCCGAACATTCTCGGACAAAACGGATCTCAGGGCGGAAGCACGGAGATCGCACCCGCGATGTATCAGGACCTGGACGTCTACGGAGTGATCTCTTTACGTTCCAAGGTAGCAAAAAAATCCTTCGAAGCCGTCTTGGGAGAATTCGAAAACTTTGACAGACTCTTTCGTCTTCGTCTCAGACAGAACTACTGGGCTTATCTCTTCCTAACTAATTTAGTAGATTATAATAAAGAATTTTACGAAAACTACAGCGACCTTCTCGAACTCACAAAGTTTCGGGTGGAAAAAGGGGACATCTCTCCTCTCGAATTTGAAAGACTCGAACTCGAAAGAATTCAGGTGGAGAAGTTTTATAGGGACGCTCTTGTTCGAAGACAGATCGTGGAGAAGGAACTCCGAATTCTTTCCGGAATCCGAGAATCGGAAGGAGTCTTCGCCTTTAAGTCGGAGATGAAATTCAAATCCTTGGAAGATCTTGGATTGCGTCTGAAGGATTCTACGGTCGCGGCCATCCATCGTCCGGACATCGCGGCCCTCGAAGAAAGGGTCAAAGAGAAAAAACTCAATATCGATCTTCAGAGAAGGGAAAGTCTCGGTTATCTTCAAGTCGGGGGAGAATGGAGAATCAAAGGAAACGAACACTACGCCGGCGTGTTTGCGACGATTCCTCTTCCCATCAACGACCGCGGTCAGGGAAAGGTTCTTTCCGCGAGGGAAGAACACAAGAAGTTCGAACTCGCCTTAGAAGCCAAAAAAAGAGAAGTGAACGAAGAGATCGAAGCTTCTAAAAAGGAACTCCTCGCGAGAGAAGATCTTCTTGCAAAATACGAAAGAATCAATCTATTACAAAAAAACAAGCAGTTAGAACAAAAATCCAGGATAGCCTATGTCCGTGGTGCCTCCGACCAAGTGACCTTTCTTCAGGCCGAAAAGAATTATCTTACGGTCCTGAGGGATTACTACGAAGTGTTGTATCTCTATTACAACGCGGTAGAACTCTATAAGGCTGCGGTCGGTAAAAAAACAGAGAGGGATTAAGAATCCATCCCGGAGATTTGTATGATCAATTTCTTGAACCGCTATAAAACTACGATCGTTCTGCTCGCAGTTTTAGGAGCGGCTTATTTCGGTTACAAAAAGTTTGTCTCGAAGAGAGCCGATGAGAAAAAGCCGGTTGCCGTGAGTAAGAGTAGATTCACGGTTTCCGAGGAAATTCTAAAACGACATCCGTTGAGTTTGGTTTCTCTGAGAGAAGTCGCTTCGGTGGACGAGGTCGCGCTCCCCGGAAGAATTTCCTACGACCCGGAAAGTATGGCGAGAGCCGGATCCACGGTCGAAGCGAGAATCAAAAAGGTTCTCGTGAGAGAAGGGGATCGCGTGAGTCAAGGTTCTCCTCTTGCGATTCTTTCTTCCGTGATGCTAGGAGAAGTGGAAGCTTCTTACGTCAAGGCGAGGGCGAGTTTAGAAGCTCTTAAATTGCAGGCGGATCGTGCGAAAGAACTCTTCGATATGAAAGTGACTTCCGCAAAAGACTATGAGTTCGCGAACATGCAATACAAAACCGCGAAGACCGAAGTGGAAACGACTCGGATCAAACTCGAAAACTACGGACTCACACCCGGAGAAATCGCGGGAATCGAAAGAGGGGTTTATGTTTCTTCCAATCTCGTTCTTCGGAGTCCGATCAACGGAGAAGTGACCGAAAGAAAAGCGATCCAAGGACAACAGGTAACACGGAACGAGGATCTTTTTACGATCGCGAATCTTACCAACTTGATGGTCTTATTGGAAGTTTACGAAAAGGATATCGGTTCTATTTCCGAAGGAGCCGACGCGATGATCTATCCGTTAGGCGACGAAAAATCTCCCGGAATCAAAGGTGAAGTCGCGTATGTAGGAACGGTTTTGGACAATATCAAACGAACCGCAAAACTTCGGATCATGGTCTCCAATCGAAACGGAAAACTAAAACCCGGCCAGTCGGTTACGGCAAAAGTAAAAGGAATCGTAGCAAACACGGGTTCCGAAATGAGAAAAACTTTACCTCTCGAAGCCGTACACGAGATCGAAGGAAAGTCCATTGTTTTTATTCAGAACGACGACGGAAGTTTTGAGGCGGCCGAAGTTCTCACGGGAGAAACCGTAGGCGACGAAGTGATCATCAAGGCCGGACTCAAAGAAGGGGCTCAGGTCGTTTCCAGAGGATCCTTTATTCTAAAAAGTGAATATTTAAAACTATAGATTTTAGGACGTTTTCGGACGTCCTATTCTACCCCTCCGTTTTTACTATTTTTGTGTTGACTTAGCATTTATTCACTACTAAGTTGTTTAGTATGAAAGACCTGACAGATAAGCAACAGGCTGTTCTCACATTCATTACTGCCATCATCAAGGAACGCGGTTTTCCGCCTACGATACGAGAAATCGGAGATGAGTTCGGAATTACCGCAAAAGGCGCTTACGATCACCTCAAGGCGATCGAAAAGAAAGGATATCTCAAAACTGCGAAGAATCAATCCAGAGCGATTGAACTCATTCGTCAGAGCCCTCTGGAATCTCTTCCCGTTCAGGCTACGAGCATTCCTGTGATTGGTCGAGTCGCGGCCGGTCTTCCGATCTTTGCCGAAGAAAATATCGAGTCCTACATTCCCATTCCGGACGAAATGGTCGGTTCCAATGTTCCGACCTACGCGCTTCGGGTTCAGGGGGATTCCATGGTCGACGTGGGGATCAATGACGGAGACATCGCGATCATCGAAAAAAGGGACATTGCCCGAAACGGGGAAATCGTCGTCGCTCTCATCGAAGACGAAGCCACTCTAAAAGTATATTACAAAGAACAGGATCAGATTCGTCTCGAAGCAAGAAATCCAAAATACAAACCGATCCGCACCAAGAAGGCCGTGGTGATGGGGAAGCTCGTAGGACTCTATAGAATTTACTGATTGACAGAGGAAGAAACTCGATTGAAACTTCGGACAGAGTGTTTCAAAGAAATTTCTTCCTCTCCGTCCTCCTTTTCCTCACCCTCCAATGCAGTTCCCAGAAGACAACGATCACCGATGGTGATGTAAAACGGGTTTTGGAAAGAGTCAGCATCGCAAGAATCAATGCGAACCTCAAGGCGACTGCGGGCAAATCGGCTCCGAACGATCTGACATTTTTTCTCGAAGCCTGTTCAGTCTATCGACTCGATCCCGATAAAGTACTGGAGCGCTTAAAAGAAAAAAGCCCCGCGCTTCATGAGGCCTTGAACAAAGAATATGAAAAATAAAGAAAGAATGATCTGGATCGGAATCGTTTCCTTTCTCAGCTTCGCACTCATTCTCCCGACAGGATCCGTAAAAGGAATTTCCAAAAATGGAGAATCCTATCTCCAGATCTTCCACGAAGTTTTATCCACCATACAACTCGATTATGTAGAATCCGTAGACGAAGAAAAACTCTACTTAGGAGCCATCCGAGGACTGATCTCATCTTTGGGAGATCCGCATTCCCGCTTCATGGATAAGGACGATTTTTCCCAACTCCAAGAGGAAACGAGAGGGAGTTTTGGCGGACTCGGAATGGAAGTTTCCTTTGCGGACGGGGCGATCGTGGTCATATCTCCGATTGAAGACACTCCGGCGATGAAGGCGGGAGTTCTTCCGCAAGATCGTATCGTAGAGATCGACGGTAAAAAAACAAACGACCTTTCTCTTTCCGATTCCATCAAACTGATGCGAGGCAAGGTAGGAACTTCCGTAAATATAAAATTAGAAAGAAAGAATCAAAAGGAACCGATCAATCTTACTTTAGTGAGAGAGATGATCAAGATTCGTTACGTAAGATCTTCTTATTTAGAAAAAGAAAAACTCGGATATATCAAACTCAATCAGTTCATGGGAAAGGACAGCACACTTTCCGAATTTAAAAAAGAATTGAATTCTCTCAAAGAAAAGGGAGCCGAAGGACTGATCGTGGATTTAAGAATGAATCCGGGCGGACTTCTGGATCTCGCGATTTCACTTTCCGATCTTTTCTTAAAACCGGATATGGATATCGTTTCGGTAAAAGGAAGAGGCGGAGAACTCGTTCGAGTTTTTCGTTCCACGACCGCAAACGATAAGTTTACGAGTATCCCATTGGTAGTTCTTATCAACGAGGGATCGGCGAGCGCTTCCGAAATTTTTGCAGGAGCGATGCAAGATCATGGAAGAGGAAAAATTCTCGGGACAGTATCTTTTGGAAAAGGTTCGGTTCAAAACATCTATCCACTTTCGCATAACACGGGTATTGCGCTCACGATTCAAAAGTATTATACTCCGAGTGGGAAGTCGATTCACGGAAAGGGAATTCAACCGGACGTAATCGTAAAATCGGTGGAACCTACGGAAGACGATCGATTCTACATTCGCAAAATGGCTGAGAAAAAAATGCTCGAAGCCTTTCTTGCAAAGAATCCGAATTATTCCGAAGCCAACTTTCTTCTTTTTGAAAAGTATCTCGCAGAAAAGGGAATCAAACTTTCCACAGACGTCGCCAAATTTTTATACAAAACGAGAAGCACCCAAGACGGACAGAATGGAATTCTGGATTTAGAATTGGATCCTCAGATGAGAAAGGCGATCGAGATTCTTAACGCTCCCAAAGAGGGAGAAAAGAAAACGCCAATCTCTTGATCGGGACACCCTTACCCGGAAGTTAGAAGAGGATGGGTGAGAAACATTCCAAGAGCAAAAAGAATTTTTGTGGGAGTTCCGACAAAGATAGACTCTGCGCCTGCAAAACAATGATTTTATGATAGAGCAAAATCTCCCGAGTTTTCCCTGCGACCTGAATCAGAAAGGGCGTAACGCCGAGTTCTTGAAGCCCACAATCCTTTCCCGTAAATTAGGAAACTATCGGGAATCAACAAGATTCCAATCTGAATTCTTGTCGGAGTTCCGACAGAAGGGAGAGGAAACTTTCTACTTGCAAAGATATGATTTTTCTGATAGAGAAAAGTCCTCCGAGTTTTTCCCACGGGCCCACCTCCACCACCCGATGAGGGTGGGGGCGCGCGACTTTCACGGAGGTCTGTCGTTGTTACGACATTCTTTCGCAAGATTCAATTCTTTTGTGAATCGGGTTCTCCTATGATCGGAATGGGAATCGAAACCAGTTGCGACGAGACCTCGATCGGAATCGTTCGCGACGGGAAAGAATTGCTCAGCCTCCGGATTTTTAGTCAGATCGATATGCACAAACCCTACGGAGGAATTGTGCCCGAGATTGCGTCGCGTGCCCATCTCGAAAAAATCAATTTTCTCTTGGAAGAAGCGATGGAGGAAGCCAAGGTTTCCTTCGAAGAACTTTCCTATGTCGCTGTGACTTCTTCTCCCGGGTTGACAGGATCTTTGATGGTCGGAGCTCAGATGGCCCGATGTATTCACATGGTCTATGGAACTCCGATCTTACCGGTCTGTCACCTTCAGTCTCATTTCGCAGTTCTCCATTTAGAGGGAGTTCCCACAGAATTCCCGGTCCTCGGACTCCTCTTGTCCGGAGGCAACTCCGCAATTTACAATCTGAAAGAATTTGGAAGAATGGAACTTGTCGGAGATACGATGGACGACGCTCTGGGAGAAGCCTTTGACAAGGTCGCAGGACTCTTGGATCTTCCCTATCCCGGCGGCCCTTATATCGAAGCCAAGGCCCTGGAATACAAACCCGCCCCCGACGAAAAACCAGTGCTTCCTCCGCTCTTACGAAATCTTCCCCAGGATCAGGTGTCTTTCTCTTTTAGCGGGTTAAAGACGGCCGTAATGGTCCTTCTGGAAAAACAAAAGAATCTTTCCAAAGAACAGATCTGTTGGAACTTTCAGAATTCAGCTTTCGATCTCGTGGAAAGAAACCTCAAAAGAGCGGTATCAAAAACGGGGATTCGAAGGGTTTTTGCCGGAGGAGGGGTGCTCGCAAACTCCACTCTTCAGAAACGATTGCAGTCTTGGGCGGAAAAGAATTCTGTGGAACTTTTTAGCCCGAAGAAAAAAATTTATTGTACGGACAACGGGGCAATGGTGGCTACACTGGGATACTATTTGTTCCAGAAAGGTTACAAAAGAGATATCGATTTTACCGTCAGTCCCTCTAGACAGGAGATCTTTTCATGAAACTCAAACTCAGCTGGGTACCCAATACAATCACTCTTGGAAATCTCACGATGGGATTCAGCGCGATGCTTATAGCGTCGGAAGCGGGATCCAGAGGTGGAAGCGAGTTACAGGCTTATACACTTGCAGGATTCTTTATATTGCTCGCCGCGCTTTTTGACGGATTGGACGGAATGGTTGCACGCGCATTGAACGCCACCTCGGAATTGGGAGCGGATTTGGACAGCCTCGCCGATCTCACAGCTTTCGGAATCGCTCCGGGATACTTGATGTATCAGATGGTTCTTTCCGAATACAAAATCGACGTCTTCGGAAAAGAGGATCTTTTTCCGATCGGAATGCTCATCGCTGCGATCTTCCCGATCTGCGCCGCTTATCGACTCGCGAGATTCAACGTGGCTCACGATCCCAAATCCTTTACGGGACTTCCTTCTCCCGTCGCCGGAGTTACGGTCGGATTTTTTCCGATTTTTTTAAACGCAAACTCCGCACCTCATTGGCTGACTATCATCGGTTTTGTTTTGATCGCGATCCTCATGGTATCCAATATACGTTATTCGAAACCGCAAGCCGCGATTCGTTCCAAACTCAATCCTACGAGAGTATTTTTGCTCATCGGTGGGGTTACGCTTCTACTTGTTTCGATCGGACTCAACCGTTGGCCTTGGCTCATTTACGGATTGATATTCTTTTATATTTTTTCCGGGATCATGACTTTCCTCATCCACTTGATTCAAGAATTCAGAGTAAAACTCGACTGAAGATCTCCGACTTCCGCTTTCTTCTCGATTTTCGATCTTAGAATTCCGTAAACTACAAAAAGCTTTCCTTCCCAATGGGGAAAGCTCTAAGTTCTTCCCAGAAAAATTTCGAAAAAACGAATCTTAGATCGGGTGAAACGTCCGCAGAGAACGAGGATTTGAGACCGATCCGTTTAAAACGGTTTTTCAAAAAGAATTCGCCTCTCTGAAACATTGTCCTCGAAATACATTCCAATCTTCTAAAGTGTTTTAGGTCTTAAAAAAATGGATCCATGCTACAAAAGGAAGAAGAAAAATTTCGTCTTTTGAATCTCGAACCCCGAAAACGGGGAGTTCCCACAAATTCGGTTTTTCTCGCGGTGGATGAACTTTTGACGAGAAGATATTTTATACGATTCCAATAGGAGTTCCTACTTTTTTGTGAAACTCAGAGTCTCGCTTCTGTCGGAGCTCGACGGCTTTTTTTAAAAACCCTAAAAAGGAAACTGAACTTGTAGGTTGATCCAGATCCCGTCGTTTTTGTTTTCTTTTTTGCGGGAATGACTGACCGTAAAAGCGACGTAAGGCGAAAGAAGCCTCAAACGAAACGAAGAATTCCGATCCGTAAAAATCAGGCTCGTTTCGTCCCTCGCAGTCCTCGCCTCAAAAAGAGAATCCATCCGATTGCCTTCTTTTTGAAATAAAAAAGCGCCTTCCAAGTTCCAAGATTCGTCCACACGAAAGGACCATTTTCCTTCCGCGATTTGATCCCCGTTGGTTCTCCATTCTTGCCCCGCTTCGATTGAAAAATTCTTTTTCTGAAGCGCGTAGTAAAGACCTCTTCCCAAAGTTTCTTGGGACGCGTCCCGAGAATAATTCCGAAGCGAAAAAAGAATTCCACCGAAGTCTCCGAAGTAAAGAGGAGCCTTGGCGCCGAGGATCTGCCATTGTTGAGAGTTTGGATTCTCCATCGTTTCCATGGAAGAAACTTCGGAAAAAGACCGCGAATCCGTTTCCGAAACAAGGGATTGATTCCAGGCGCGGATCCATTCCAAGGAAAAGTAAGAATGGGAAACGATTCCAAAACGTGCAAGCCTCGCTTTTCCATCCAGTTCTCTACGATCGGGGTCGATCGCAAAAAGATCCTGAGTTTTTCCGCGATAACCCGTGATTCTAAATTCCGTATCGAGGCGATCCGAAAAAATCGAAGTATAAAAGGTTCCGTCCCATTGCCGTTTTCTACCAAAGGTTTGGATCCGAGAAACGATCTTCGGACCGGGAAGACGAAAGTTCTTTGATTTAAAATCGAAGGACGTGTAGTGAGTTTCCAATTCAGGAGCATAAGCAAATTCGAATATTCTTTTGGGAGAAACGAGAAAATAACCGCCTCGTTTGCGTGCTTCCGTTTCGGAATAAAAAGAACCGAAGGCCCAGTCCGCAAATTTGAAATTTACAAACGCCGAACGATGAATCGGTTGTTCTATCTCCGGGAGCGCGGTATAAAAATCGTTGTCCCTCAAAAAATAAAAATTCTCCAGAGGTCGAAACCGATGACCAAAGCCCGCTCTCGCAAACCGGTTTTCCCATTTTCCGGAAACAAAGGGTTTTCCGTTTCTGGTTTCCAAAAAGGCCGTCCAACAGGAAGGGAATTCATCGCTCGGACTTTTGAGTTTGATCGGACAATTGGAAGTTTTCAAAAACCAGTTTTCCTTTTCATTTCGAAGATAACGAGAATTGTAGGTTTCCAATGTAGCTCCGATCCTGGATTCTTCCGAGAAAAGAGGAAAGAAAAACGGAAAAACAAAAAGAATCGTCCCTAAAAAAATCCTTGCATAAAGTAGAATCGTAGAATATTCAAAAAAACGAATTCTATTCGTCGATAAACTTCTGTTTGGAAGGAAATGATGGATTTCAGTTTGGAAAGATAAAATCGATTTCGAAACAAATTTTGAAGGCGGAAGCCGGCAACGATCCGAGATCGAAATCAAAAAACGAGCCGAATAAAAGAAATGGATGGAACCGAAACTACGAAGGAAAATCCGAAAATAAAAATTGAATGGAACGACCCGAGAACAAAAAAGAAAAAACATCAACGTTTCTCCTTCTTCTGGTTCGAATTCTTTTTTTTCAAAAGAACAAAGATCCGATTTTTTTCCTTCTCGGAAAGAGAATCTAAGAATTCGAAAAATTCTTCCCTGGAACGAGAACTTTCTCCGGAAATCCGCAAAGAAGAATTTAGGGAGAATCCCGCAGATAAAAGTTCCTGGACCCCAAGAGAGAATTTCGAAAAAGATGGAATTCTTTTTTTGGGTGGAAGTTTTTTAGGAACCAATTCCTTCTTTGGAAATTCTTCCGGGTTTAGAACATTCTGAAATTCAAATATGCTAGAAATGGAATGTTCTTGGTTTTCATTCCCAAAGCTTGAGGTTTGGATATTTTCCCATGAAAATCCGATTCCTAAAAAGAACCGATCTTCGGTGATCGTTTCGTTCCAGGCGCGAGACGCGCCCAAAAAGAGTTTGAGTTCTTTTTCCAAAGGAGAATGGAGTAAAATCGAAACGTTTCTGAAATCCCCTCCGCTTTTTCCGAGAACTTGAATTCCCTGTTTTTCGGAAATTTCCAGGCGCATTCCAAAAACAAAAAGATCGATTTCTCCTCTTTCCCAACCCGCGAGCCAAGAAAGACGAATTTGATTTCCGGGAGAAAGGTAAGAATATTCCAGACCGGAAAAAAACCGATGAAACGCGCGATTTTCGTTTTCCGGAAATCTTTGATTCTCATAGAGAAACGATCCTTTCCAGAGATGTCTTGGATTCTTCTGAAAGATCGGAAGAGCGAGTTTGGCCCCGTACGAAGGAAGCCTTTCTTTTTTTGCCTCGGTAAAAATTCCCAGAACCAAGGAAGAATCGGATTTCGTAAGAAAGAAGAACGGACTCAAATCCTTTGGAGAATCCGAAATCGAACTCGTTTCCGCGTTGGTCGCGAATGACAAAAGCAGAAAAACAAAAGAAATTAGGAACTTAAGGTGCCATTTGCCCTTTCCAAGTGACGTGCTTTGCGTTTTCCCCACATCGAAAACGGTTCTTCGATCCACTTTCAGAGGGCGGGAATTCTAAAAAAAACGCGAGAAGTACGAAAAAAAAATCCAAAGGGAAACGTTTTGTCCGGGGGGAAAGTTAAGATAAAGAACAGAAACGGAGGAAAACCACAGGTTTTATTACTCATCATCGCTCTGGATTCCAAAATCGAAGGATTTTAAAATTTTGAGCGTTTTTAGTTGACATTTACTAATGTTTTGAGTAGTATATATATATCCGTTAAGTGGAATTATTTGTGGTTTTATCGGTTTATGTCGTCTAATTTAATAAGAATGGAGAGAAGACTATGATCATTCGATCTCTGCAAGAATCAGCTAATTACCAGAGAAAACGCGGTGGTCTCGCAGGCGCTGGCCCTAATTGGAGGGAAAGAAGTCGTGCGGGAGAGTCCAATCTGAAATCCTTCGCGGATTATCTGGAAGAGGCTTTCGAAGGGGAAGTAGTTCAACAGGGGACCTGGTTTGCAGATTCTCTGTCTGAACTCAGTAAGAACAACCTGAAGCGGATTTGAAGTCTGGCGGAAAACTCTCGGAAAGGTTGAGCCCTTTCCCGGATCCCAGAGCGCGCATAGCGTATGAAGCCGAGTCCCTACAAGATTGGGAACTTTTGGCGGTACTTCTGGGAAGGGGAAATCGGGCTCAACCGATCGAGGAACTGAGTCGGAACATTCTGCATCACAGCAGAGGTTTGGGCGGGCTCCTCCAAAAGAAAGTTTCGGACCTGATTCAAATACCGGGTATTGGTCACGCGAAGGCTACGACTCTGCTCGCGGCCATTGAATTCGCAAGACGTCTCAAATGGGAAGCTCTCAAGGGGAAACGTTATTCTTCCGAGCAACTCATCAATTTTCTTTCAACCAGTTTGATTCCTAAAAATAGGGAATGTTTTGTTCTCATCACCTTATCTCCGGAAGGTGCGGTTTTACGAGCCGAGATCGTGGCGGTTGGAAGTTTAGAAGAAGTGGGAGTGCAGAGCCGGGATCTTCTGAAGATCATCTTAAACGACGCGGCTTCTTCCGTGATCATCGCGCACAATCATCCGGAATCGAGTTCGAAACCAAGTAAGGACGATCTCTGGATCTATAAAAATTTCAAAAAACTCTTAGAAGCACTCGGATTGGAACTGATAGACCAGTGGATTTTTGGAATTGACGGGATCTATTCCTGTAAGGAAGGTAAGGTTCTTCAGGCTCAAACGAAGTGTTGAAAAATTTACCGATTCTTTGGATTTTAGTGAGGCGAGATTATGCCTTACAATTTGCCGGAAGCGCTCTCGGAATTTCCTGGATGCTCGTCCAAAATCTTAGCATCATCCTCATCTACACAATCGTATTCTTATTTTTACATCTCAAAGGAAACCCGGAATCGGCGGTCGATTTTATAGGCTACGCGTTTAGCGGTCTTCTTTTTTGGGTTCCTCTTCAGGAATATATGATCCGAGGAACCTCCATTCTTACGGAAAATCGTCAGCTGATCAAAAGATCCCCCTTAGGACCCGAAATTTTTCTCTGGATTCCCTTTGTTCAGATGCTCATTCATTTTTTGGTGACAGCGGTTCCGGTTTTGATCGTTCTCATTGTATTCAATAAACTGAATGTAGTTCTGTTTCCGCTCGCGATTTTGGTGATGTTTGCAGTCGGTGGGCTTTTGTCCTTTATTCAGGGATATTTGGCGAGGGCCAACGTGATTCTTAGGGATATCACCCCTCTGATCCGACTGATCTCCCAATTCTTCTTTTGGTCTTTGCCGATTCTCTATCTTTCCTCCGGTTTTTTACATTCGATCAACGTCTGGAATCCTCTCAACTTCCCTCTGGAAATCTTTCGTTTTGTTTTGTTAAACGACTTCGTTCCGGTTTTTCATTGGAAAGAATTTCTTCCGTATTTGATTCTAATCCCTTCGATCGGAATTCTCTGCCGTTCTAAATTTCATTCCGTGATCCTGGACCATCTTTGAGCCTAAAAGTAGAAAGTCTCCACAAGGTTTATAACGGTTTTAGCGGACCTTCCAAAAGAATTCTCAACGTTCTCACGCTCGGTTTTTTTGGAAACGACGTGCGTTATAGCGCTCTCAAGGACATCAGCTTTCAAGTCGAACCCGGAGAAATCGTGGGTTTGATCGGAAGAAACGGAGCCGGAAAATCCACGCTCCTAAAAGTTCTCACGGGAGTTTCTTCCTATGCTTCCGGAAGAATCACAAAATCGGGTTCTCTCAGATCCATTTTAGAATTGGGAGTGGGATTCAATCCCGAACTTTCCGGGGAAGAAAACCTCTATTACAACGGTCTTGTCTGGGGACTCAGTCCGAAAGAGATTACTTCTTCAATGGACGAAATTTTTGAATTCTCAGGTTTAAAAGAATTTAAGAATATTCCAATTAAGCAATATTCTTCCGGAATGGTGATGCGTCTCGGTTTTGCATTGGCTACTTTTTCGAGACCGGATATCCTCATCGTAGACGAGGCCCTTGCCGTCGGAGACGCGAGCTTTCAGCAAAAATGTCTTCATCGTTTTCGTTCGTTTCAAGAACAGGGAACGATGACCTTGATCGTAAGTCACGACCTGGAACTTCTCAAATCCGTTTGTTCGAGAGTTTTGATTTTAGAAAAAGGCAAACTTGTGTTCGACGGAGATCCGGTGGAAGGTTTTCGGGAATATATGCAGATCATCGCGGAATCCGGCTCGGGAGAAGAATCGATTCTTCCCTTGCAAAAAGATTCTCCCTTGGAAAGCCT
Organism: Leptospira tipperaryensis; assembly: GCF_001729245.1. Taxonomy (NCBI): domain Bacteria; kingdom Pseudomonadati; phylum Spirochaetota; class Leptospiria; order Leptospirales; family Leptospiraceae; genus Leptospira; species Leptospira tipperaryensis. Next base: position 3,098,710 of record NZ_CP015217.1, on the reverse strand, counting down.
TTCTCTGAGTTTGAAGTATAAGGGTCAGATCAATCCGAAAATTCTTCCCGTAGGCGCGGAGATCGAGATCGAGGTCGGAGCGAGGTTTCAAAAAGATATTCCGGATTTGACCGTGGGTTTTCATATCGACGACGCGAGAGGAATCCGTGCGTTCGGAACAAATACGTTTCACCTCGGCAATTCTTTGAAAAACATTCTCGCTGGAGAATCCGTTACGGCGAAGTTTCAACTTCCTCTCAACTTTTCGGCCGGGAAATATTCCCTCGGTCTCGCTTTACACGAAGGCGACAATCACGTAGGAAACAGTTATCTCTGGAAAGACGGAATTCTTTCTTTTGAATTGGAGCGTCTGGATCTTCCGAAATTCGAAGGCGCTGCTTGGTTGCCGGTGAAGAGCAGCCTCAAAAAAGACGTTTGATCTCGATTTATTTTTCTTTCTAAGTCCGGAAAGTCCGGAATCCTGGTTCTCAATATGAAAGTTTGTGTGATTGGAAGCGGTTATGTCGGCCTCGTTGCGGGCGCTTGTTTTGCGGAATACGGAAATCAAGTGATTTGCGTCGATAAAGACGAAACGAAGATCTCAAATCTCAAAAAAGGAATCATTCCTATTTATGAACCCGGTCTTTCCGAGTTGGTATTAAACAACGCTAAGGAAAAAAGACTCGAGTTTACCACTTCTCTCAAAGAGGGCGTGGAAAAAACCGACCTCATATTTATCGCCGTGGGAACTCCCACTCTTCCGGACGGTTCTTCCGATCTTTCCGCGGTCTTTGCGGTCGCGAGGGAAATCGGGAAATCGATCAACGGTTACAAGGTCATCGTGGACAAATCCACGGTTCCGGTTGGAACTGCGGCTCAGGTCAAAGCAATCATAGCGAACGAAACGAAAGAAGAATTCGACGTCGTTTCCAATCCCGAATTCTTAAAAGAAGGAGCTGCGATCGACGACTTTATGCGCCCGGAAAGAGTCGTGATCGGTTCCGACACGCAGAGAGCGGGGGACTTGGTCGCACAACTCTACGCTCCTTTCGTATTAAACGGAAATCCGATTTTAAGAATGGGCGTCGTCTCAGCGGAACTTACAAAATACGCGTGTAACGCATTTCTCGCGACAAAGATCTCTTTTTCGAACGAGATCGCCAATCTCTGCGAAGTCGTAGGAGCAAACTACGAAGACGTTCGCAAAGGAATGGGAACCGACTCTAGAATCGGAAGACAATTTCTTTATGCGGGAATCGGTTACGGAGGTTCTTGTTTTCCAAAGGACGTTCGAGCTCTGATCAAAACTTCCGAAGACGAAGGCGCTCCTCTGCAAATCATTCGTAAAGTGGAAGAAGTCAACGAAGCCCAAAAACTCAGACTCTATGAGAAAATCGTAAAGTTCTATGGAGAATCGAATCTTTCCGGCAAAACCTTGGCGGTCTGGGGTCTTTCCTTCAAACCCGGAACCGACGACATGAGAGAGGCCCCCTCCATTCCCCTTCTTTTACAACTCCATGATAAAAACGTTAAGTTACAAGTCTACGATCCCGTTTCCAAGGAAACCTCGGCCGTCTACTTTCAAGGAAAAGTGGAATATTCCTCGGACGCGTATTCGGCTCTCAAGGAAGCGGACGCGCTTCTTCTTCTCACAGAATGGAGAGAATTTAGGGAACCGGATTTCGGTAAGATCAAAACATTATTAAAATCGAATGTGATCTTCGACGGTAGAAATCAATATTCTCCCGAGCTGATGAAAAAAGAGGGTTTTCAATATTTTTCGATCGGTAAGCCGAACGTTTGATTTTCCGATTTCAGTATGACCTTACCTGCATGTGTGAGGAACCTGTGAAGAGAATCTTACTTCAAGAAAGGGCTATTTTAGGAGTTCCTACACGGAAGTTTGTACTTGCAAAAAGTATGTTTTTCTGATATGAGGGATTTGACCGGAATTTTCCCGCCACCCGCCCCTCCACCCAAAATTTGGGCGGGGCGCGCGACTTTTACGGAAGAATTGTCGTAGTTCCGACAGATTTTCTGAAGATCCATACAACTTGTGGGTAAGATTAAGCTTTCGAAGGGGAAGATTTTGGAATTTTCTCCTTCGAGGCGGTTTTCATTTTCGTGGAGAAAATGAAATGGAAAATTAGAATATTCTAATGTATTGATTTTCCCCAAACGATCGGATTCGAACCTTGATCCAGTTGCAGGTTTCTTTTCCTTTGGCGACGGTTTGTCGAAACAAGAAGATGGGAAAGCCGAGAATGACGAGTGATCTGTGAGTGACCGATCCCGGGTTTATAAGTTTGCCTCAAGATCTAAAAAATGCGGGAACTCCTCCGTTTTGAATCGTAGAGCCCATCTCGCAAAAACGAAAAGAGGGTGAAATACTTTTCCCTGGTTCCTGCAAATTTCCTTTTTGATTTTGGAATCCGTTCTTAGCGTTTTTCCCCTAAAATCGAAAAATCGGTTTGTGATTCCAAGCCGTTCTCCGGAGTCCTTTCAAAAGGATAGGCTTGATCTTCTAAAAAAGCTGAACGTTCCTCCGACCTTTTTTTGTGGAACGATTAACGGAAAAGAAAGGAAATCTTCGATTCTAATAAATCGATTTGATCAAAGGCGACCGAATTTCCAAAAGAAAGCCCGTTTACATAAGTCAGAGTGGCCGTTGCCTTTCCTCCCGTGCTCAGGTTTTGATTGCCCGGACCGACGGAAGGAACGTTCTTAAAAAAATGAACCTTACCTTTTCCGACCTGCGAAGCTCCTGTTGCGATTGGATCCGGTGCGGAAACAAGGATATCGGATAATCCATCTCCGTTTATGTCCTGGAGAACCGAAAAAATTCCGAAGTTCAAGCCGGCGGATTCTCCACCTAACGTTGCATTGGCGGTACCTCCGGAACTTAAATCTACGTTTACAATTCCGTTTGCGCCCGCACTCTGAAATAAATAGACGTTTCCAAAATTGTTTGAACTTTGATAGGCCCCGACGAGGAGGTCGGCAAAACCGTCTCCGTTTGTATCTCCGGCGGACATAGAAGAGCCAAAGCTACAGTTGTTTCCGGCATTGCATGTGGAAAGAGAAGGCCCGAGTAAAGTTGTACTCGGCGTGTTCGAAAACGGATTTGTGGAACTGCAGTTAGAATGATAAGCGAATACGAGCCCTCTGTTCGTTCCATATCCTTGTGCGGTTACCGCGAGATCGGCGCAAGAATCTCCGTTGAAATCCGCAAGTTGAATCATGGACGAGGCGTAACCACATCCTCCCCCCGGAGGACATTGCGCGTTAGGCGAAATTAAATACTGCGGTGTTAGAGGAAGTGTTCCCGCATTTGATATAAAGATATAAATTCTTCCCTGGTTTGTGTTGAATGTGGGAGCGCCTATGACAAGATCCATGTATCCGTCCGCGTTGATATCCCCAACGCTGGAACTCGAACCGAAATTATCGGCCGCCCCCAAATACTTTATGTCGGCCAATCCGCCCGCTCCTAAATTTTTGGACGGAACTCCGGACGGTCCTTGGCTATAAAAAATATATCCTAGACCGTTCACCCAAGGAGAAGTTAGAATTGCGTCGTCATAACCGTCATTGTTTACGTCTCCGCCTAACACCATTGAGCCGAGTCTTTCCCCGCCGTTCTGTCCTTGGATCAAAGTGTTATACGAACCGCCGGAAAGTAAATTTTGACTAAGAATTCCATTTTGACCGGAGCTGTGAAAGATAAACGCGGCTCCGATCGTACCGAATGCGGGTGAAGCTTGAGCGCCGATGAGCATATCAGCATAACCATCTCCGTTAAAATCTCCGGAACCGATCCGATCTCCGAAATAGGTTCCTCCGGCTTGACCATCCGTAAGAATTGAGTCCGGTGCGGTAGACGGGATTCCCGTATCTCCATGACTTAAGAATACAAGACCGTACCCGACAACCGCATTACCCGGTGAAACCGAAAGAATGACATCCGCAAAACCGTCCCCGTTTGTATCTCGGTTCATTCCTTTGATTACATTTACGGTTTTCCCGCCGAAGATGCTGCCTAACGCGTCGACCGCAAAGACCGAAATCTTATGTTTTGTCCCCAATTTCCAGAAGGTTCCCGTAACTGCGGGTGCGGGGAGTTGATATCTCCATTGGGAAGAAGCGTCCACCGATACGAAGGTTCCCGGCGCATCGTCCAAAGAAACATACACGGAAGGAGTCTGCGCCTTACCGACTAAAAAACCGGATTGAAGAATAGAATAATTTGCTAAATTAGAAACTGTAACTGCGTTTTCAGCATATAAGAATCCGGCATATATTCCCGTTAAGATCAAACCGAAAGAATTCTCTTTCGGACAAAGCCCGTTGTTTATGTTACCCACACATTCTACCGGAGGTTTGAAAAAAGCGTTAGACCAGCAATTGGCCGTAAACACATTCAAAACAATAGATAGAAATAGAGGAGGAAGCACGGTTCGAAACGATGATCTTAATAAATAATAGAATCTCATTTCGATTCCTCCTCAGGTACAACTGCCCTTCATTTTAAAGGAAGAGGAAAGAAAAAAAATGGATTCTATTAAAAAATAATAACTTCCAAAGAAAACAAGAGGGTATTGAACGCACGTTTGTTTTTAAGAATTTTGGAATGTGTTTAATTTTTAGACAAATCGAAGCGGATTACAAAAAGGAAGTTTTAGAATCTCGAATCCTATTCCCAGTCCTTGAAAGCGGATTCCGGATTCGGACCCGAGTAATTCCAGTGCCCCATCTTTCTTCCCTTTCTTGCTTCCGTTTTTCCATAGAGATGGAGATGATAATGAGGATTTTCTAATGTTTGATTCCAGAGTTTGGATCCTGGTTTGTAATCTTCTCCCAGAATATTCTTCATTGTAACGGCTCTCACGGGGATTTCTTTCGGAGAAGGAAGGTTGCAGAGTGTTCTCAACTGAAGAGAAAACTGCGAGAGAGAACCTCCGTCTTGCGTAAAATGACCCGAGTTATGCGGTCTCGGTGCAAATTCGTTACAGAGAATTTCATCTCCTTTGATAAAAAATTCGATTCCAAAAACTCCAACGTAGTCGATCTCCTCGGCCAATTTTTTTGCGAAGTCGACGAGGTTCTTTTCGATGTTCGGAGAAAAATTTCCGGGATGAAAGGTGAGATCTAAGATATGATTCTTATGAATGTTTAAGGAGGGACGAAAATGCGAGATCGTTCCGTCTTGAAATCTCGCAATGATTACGGAGGCCTCGGAAGTAAAAGGAAAGAATTCCTCCACGATATGATTGAACTCCTGGAGAGTTGAAAGCGTTGAAATCAATTCTTCCTTTGACTTACACTTCACTTGTCCTTTCCCGTCATAACCCATCGTATTCGTTTTTAGAATACAAGGGTAAGAAACCTTGGACGGAGTTTCGTTTTTATCCTGATCGGTGAAAATGGGATAAAAATTTACAGTTGGGATTTTTGCCTCGCGAAAGGAAGATTTTTCTTTCCAGCGATTTTGTGCGATTCGAATACAATTCGGAGAAGGACGTACGATGAGGTTGGATTCTTTTTCAAATTCCTCGATGATAGAAAGTGCAGTTTCTGGAATATTCTCAAATTCGAAAGTAAGAGCATCGATCGATTTTAAAAATGATAAGAGCGCCTCTTTGTCGTCGTATTCGGAGACAAATTCCTTCGCACCCACGCCTCCCGCCGGAGAATGTGAATCCGGAGAATAGACAAAAACTTCGTAACCGTTCGGAATCGCTTCCAACGCAAACATTCTCGCGAGTTGACCGGAGCCCATGACTCCGAGCTTGGCGCCGGGAAGAAGAACTTTCTTTTGTGTCACAGAAGATCCTTATTCTTAGAGAGCGCGTCTTCGCGGATTTGATCCCGATATTTGGAAAGTTTCTCTGCGAGTTTAGAATCCTGAAGAGAGAGAATTCTAATCGCGAGTAACCCCGCATTCTTAGCCCCCGCGGCTCCGATAGCCAAAGTTCCTACGGGAACTCCGCCCGGCATCTGGACGATGGAAAGAAGACTGTCTAAACCGTTCAAAGCCTTGCTCTGAATCGGAACGCCTAAGACGGGAAGTGTAGTCATCGAAGCAACCATCCCCGGAAGATGAGCGGCGCCTCCGGCGCCTGCGATGATAACCGAATAGCCGGCGTCCTTTGCAGATTTAGAAAATTCTAACATAAGTTCGGGAGATCTGTGAGCGGAAACAATTTCTTTGTGAACGGAAACTCCGAAATCCTTGAGGATGAGTTCGGCTTCTTTCATCGTTTCCCAATCGGAATGACTTCCCATGATGATTGCAACTTTTGCGCTCAAGTTCGTTTCTCCTGCGTAAGATAATTCTTTTCGATAAGTGGTTTGCAAGTACTAAACTGGAAGAGCTTCTACGAAGCGTTCCAGTTGAATTCCTCTCGAAGCTTTTGCTAAAACGACTGAAGATTCGGGAACTTTTTCGAGAAAGATATCCAAGAGTTCTTTGAGGCCTTCCGTCGTTCCCGGAAAGTGATATGAGAATTTTGATGAATCCGAACGTTTTAAAAATTCTTCTTGGATCCACTTCGCGTCCTGTCCGAACGTAAAGAGTCCTTTTAAATTCTTAAATTCCGCGCAACGTTTTCCTAATTTCTTATGAAATGTGAAGGAATGTTTTCCCAGCTCCTTCATGTCGCCTAAGACCGCGTAAAAATCCTTTCCGTTCGCGAGTTGATCCGCGACTTCGAGAGAGGATATCATAGATTCATAATTTGCATTGTATGTGTCGTTTATAACCGAATACTTTCCGTTTTGTAAATCGAGTCGTTTGTTTCCGGATCGAAAGCTCGAGATCCCATCCAAGATCCAGTCTTCCGGAGCTCCGATCGTTTCGAGACAAGCCACTGAAAGCGCAAGATTTCCCAGGAGTTTTTCTCCGGGAAGATTCCAATCGATTATTTTGCCTTTGTATTCGAGAGAGAAACCGAGAGGTTTTTTATCTAAGATTCTAAACGTCCTTTCCGGCTCGGTAAGAATCAGTTTCCCTCCGAATTTACGAAGTTTCTTCTTTAGAATTTTAGAATATTCTCCATTACTTGGAAAAAAAAGTTTTCCTCCGTTGGAGAATCCTTCTACGATTTCAGCCTTTGCTTTCGCGATATTTTTCTGGCTTCCTAAAAATTCGATATGTGCAGTGCCGATTGTCGTAATGATCGCGAAGTCCGGTTTTGCGATGGCCGAAAGTCGAGAGATTTCACCTTTATGATTCATCCCCATTTCACAAACCACAATCCGAGTCTGATCGGTGATTCGAAAGAGCGTAAAAGGAAGACCGATTTCATTGTTATAGTTTTTTTCAGTGACGACCAATGCGGATTCTTCCAAGTTGCGAAGACAATTTCCTAGGAGTTCCTTTGTAGTCGTTTTGCCGCTCGATCCGGTAACCGCAATAATGATCGGGCGGAAACGTGCGCGATGAAAGGCCGCGAGACCTCCAAGCGCGAGTAACGTATCGCTTACAAAGATCGCTTTTTGTTCTTCTTCCGGAGAGAGGCTTGCGCGTAAAGGATGGTTTTCTTCGATTAAAAAATAAGAGGTGCCTCGAGAGAGTGCGTCCCGGATGAATTCGTGTCCGTCTCGATTTCCTCGAAGTGGGACGAAGAGCGAACCTGCTTCCGCTTCATTCGAAGCGGTCGTGATGCTGGTGATCTGAGATTCCTTTTTGAACCAAGTATCGATGGGTGATCCTAAAACTCTACGGATCGTTTCCGGATCATAAAAGAAGTCTGCCTTCATGAGTCCAGACTGTAGGGGGAGAATGATTTGAAAATTCTATTTTTTTCCGAAGAAAGGCTCCAGTCCGATTTCCCGTTTTCTCTCAAGGAAGAATGTGTTTTATATTTAAGGTGCGCTGCTTCTCGACGTCGGACTTGCAAAGAGAATACGAGGTCTCGTTTCGACGGTTTTGCGTTTCGGTTTGGAATGGCGAGGGCGGACCTGAGTTTTTTGTGATGTGAGGAAAGTCGACGTTTAGGCGAAGTTCGTATAAACGCGAATTTAGGGAGAATGGAATTCTTCTGTTTTACGTGTAGTGCTTTGCGGACCGAATAATCGTTGTCGTTGGTTGTTGCAGTTCCGACGGGATTGAGCTAGTAAAGTCTCCGTAACGTTTAGGCGAAGTTCGTATAAACGCGAATTTAGGGAGAATGGAATTCTTCTGTTTTACGTGTAGTGCTTTGCGGACCGAATAATCGTTGTCGTTGGTTGTTGCAGTTCCGACGGGATTGAGCTAGTAAAGTCTCCGTAACGTTTATGCGAAGTTCGCCTAAACGCGGAATTTAGGGAGAATGGAATTCTTCTGTTTTACAGGCTGGGCTTTTAACGAATTGGATAACTGTTGTCGTAGTTCCGACAAAATCTTATTGTTAAAGGCTTTCTTGGATTTATGAGAAGTTCGTCTAAACGCAACTGGTACATCGTCCCAAATCGTTTTTTCAAACGGATCTCTTGACACATTCTGAATTGGATTCTATCGCTTCTCCTTTTCGATGGATTGGTTGAGTAAGATTCTAAGTTTGTCGAAACGTGCGTGCAATTTATTTGCATCGCCGTAGTCAATAAAATATGGATAACGTTTGTGGACGATTAGGTTTTTGCGGGCGTGCTTGATGGGACACCAATACTGTTCGGTTCGTGCACCGATTTCGGTGAAATAGGCGAATAATCCGTTTGCATAACCGCAATAATCACAGTTGATTTTTTCGAGAAGATTGAGATAGCTTAAACGATGTCGATCAAGCGAGATGTAATCGGATCTTTTTACGGCGGGAATTCCATATAGTCGAAAACAAATTGCCTGATAGATTGTCATTGATATATCAAGAAAAACTAATGGAACGATGATGATATAAATAAAGGGAGTAGAAAGAACGTTTTGCGGACGGCTTGTTCGGATCCAAGAAAAAATGCCCATTCTCAATCGTCTGTGAGCTTCTTTTATCTTCTTTTCAAAAAATGCTTTTCCTTCGTTTAATTCATAGATCGCTTGTAATTCGTGCTCTTTCAATTCGTTTCGAAGTTCCTCTTCGAGCACCGAAATTTGATCCAGTATCTTTTTTACTTTCTTGTTCATTTAAAAACCTTCTTCCTTTTTTAGCGAAGGTCAAACGATATTCCTTTCTCTCCACCTTTGATAAGGACTGCCTTGGAATCAGCGAACCTTTTTGTATATCTCCAGAAAGGAAAGACTGCCTTGTGGGCTGAAAAAGTAGATCACTTATCAAAATCAGATTTGGAACTGAGAATGGAACGGTTTCTATAAAGAATTCCGATTAATCAAGAATTCATTTCGATTCCAGGAGATCTTATTCTTTCAGTTGGAGAACGGTTTTATACGGGAGGTTGGCTTCGAATTCCTATTTCCGCCGATTTTCGATTTCGAGCGGTAAAGGTGCTTTTTTAAAAGGTGTCGGTTTTTATCTCGATTTGCCAATGGAAGAAGGGAGTCATTCTTATTTGATTGTAAACCCACGGCGTTTAGATAGAAGAATCAACCGGGTCTTCGAAAAAAGCGGATCCGTTGCAAGCGACCTTCATATGTCCAAACCGTTGGAAAAAAATTATATAAGAAAAATGGAAAGAACCAAATCGGACGAACGAATAGAAAAGCGATTTAGAAAAGAGAGATTACTGCTCGTTAACCGACGGTAATCCTACTTTCGATACAAATCTTTTTTTTTGATGTAATCACGAAGATTGTCGAGAACTCTCGAAGCTTCCATCGAGGACTGAAATTCTCGCCGCAATTCCGTAGAACTGACCGGAAGGAGGGGATTGTTTAAGAAAGTGAATTTATCCGAGACTTCTTGCAGATTTGGATTTACTGGAACCCTTTCCGAGACTCTCCGAAAGACGCAGACGAATTTAACATTCTCTAGAATGATTCTCCAATCTTTCCATTTATGAAAGCTGTCATAATTGTCCTCACCGATCAAAAGTATAAAATCGCGATTAGAATAAGTTTTCTTTAGTTCTCGAAGAGTTTCCACCGTGTAGCTGGGGCCGTCTTTCTTAAGTTCGGTGTCGAGTATTCGGATCGGATTCGAAAATTCCTGAACAAATAGATGCAGCATTCCTAATATATCTTCGGAAGTAGTGGCTTTTTTTTCTTTGAGTGGATTTTGCCGATTTGGGATTAAAAAAATTTCCTTACAATCCGGAATTTCAGCAAAGAAAGACTTAATAATTCCTGAATGTCCTTCATGTGGAGGATCGAAACTCCCTCCGAAAATACCGGTGAGGATTTTATCTCCCTCAGGCATATCTATCCTCGGATTTGTCCGTTCCCGGTCACGTAAGTCGTCGTAGTCGTAAGGTGAACCAAACCCATAGGGCCTCTAACGTGCAGTTTTCCGGTAGAAATCCCGACTTCCGCTCCCAGGCCGAATTCTCCGCCGTCGTGAAAACGAGTAGAACAATTGATAAACAAGGCCGCGGAATCCAAAGAGCTGGTGAAAATTTTCGCGGTGCTTAAGTCTTCGGTTACGATCGCTTCCGTGTGACCGGAAGAAGTTTTTTCAATGAAAGCTAACGCTTCCTCCAAAGAGGAAACCGTTTTTACCGAAAGTCTCAGATCTAAAAATTCTTCTAAATAGTCTTCTTCCTTTACTGCTTTCCCTTTTGGATAGAGAGAAAGAGAAGAAGGATCGAGTAAAAGATCGACTCCTTGTTTTGCGAGAGCCTCTAAAAGTTCTTTGCGAAACGGATATCCCGTATGAAGAATTAAATTTTCGGTCGCGTTGCAAACTCCGGGTCTTTGCACCTTTGAGTTGATAACGATGGGAATCACTTTCTCCGGATCCGCGTCTTGATCGATAAAAAGATTACAAACACCTTTGTCGTGTTTTACGACCGGAATTTTAGAATGTTCTGAAACAAACTTGATCAGTCCTTCTCCGCCCCTTGGGACGACGATATCGATCGTCGAAGTTTGTTGAAAGAAAGGAAGCATAAAAGCGCGATCGGTCTTGTCTACAAAAGTAACGGCACCGACGTCGATTCCTTCTTTTTGCAAAACTTCGTGAAAAAGTTTCACCAAAGCCGCGTTAGAGTGAAACGCTTCGCTTCCTCCGCGAAGGATACAAGCGTTTCCGGATTTAAAAGAAAGTGCGCCGACATCGATCGTAACGTTCGGACGGGATTCGTAAATAACCATCACGACACCGAGAGGAACTCTTCTCGTGACGAGTTCGAGTCCGTTGGGGAGAGTCAAACCTCTCGTGACTTCGCCAACCGGATCGGGAAGGGCAACGATTTCTCGAAGAGCCGATGCCATTCCCGTAATTCGTTTATCATTTAGAAGAAGGCGGTCCATAAGCGCTGAAGAAAGATTTTTTTCTTTTCCGTCTTTTAGGTCCAACTCGTTTGCGGATAGAATCTCCGCTTTCCGTTTTTCTAATATATCAGCCAGATCAAGGAGGATTTTGTTTTTGAGAGAAGACGGGAGCGCTTTTAGAGTTCGAGACGCTTTTTTAGCGCGAGCGCAGAGATCTTCCACATATTCTATTTCTTTCATAGATTAGTTCCTCCGTTTCCATTTCCGTTCCGATTTTTTCGAATGATTTCCTTTACGTCTTCCTCGGAAAAAACACGATTTCCGGAAGGAGCGACTAACGTTCCGATCGTGTTTTGTTCCAAAAATTCCCGGATTATGTGCATTCTTTTACCGTTCAAAATTGCGGTCGGAACTCCGGCTTCCGAAAGTAAACCGGCGGATTTGAGTTTTGTAAACATTCCTCCGGTTCCGGGACCGCTCGGTCCTCCCGCGAGATCCAAATCTTCTTTTCGAATTTTTTCTAAGAATGGAACAACTCGTTCTTCTTTTAAAAAACCGTCCACACCCGTAAGAATGACGAGAAGATCCGCGCCTACGATCAAACTTACGAGCGCCGAAAGCATGTCGTTGTCTCCGAATCTCACTTCTTCGGTCGCGACGGAATCGTTTTCGTTTACGACGGGAAGAATTCCCCATTCTAAAAGTTGGGTGAATGTGTTCTTAAGATTCTTGTATCCTTCTTTAGACTCCAGATCCAAGACTCCAAAAAGAATCTGCGCGATACTTAGGTTTACCTTGGAAAAAAAACTGTCGTAGAGATTGACGAGCCGATTTTGACCCATTGCCGCCAAGGCTTGTTTTTCCGAGAGAGAATCTCCGGACGCAATGGAAGAGGGGAGTTCGCTTAACAAAAGTTTGCCGCGAGCGATCGCTCCTGAGGAAACCAGAATCACCTTTTTGCCAAGGTCTCTGAGATGACGGATGTCGCTCACCAACTGAAATAGGAAGTCGTTTACTTCCGACTCCGGCCCTGAAAGCCTCGCCGAGCCGACTTTGATTACGATCATTTCCGAAGATCGGATTTTTTCAGAGAGAGAAGAACGTTCCATGTTCGAAGATCCTATTCCGTTTCATCCAAGACGCTTTCCTTAGGAAGCGAAGTGTCCTGTTCAAGAGAAGAATTCGTTTTTGATTCTTTCGGTTTTAAGACCTTCTCGATCTCATCCTTGAAAAAAGTTTCATCCATCGTTTCAAGAAGTCCTTCTAAATTAGTTTCTTGGTCCGCTGAGATCGCAACGACCTTTCCTAAATGAGAGACCTTGGAGATCAGATCCTTTGTAAATTCGGAATCATCCCAGATATCGATTTTGTTGAGGACGATAAGATAAGGACGTTTGAGAAGTTCCGGATTGTAAGTCGAAAGTTCGTTTCGAAGCATCTTCAAATCTTCTTCGATATCCAAGGAAGAAGAATCAAAGAGATAAAGAATTCCTTTTACACGTTCGATGTGACGAAGAAAAGAAAGACCGAGTCCGATTCCCATACTCGCGCCTTCTATGATTCCGGGAATATCCGCGATCGTAAAACGAAAGATGTCTCCTCTTCGTTTAACAACTCCAAGGTTTGGAGAAAGAGTGGTGAACGCATAACCCGCGATTTTTGGATGCGCGTCGGTGATCTTTGAGATCAGAGTCGATTTACCCGCGTTTGGAAGACCTACGATTCCCACGTCCGCCAAAAGTTTGAGTGAAAGTTTTAGGAATTTATATTCTCCGTCTTCTCCCGGCTGAGCAAAACGTGGAGTTTGATTGGTGGAAGATTTAAAATGAGTATTCCCTTTACCGCCGCGTCCGCCGCGAACCACGACGTATTCTTGCGTATCGGTGACGAAGTCGAAAAGAAGGTCTCCGGTTTCTTCGTCGTAGATTTGTGTTCCGAGAGGAACAAAAAGAATCAGGTCTTCGCCTTTTTTACCGGAACAATTGTCTCCGACTCCGGGGAATCCTGCTTCGGCTTTGAACTTTCTTTTCGAAAGATATTTGTCGAGGGTGTACATGGAAAGATTCGGGCGAATGATTATGTTTCCGCCGATGCCGCCGTCTCCACCGTCCGGACCTCCGAACTCCGCATACTTTTCTCTTCGAAAATGTACAGAGCCTGGCCCGCCGTGTCCGGCGTAAACTTCTATTGCGACTTCGTCTACAAAGGATTCCATGTTATTTGAATATTCTAAAATTCTTAAATGAGTCTAAAAAACAAAAAACCGCAGAGTCCGGACCCAGAAACGGGCAGGAGACTGCGGTTCATCCGGTTTGAGTTTGAATATGAGGGGTTATTCCGGGTAAACGGAAACCTGCATTTTCAACTTGGAAACCATCTCGAACTTTACTTTTCCGTGAACGAGAGCAAAGAGAGTATGATCTTTACCAAGTCCTACGTTATTGCCAGGGCGGAACTTCGTTCCTCTTTGGCGAACTAGAATGTTTCCGGCGAGAACGGATTCTCCGCCAAAACGTTTTACTCCGAGTCTCTGGGAATTCGAATCCCGGCCGTTCTTTGAGGATCCACCACCTTTCTTATGTGCCATCTTCTGGTACTCCTATCAGTTCCATTTCTTTCGGGTATTGATTCTTCAGATTTTTAAGTCCGGAGAGAACCAATTCAAAACTATTATGAATTAAAACATTGTCTTTGGGGAGAACTTCGAACCGGAGATATCCATCGCGGATCTCAGCGGGTTTTGCGTTACCGGTTTGGAGGAGGTGCAGATAAAGTGTCTGAACCAGAACCGAGACGGCAGAGCAGAGAAGATTCTCACCCTTTTTTCCTAAGGAAGTCGGGGAATGTCCCTCACTTTCTAAGGAAGAATATAACTCTTCTTTGCGAGTGATCCGAATGGCGATCAAACCGCAGAGAGAGATACTACCTTAACTTTCTGAAGCTGTTGTCTATGACCCCAAGCTTTTTGATAGTTCTTACGTCTTTTGTAAACGTAAGCGTGAATCTTCTCACCTTTTACGTCTTCCAAAACTTTCAGGGATACACGAGCGGTTTTGAGCTCGGGTTGTCCGATATGAACTTTATTGCTGGATTCTGCGAAGAGAAGAACCTTCGCGTCAAAGGATTCGCCCGCATTTTTACCGGTTTTTTCGGTCAGGAATTCCTGATCTTGGGTTACTTTGAATTGTCTGTTTCCAACTGAAATAATAGCGTACATATCGATCCGGCCTGTTTTAAGTCGTTTTCAACCAATCTGGTCGACGTTCCCCTCCGGTCAAGGGGAAAACTGAAAAACGCTTGTACTGGAAAGTGTGAGTTCCTACTTCGGTCAAAAATCCGCGAAATTCGAAGGGATCGGGAGAAAGATTTTTGGGAGAATGAGGACTTTAGAATCACGATCCGCCGTGGATCCTTTCAAAAGTAGGAACTCATACTTTTCAAGGGATTTGTAGGGAATTCTCGGATTTTTTTGAATGGCCGAGGAAGAATAAAAGGCGTTTTTGTCGAAGCCGAGTTTGTCATCTGAGAACGGAAAAATCCAAACTAACTTGGCATTTGGCGAGGAATGGAAACTACGTTTCTGGGTTGTAAATTGGTAGGTTCGAGATTTGAGTTTCGAGTGGAAAGTAGGAACTCATACTTTTCTGGTGATTACAGGAAATGCTTCTCCGAAGAGACAAGGCTACTCTTTGTGATTCTACAAATCCGCCGCAATGAACTCGAAAAGTAGGAACTCCTTCTTTTCAAAAATCCAAATCCGTAAAAGCGGACTTATGGAGAATCTAAGGGAAAATTCATTTCATTCTATAGAATTGAATTAAAAAAGTTTAAAGAAAAAAATGAGGAATCACAAGTCCGATTACAACACTTTTAAGCGGATCCAATAATTGTCACTTCAAAGATGTTGTGACAATTGTAAAGTCAAGTGACAGTATTAGATATTTCGAATTATATAATATTTATTAAATTATAAATCAATTATCTTCCAAGTTTCTTGTTTTGACCGGAAAGGGTTAGATTCTGAAAAGCCTAAAGGATAAAAAGAAAAGAAGGAAAAATTTTTACAACGATCAACAAACAAATGTTATTCGGATTTTCTTATAAAAGAAGACGCAAAAACCAAAAAGGGTGCAAAAAAAAACCTCAGGACAGTTAATGGATCTGAGAGATCTAACCTCTTTTTCACTTTTATAAAGAAAGGAAATAAGGTTCTATCGAATTTAAACAAACAGGAGATACTAATGGTATCAGGAATTACACTCATCGTGCTCAGCATCCTTGCCGTGCCTTCTTTGCTTTTAGCAAAAAAGCCGGATGCAAAGGAATTGCTCGCTAAGATTTCACCTTATCAAGGATGGATCGGTCTGGTTTTCTGCTTCTGGGGAATTTACGGAATCGTTTTCCAAGGACTTCTCGGACTCGGATGGCTTCCAACTTGGCCAATCTATTGGGTAACCGCTCTTGCAGGAAACATCGTACAGGCAGTTCTCGGATTCATCCTCGGGTTCGGAACCATCTCTACTTACGTTCTCTCTAAGAACGAAGAAGCCAAAAAGAAAGGAGCAGAACTTCTTGCGAAATTGGCTCCCATCCAAGGTAAGTTGGGAATTTTTGGAATTGCAGTAGGAATCTGGACCATTGTAGCGTCTTTCCTTTTCTACGGAGTTTAATTCCATTTTTCCGGGTGATACGTTTCACCCGGAACATTCCTTCTCGATTTAAGATTGCATTCTTTTGAAAAAATGACGCCCATAGTCGTTTTAGAATGCAAATCCACACAACACTCCAAACGATCTCCGAACTCAAAAAAAACCGATTCCCGGAGATTGATCGATTTCCAAAACACTTTGTCGAAGATCGATTTCCTATCGAAGTCAAAAATTCTTATACCATTCAAAAAGAATTCTCAGTAAAAGGTGTTTCCACGCTGGAGAATCAACCTTCTACGATTCGGGTAAAACCGTTCTCCGGAGCTTTTTCCAAATTCTCTCATTCTCAAAAAACTCTCGAACTCAAACCGGAATTTTGTATCAAAGGAAATCATAATATACAATTGGGCGATGTGAAGATCATCGAACATCCGATCGCACTCATGTCCGCCTTCGGTCTTTATCTTGATTTTGATCTTGAGAAGTCGAGTTTTCCGACTTTCGATTTTTGCGATCAGGTGTATTTGGACGGAATCGCAAACAACTTGCGGGTGATCGGAGAAGTTCCTCCGATCACGGTAGCAAAACCTTTTGTGATGAGTTGGGAAAAGGGATATTGTATTTTAGAACCGGATGAAGGAAATCTCAAACTCATCTTGGATCATCAGGTGAGTTATCCGGGCTCCACGGTCGGAAATTCCAGAATTACAACCGAACTGACACCGGAAATTTTTTCTTATATCGCTTCCGCGAGAACGACCGCGTTTCGACCAGGCGAAGAAGCCGATAAATTTTATCAGATCGGTTTGGCGGGAGGTTTGAAGGATTATCCTTTTACGTTGGAAAACGTAATTTTGTTAAACGAAGAGAGAATTTTCAACCCGAGAGAAAAGTTCGCGCACGAAGGAAAGAATTACGAATTTCTTGCACACGAACTGATCGACATCCTTGCGTGGATTCGATTTGTGGAAGAAGAATATAAAGGAAGGTTCTTCGGAAAGATGACTACCTTTCTCTTTGATCATCATAAACAAATCGATATCGCTCAGTTCGTCTGCAATCGGAAAGAATTTTCCGAAATCGGAATCAGAACTCTTTAAAATACATTCTAATTTTAGAATCCGATCATCATTCCACCGTCGACTCGAAGAGTTGCCCCCGTAATCCAATCCGCTTCGTTAGAGGCGAAAAAATGTATCGCGGAAGAAATCGATTCTTCCGGATTTCTCCCGATCTTGAGAGGAATTGTTTTCAAGATTCCTTCTTTCACTTCTTCGGGAAGATTCGGTGCGAAGTCGTTGGCGATAAAACCGGAAGCAACACAGTTGACCGTTACGTTTCTCGAAGCGAGTTCTCTCGCTGAGGATTTTGTCAGAGCCATGAGTCCGGCTTTCGCGGAGGAATAATTCGATTGACCGCCGTTTCCATAAAAGCCGGAAACCGAACCGATGTTGATGATGCGACCCCATTCTTTTTTGATCATATACTTCGCGGCTGCTTGTGTTCCTAAGAACGCACCTTTTAAATTTACGTCAAAGACCTGATCCCATTTTTCTTCGCTCATTCTCAAAAGAAGATCGTCTTTGATGATCCCCGCGTTGTTGATCCAAATATCGAGACTTCCGGTTTCTTTGAATGCAAAATCGGCGAGTTCCTTGATCTGGCCTTTTTCTTTTACGTCGCAGAGTTGACCAAAAACCTTTCCGACTTTTAGGGACTTTAATTCTTCGATCGTTTTTTCCAGAAGAATCGGATCGACGTCGGATACTACGACGGTTCCATTTTTTGTCAGAAAATTCTTTGCGGTTACTTTTCCGATTCCTCTTGCGGAACCTGTGATCACGATTGTTTTTCCCAAGAACATAAGTTTCTCCTTTTATTTATTTCGATATCGAAATAAATGATTTTAAAAAATAAAACTCTCTTACTTTTCAAAATTAGAATGAACCCTTTCCAGAAGACGGACCAGAGTTTCTTTTTCTTCGGGAAGAAACCCTTTGTATAATTTCTGAGTCGTCGTCTGCGAAGCGCGGATCACGGCTTCTCTCGTAGTTTTTCCTTTTGCGGTCAAAACCGCGGTAAACACGCGTTCGTCGTCGCTGGATTGAATTCTTTTGATATATTTCAATTCTTCCATCTTATCCAAAAGTGCAGTGATCGTCGAGTTGGTTCGATCCAATACTTTGGCGAGTTCTCCCATCGTCATTTCTCCCGATACTCCGAGAGCGTACAAAACGCCTCCGTGCGCTGGGACGAGATCCTTGATCCCTTCCTTTTCGAATTCTTTGGTTAAGAATTTCTGGATTCGATCTCTCGACCTGGATAACAGATGAATTGCAAATTCCTGTTTCATTTATTTCGATGTCGAAATAAATAGGATTTTTGTCAACCTAAAAATCGAACAGGATCTTTTCCGGTTGTTATCGGATTTCAAAAAGGTTCCCGATATTCTTTAAATTTAAAGGAAAACCTTCCGATTTGGAAGTTCGAGCGATTTTATTTTTCTAATTCTTTGATGTATCTTTTTGCAATTTTGATTCGGATTCATTCTTTTTAGGAGACAGAACTCGGCGTTATTGAGACTCTTAGAAAGAATCATTACAAATAGAAGTTTTACCCTAATCGACGTTCTCTGAAGTCCATTCTTAGAATACCGTCTTGACAGCTTCCATTCTAAGATTTTTGATTCCATTAAAGCCTGAAGAGATATGAGTTCTATAAAATCTAAAAAGAAATCCCCGATTCCCATTCCGACGAACAAATGGTGGCAAAAGACCACGATTTATCAGATCTATCCTCGTTCCTTTGCGGATACCAATGAAGATGGAATCGGCGATATTGCCGGTATCATTTCTAAATTAGATTATCTAAAAGATATGGGTTTTGAAACCCTTTGGATTTCTCCTCTTTACAAAAGTCCTCAGAGAGACCACGGATACGACGTTAGCGACTATTACTCGATCTCCCCCGAGTATGGAACTCTTAAAGACGCCGAAAAATTAATCAAAGAAGTTCATAAAAGAGGAATGAAGATCGTGTTCGATATGGTGATGAACCATACTTCCGATGAACACGAATGGTTTAAGGAATCCCGTTCCAGTAAAGACAATCCGAAACGCGATTGGTATATCTGGAAAGACGGTAAAGGGAAGAATAAACCGCCTAACAACTGGAGTTCGTTTGTGACTCCGAATGCCTGGCAATACGATAAAAAAACCGATCAGTGGTACTGCGCGAGTTTTCTCGATTTTCAACCGGATCTAAACTACTATAATCCCGAAGTCAAAAAGGCGATGTTTGACGTTCTGCGCTTTTGGCTCAAAAAGGGTGTCGATGGTTTTCGTTTGGATATCTTTCACGCGATCTATAAGGACAGACATTTTAGAGACAATCCGTTTCGTTTTAAGTACTTAGTCACCGAAAACGATCACGACGGTTATTTTCAGAGAAGGCTCTATACGGTTAATCATCCGAATAACTTCGAATTTGCGAAAGAACTCAGAACGGTCTTGGACGAATTCGAAGGAGATCGTTTTTCTGTGGGCGAGGTCGCGGGTGACGATCAGATCATCAAACGTTACTTAGGTGAAAAGAGGGACGGACTCAATCTGATCTTTCTTTTTGAAACCCTTATGTTAAAATTCAAGACGAGTTTTTTCAAGGGCATCATCAAAAAGATGGAGGAAGTCTATCCGGCTCCTTATACGCCGACTTATGTTTTTGGAAATCACGATCAAAGACGCTATATGCGTAAGATCAACAACAACTTGGAAAAGGGAAAGTTGGTAGCGCTGTTTCAGTTTACGGCAAGAGGTGTTCCGGTCACATACTATGGTGAGGAGATCGGAATGACAAATGAAACGATCAAACTCACCGAGGCTCAAGACCCGCTCGCAAGAATCTATCGCTGGTTAGGCGATACTCTTTCCGAATTCCTAGGTTTGGCGGATATCATCATTCGCGACAGAGCAAGATCTCCGATGCAATGGGACGATTCTCCAAATGCGGGTTTTACCACAAAAAAAGGAAAACCTTGGATTCGAGTTCACGGAAATTATAAAGTAAGAAACGTAAGCACCGAATCCGAAGACAAGGATTCTCTTCTGAGCGTCTATCGTAAGGTCATTCATCTGCGAAACGAAAGTAAGGCTCTAAGAGAAGGAAGTTTGACTCTGATAGAAGAAGGTGTTCCGAAGGATATGCTCGTTTATATTCGAGAGTTTGACAAAGAGCGGAAGATGGTGATTTTTAATTTCGGAAAAAAAGAACGTCTTTTCTCTAACTCAACGGATTGCAGAAAGTATTGTTTTTCAACCAACACCTACGATCACAATGAGTTTGATCTCTTCAAGGTTCCACCTTGTTCGGGTCTGATTTTGGAAAATGAACATTCTCTCAAAAGTTCTAAAGGACCGAAAGGTAAGAATAAAAAATAATCTACTCGCCCGAGCCTTTAATCTTTAACGAAAAAAGCTTTCTTTCTTTCGAAACATAACGATCAAGAGAAAGAAAGCCGCTCCATTCTTATTAAACTTTTGGTTTTGGAAAAATTTCCTTAAAGAAGGAAAGGAGTTCTATCCAAGAACGTCGATCCGCCTTCGCGTTGTAGGCCGCACCTTTGGAGTTATCGTTTCCGGCGTCTTTGATCGTAAACGAATGAACTGCCCCTCCGTAAGAAATAAACTGCCAGTCCACTCCTGCCTTTCTCATCTCGTCCTGAAACACTTCCACTTCTTCTTTTTTTACAAATGGATCGTCTGCTCCGTGTAAGGCGAGGACTTTACCGGTAATGTTTTTCGCGTCTTCTATATTAGGAGTTTGTAATCCTCCGTGAAAACTTACGGTTCCTTTGATGGGAGCCCCGCTTCGAGCGAGTTCCAGTGCGACCGTTCCGCCGAAACAATAACCGATGGCCGCAATGTTCTGCGCGTCGACTTCCGGTTGTGCTTTTAACGTTTCCAAGGCCGCGGTGATTCTTGCGCGCATCAGTTTCCGATCTTGTTTGAACTGACCGGCCAACTTAGAAGCTTCTTCCATACCTTTGGGACGAACTCCCTTTCCATAGATGTCCGCCGCAAACGCAACGTAACCCAATTCAGCCAACTTATCGGCGCGCATCTTAGAATTTTCTCCTAAACCAAGCCAGTCGTGTACAACGAGAACCGCCGGAGCCGTCTTTTTAGAGCCGAGTTCCGGATAGGCGATATAACCTTCCAAAGTGGTTTCCCCTTCTTGATAGACGATATTTTTTGAAATCGTTTTGGCCGCTATGGAAACGGAGAATAAATGTAAAAACGCAAAGAGAGTTAAGAATTTTTTCATGAATCGATTACCTCGTTTTTCTTTTGACAGATTCAAAAAAGAAAAGCAATGCATTTTATAAGAATTTGATAATCTTATCCAATTCTTATATCGCCTTTGCGGTGTTCCGGTGCGGCGCTCGAACGTCCGGATTCAAGCGAATGCTTTTTTACAATTCTTTCCAAAGAATGGAAGATGTTGAAAGCGGGCGGAGGCGAGAAAGTTGATAAAAATCTTTCCTATTCTTTGGAAAGAGTTGAACGAAAATGAATTCCAAATCTTTTCGTTACATACCATTTAGAAAATCCTAAAAGTAGCGCGTTATACGAGGTCGAGATGTTAAACCGAAGAGACTCATTCTTTCTAAATACTTTTTTTGTTCTATGTATTCTTACGTTTACTTCCTGCGGACCTTCCGGAAATTCTAAGATTCCGCCTCGCGCGGAGAAAGGAATTTTGGATCTGAGAGAATGGGATTTTAATTCCGACGGGATCGTTAAACTGGACGGGGAATGGTCCTTTGTCTGGAAACAACTCCTTCTTTCTAAACCGAATACGATTCTTCCCGACGCTAAATCGTATTTTGTTCCCGTACCGGATATCTGGAATTCTTATAAAGAGATCGAAGGAGTCGATTCGGCCGCGGCATACGGATACGGAACTTTTACGCTAAAGATTTTGTTAAACGACAACCAAACCACACTCGGACTTCGTTTTCAAGACGTCGGTACGGCCGGAGCGATCTGGGTGGATGGAAAAAAATTAATCCGAAGTGGAGTCGTTGGAACCGACGAGAACACTTCTAGGCCGCAATATCTCCCTCGTTACGTCGATTTTCAGACTTCAGGAAACGAAGTTCTCATCCAAGTGGAAGTTTCCAACTTTCATCATTTCAAAGGTGGGATCTGGGAAACGGTTCGCCTCGGAAGCAAAAAGAACATTCAAGACGATAGGGAGAATCGTTCTGCGACCGAGATGTTTCTTTTTGGAAGTATTTCGATTATGGCTCTCTACCATTTCGGTCTTTTCTCTTTGCGAAGAAAAGACAACTCGAGTTTGTTCTTCGGTTTATTTTGTTTTGTCATCGTCGTTCGTTTGCTCATGACCGGAGAAAGATTTATTCTACAAAAATTTCCGGACATACCTTGGGAACTCGGAAGCAAAGTAGAATATCTTTCCTTTTATCTGGCTTGGCCGATTTTTCAGAAATACATGGACAGTATTTTTCCCGGGGACATGCCTACGTTTGTATTAAAGATCTGTAGTGCGATCGTAGGTTTCTTTTCGCTTATCATTTTGTTTTTCCCAACTAAAATTTTCGCGCTGACCCTAATTCCTTACCAAGGAATGCTTCTTCTCTACTTACCTTTCTTTTTCTTTTGGTTGGGAAGATTCATCTATCGAAAACGAGACGGGGCGATCATCGCGGGAATCGGAGTTTTGGCTTTGATCGCGGCTGCGATCAACGATATTTTACAAAGTCAAACTCTCGTGAGTAACGGATATTATCTTCCGATCGGACTCTTTTCGTTTATTTTCGCTCAGTCTTATATGTTATCTTTGAAGTTCTCCTCGGCGTTTGTCTCGATCGAAAACTTATCGGCGGATCTTACGAGAACAAATCAATCCTACAGTCGTTTTGTGCCTTTGGAGTTTTTAAAGTTTCTCGGGAAAAAGAATATTACGGAAATTGAATTAGGAGATCAGACCCAAAGGGAGATGACGATCCTTTTTTCGGATATCCGATCCTTTACTCAGTTGTCCGAAAGGATGACTCCTAAAGATAACTTCGATTTTTTAAATTCTTATATGGGAAGAATGGGGCCTATCATTCGAAAACACGGCGGGTTCGTGGATAAGTATTTAGGCGACGGGATCATGGCCTTGTTTCCCGATTCTCCTGACGACGCGGTGGAAGCCGCGAAAGAAATGAAATCAGCTTTGGAAGAACACAACCAGAGCCGTTTGGAAAGAAATTATGATCCGATTCGGATTGGGATCGGAATTCATACGGGAGTTTTGATGTTAGGAACCATCGGCGAAGAGGCGAGGATGGACGGAACGGTCATCTCCGACGCAGTCAATCTTGCTTCTCGAATCGAGGGACTTACGAAAGAATACGGAGTGGACATTCTTCTTTCCGATGAAAGTTATCAGAAGATTCGAAATCGAAAAAAATATATCTTTCAAGAATTGGGAAAAGTCTCCGTAAAAGGAAAACAAAATTCCGTCGGAGTCTACGAAGTCAAATAGGATTTGAGAATCCCTTCTGCGGAAGCGGTGACAGCTTCCCGAAGTTCTTTCGGTTCTAAGACGACGACTGAATTTCCAAGTCCGAGTATGTGGTGCAGGGCCCATTCCATCGTTTCAAAGTTTACTTTCGCTTTGATCCAGTAATCGTCCATTGTAGAATATTCTAATATACAATTGTATGTAAACGATTTGAACCGATTAAGTTCTTCCGTTTTGATTTTAAGAGACACGGTATAGGTCGGAAGTTTTGAAAAGAATGCCTGTGTGCTTTCCTGCCAATACTTTTCAAGATCGAACTTCTTAGGTCTTTCAAAGGATTCTCCGAGTTGTGCTTCGAGAATTCTTGAGATCCGAAAGGTCCTAAATTCTTTTCCATACTTTGCGATCAGATACCAGACCTTTCCTTTTGCGACGAGGCCTAACGGAAGTACGATTCTTTTTTTGGAGATCTCGTCCGATTTGTAACGAAGAATCACTTTTCGATCCTGCCAGACCGCTTCCTGCAACAAAGGAAGAAACGGAAATTCTTCCTTCCAATTTCCCCAACCGGCTCCGTCGATATGAATTCTCTTTCTGATCATCTCAGCTTCTTCTTGATACGCGGCGGGAAGAGAAGCCATAAACTTCATAAAGGCGGAATCGAATTCTTTCTTTCGTCCGAGATCGGAGGCGATACGAGTGGAGCTCGTAAGAATCATCGAAAAAACTTCTTCCTTTTTCATTCCGGTAAGATTGGTCCGATAACCTTCGGATAATTCCCAACCACCTTTTGATCCTCGTTCTGCGAACACGGGAACCCCCGAGGCACTCAAAGCCTCCATGTCTCTATGAATGGTTCTTTCCGATACTTCGAGTTTACGCGCGAGATCGCGAGAAGAGATTCTTCCCTTTGCCTGGAGTTGGAGTAGAATGGAGAGGAGTCGATCGGCGCGCATGATTCTATTCTAATACATTAATTATGACAAAACCTGTCATGTATTTCTTTCTAAATTCTCCAGAAATCAAAAAATAACGCATTTTAACAAACCGAATTTCAGATATATGACAGTAATTGTCATCTTCTCCGGGTTAAGATGAAGGTATGAAAGAAAGAATTTTAGAGGGTAAGACGGCCTTGGTCGCCGGAGGAACTCGAGGAGCGGGGCGAGGCATAGCGATTGCGTTAGGCGAAGCCGGCGCTACCGTTTATGTTACGGGAAGAAGCACGAAGGAATCCCGTTCCGAGATGAATCGAAAAGAAACCATCGAGGAAACCGCCGAGCTCGTCAATGAAAGCGGAGGAAAAGGAATCGCAGTCAAAACGGATCATACAAACTCAAACGAGGTCAGCGAACTCGTTCGAAAGATCGATAGCGAGCAGGGGAAGTTGGACATTCTCGTTAACGATGTTTGGGGAGGGGATCCTTATATCCGCTGGGACGAAAGATTTTGGGAACATTCTCTCGAAAATGGAATCAAAGTCCAGAGAACTTGTTTGGAATCTCATCTCATCACAAACTACTTCGCCGCACCTCTGATGATTCGGAATCGTTCCGGTTTGATTTTGGAAATCACCGACGGAATCGATTATCGCTACCGCGGAAATCTATATTATACTTTAATAAAGTCTTCTATCATCAATCTTTCCCGTTGTATTTCTGAGGAACTAAAACCTTTCGGAATTACGGCTCTTTCGTTGACTCCCGGTTTTTTGAGATCGGAGGCCATGCTCGATCATTTCGGAGTTCAAGAAAAAAACTGGAAGGACGCGGTCCTAAAAGACCCGCACTTTATCGTCTCTGAAACTCCCGCGTATATCGGTCGAGCGGTCGTTTCCCTTGCAGAGGATAAGAACGTCTTCGAAAAGACTGGAACTTCTACGAGCACCTGGAAGTTATCCGAAGAATACGGTTTTACGGATTTGGACGGAAGTCGTCCGCACTGGGGAAATTATTTTAAGGAAAAATTTGGAGAAGAATTATGAAAATTGAATATTCTCAAGAAAGAATGAAGTTG
Organism: Leptospira tipperaryensis; assembly: GCF_001729245.1. Lineage (NCBI taxonomy): Bacteria > Pseudomonadati > Spirochaetota > Leptospiria > Leptospirales > Leptospiraceae > Leptospira > Leptospira tipperaryensis. Next base: position 3,073,234 of record NZ_CP015217.1, on the reverse strand, counting down.
GCGCCCGAAGAATTGCAGGTTTCGACCGGAACCCTGAGTATGGTTTCGAGACTTCTTTTTCCGGGTTCGCTTTTGACCGCGTATCGGAATCATCATTCTGAGATCGTATCCGAAGAGAAAATTCCTTTGGAAGAGAATACGGATTGAAACTATTATAATCAGAGAACGGTTCGATTCTAAAGTAGAGAAGCGGGCAAGAACGTTAGAAGCCGGACTCAGAACCTAAACTTCCGCCCGTAACGAATCTTTATCTCATGCGGAATAAGGATTGAATCCGTGAGGGCTTAGGATAAATTCCTAAAATTCTCGAAAGCGATTTTAAACTTATGAAAACTATTAGGAAAGAAAAATGAAACAGTATTTGGTTAGAATTTTGAGCTATGGATTTTTGGTTTGGTTGATTCCCTTCGCGGTCGCGATTCCGTTTTATTCGAGGGATGGAATATTGCTGACGGATCTTTTTTTGTTTAAGACCGTTATGCTTCTCGTCGGCAGTCTTACGGGAAGTCTTTTACTTGCATCACTCGCGGTAAAAGTCGCAGGAAAGGTTTTATCTACTCTCCTGTTTGCAGGTTTTGTCTGGCTGGTTATCAATTGGGGTTTGGACTTTTTGATTTTGATCCCGATGTCGAAGATGAGTGTCTCCGATTATTTTATCCAGATCGGATTGCGTTATCTCCCGATTATGATCGTTGCGTTTTCGATCGGTTGGGCTGTGGATAAAAGATCGAATTCGTAATTCAAAAGTGTTCGAAACGAGTGGGTTCTCTTACTCGTTTCGAACCTTGATTTTATAACTTCGTTTCACATTTTGAAACGGCGAGGTTGTAAGTCGCTACCGTTCTCGGATGAATTTTTTTATTTCCTAAAATCAAATCTTGCATCGTATTCTTCGCCTTGTAAAGAACTCCCATAAATAGATTCTTACGAGCTTGTTCTCTCCATTCCGGATAGAGCGGATTTTTCTCTGCGTATTCGGATCCTAAAAAATCGGCTGCATAAAGTATTAGATCCAAAGGGCCTGGGGTTTCCGCACCTAACGTGTGATTGCGAACCGCAGAAAGAACGGATTCGTTTTTTAGATTGTATTGCGACTTGAGATAGATGGCCGCAGAGTAGGCGTGCCAGGCGGCGGAAGGAAGTTGTTCCAATTCTTCCTGACCGGATTCCTTGAATAACGTTAGGTGAAATTCCGGGGTTTTTTGTTTTGTAATGTCGTGAACGATTCCGGCGAGATAAGCAAGACCGGCTTCTTCCTGAGAATGAAGGATCGCCAACTCTTTTGCAATCTCCGCTACCTTGAGAGAATGTTCCCAGCGTGTGATCGTTATTTCGACGGGAACGATCTTTTTAAATTCTTGCGTCTTAGCTTCCAATTCGGAGGAAGTCATCGAATTCTCCTTTTAAAATTCAATCGTGTATGACGTCGCGACGAAGTCCAGTGCAAATTGAAAATCTAATTCTTCTTCGATTTTAGAAAGGTGTCGATTCTTTCCGGAAGGTTGTTTCGAATGTTTTGATAAAAAATTCCGTAATCCAATACGTGATAGTTATCACTGAACCAACGGGAAAAACCATCCGCATTCGGTTTAGAAATTCGAAGAACGCCGTCGCTGCAACGCGCGCTACAGAGTTTGGGTTTTATTGTTTTGAATTTTCCGTTTACTCCGCCGGAATGTAAATCCGCGCTCGCGAGAATTTCGTCCGCGTTCCAACTGATCGGATTGACGCACATATAAGGGCCTTTTAGATCGTGAGGAAGTTTGCCGACTTCTGCCTTTTCTCCAAAAGTTCTCCAGCTGATCACACAACCCGTCTGAGTGTTGTTTGAACAGACAGGAATTTTTTTATAAGAACCGATCGGCACCGCGCCACCGAGTAAATACGCAGCGACGAGTTGATCGGTAAGGGGAGAATTGTCTATTTTTTCCCGTAAGAGTCGAGTCGCGAGGTGGGTTCCTTGGCTGTGAGACGCGATGATAAAGGGTCTTCCTTGGTTCCATTCTTTGAGATAGGTTTCAAAAGACTTGAGTACATCTTGATATGCTAATTCTAAGGCAAGTTTTCCGTTTTCCGCGTCTAAAAAAGAATAGAGAGTGGCCTGTCTATAACGAGGCGCGTAGATTTTGGCGCAACAGTTAAAAACACTAGCTTGTTGACGAATCGTTGATTCGTCGGTTCTTTCGTTTACTCGCGTATCTTCCAGGGAAGCGTTCCATTCTCTTCCATAAAACGTCGTCGGATGAACAAAGAAGACGTCCACTAACGCTTGGCTCTGGTTGTCTTGGAGAAAAGATTCCGAAGGAACCTTGTCCGCTTCGTCTTTTGTTTGAGGGAGCGCCGACCAAAACTTTAAAAGTGTATAATCCGGTTCTTTGGGACTTATGTGTTCCGAATAATTTCCGGAAGGTCGAATGATCCAGAGACAGGAAAAAGAAAATGATACGGAAACAAAGAGAGTCAGAATTAAATAAAAACGATTTCGCATAACAATTCTCCAGCTTCGAAATTTTAGAAAAAGAAGATATCCGTTCGGGATTCTTCTGATTCTTTTTGTTGGAATCGACCCTGTCAATTCGGTTTATCCGCTTTGTAAGCCTGAAAAAGTTTTGAAAAGAGTTTAAATTGGAGATGATTTTTTTTGAAAAACTGTAACAGTTTCGCGGACCCGTTTTCCAAATGCACGAATACCGAAAGGAAATCCAATGAAACTCACCAAAACGATCTTAGTAATCTTTGTCGCAGTAGAACACATTCTCTTTTTAGTTCTGGAAATGTTTCTCTGGGAAACCCCGTTTGTTCTCAAACTCTTTAACATGACACCCGAAGTCGCGAGCGTTTCCGTAAAACTTGCGATGAACCAAGGACTTTACAACGGCTTTCTTTCCGCGGGTTTATTCTGGGGAACCTTCTTTGTGTCCGATAAAAAACAAAGCGAGAAGACGATTCTTTTTTTCTTAGGTTGTATCATCGTTGCGGGTATTTTTGGCGCGGCGACCGCTAAGTTCTCCATTCTTTTTACGCAAGGGTTCCCCGCCGTCTTGGCTCTCGTTTTTACATTGTTGACTCGAGAAAAATAAACCGGATACTTACTCCTTCGAATTTGTTTCGTAAAAAAACATCCGAAGGAGTAAGGTCGATTTTTACAAAGTAAAATCTAAGAATTCTTTGATCTAAATTTTTATCCAAGTTCGGTTTGTCCCGGCGAGAAGTTGACAGAGAACTTTCCGTTTTTAAGATCGACCTCATGAAAATCACGGACGAAGTTTTTAAGAATGCACTCTCGCATTTTCCGTCGGGTGTCACCGTCATTACATATTCTCATCTTGGGAAAAACAGCGGTCTAACCGTAAGCAGTTTTAGTTCTCTTTCTCTCAATCCTCCTCTGGTTCTTTTTTGTTTGCAGAAGAATATCGCAAGTCACGATCCGATTCGAAGCGAAGGAAAATTCGTGATCAATATTTTAGCACAAGGACAGGATTCTCTTTCCAATCAATTCGCCTCGGGAAAAACCGACAAACACGCGCTTATCGAAGAACTCAATTGTAAAAAAGGAGAATTGGATCTCCCCATTCTTCCGAATACTCTTTCTTATATCGAATGCGAAGTGGATCAGTTTGTGGACGGAGGGGATCATTCGATCGTAATCGGAAGAGTTGTCTCGGCCGGGGCCGACGATACACAACGTCCCTTGTTGTATTATCGAAGAAACTACTATTCGATCTGATTTATTTTCGGAACGGCTTCGCTCAAATTCAATTTTAGAATAGAATTGGGTATGGAATTGTTATGCGAAGTGCTTCTGCGGTTTGAGATGAGAATTTATCAATTCTGACTTGATTCAAAAAATTGAATTTAGTTTTGAGGCGCGGAAATGTTTCGGCGTTGCTGTCGCCGAGATGAAATCTCTTCTTACTCATTGTTATAAACAAAAAGAATACTCTTCGATCTTTTTCGTTTCCGTTTCAAAAAAGGAGATGAGGATTGTTGATTCTATCAGGACGAAAGAAACTCGAAATTTTGGAGCGAATGTGGAATACTCGTATATCTTAAACGTAAAACAACAAAAGAAGAATTATTTGTTCGGTTATTACAATCGACCGATTCTTTGGTTTCAGAGAAGATTTCTACCCTTTCTTCTATTGATCATCTCCGCTCTGGAATTTTATTTCTACTATGGAACGGATCGTTACGTGATTCCTTTGTTTTTTGGATTTCTCGGCGTGTATTATATCCTAAGGCCATTTATTTTTTTGAGAAGAATTCGGTTTCAAGATACCAACGGAAAAATTTCGATCTCGGAGAATGAATTGAAGATCTCCGATGAAAAGGGAGAACTCAAGATTCTTCCGGAAGAATTGTTGAAGATCATTTCTAAAAAGCACTATTTATTTTTGAAAGTAAGAATCCACGCGGTTCAATACTTTCTCCTCGATCTGGATTCTATCGAGGGGGATTCGAAAGAATTTGCGCGTGAGTTGGATGAGTTTTCTCGTCGGAAGATCGCGGGCTAACTTTTGTGAACTGAAAATTTTCGGATCTAAGAAGGAGTTCCTACATTTCAATGGACTTCGAAATTCTATAACCAATCGCTATTCTCGAGCCATTGTGGGAACTCTCACGAAACACGATTTTTCTAAGGAGCAACTTTCACTCTCCAGATCGGCATTCTTCCCGGAGAATGTGGGAACTCCTTCGATGAATTTATCGGAATATTTGATTTTCAGAGGGCGACTCAGAAAAAATACTGACAATCGATGGAAAAAGACGCCGTCTCCTTACAAGACGCCCTGGAACACGGGCTTACCGCAGAAGAATTTCAAAAAATCCAGGACATCCTGGGAAGAATCCCGAACTCCACAGAACTCGGAATTTTTTCCGCAATGTGGTCGGAACACTGTTCTTATAAAAACTCGATTCTAAAATTAAAGACGCTCCCAACCTCTTCGGATAAGCTCCTCGCAAAAGCCGGAGAAGAGAACGCGGGCGCGATGGATATCGGCGACGGACTCGCCGTGGTCTTTAAGATCGAAAGTCACAATCACCCGACTGCAGTGGAACCGTATCAAGGCGCGGCGACCGGTGTCGGCGGAATCATGAGAGATATCTTTACGATGGGCGCTCGCCCGATCGTTTCTCTCAATTCTCTTCGTTTTGGAAATCCCGACGAACCCCGAAACAAATATCTTCTTTCTCGCGCGGTCAAAGGAATCGGCGACTACGGAAATTCTCTCGGGATCGCGGTTTCAGGTGGAGAACTTTTTATCGATGAATGTTTTTCTAAAAATCCTCTCGTAAACGCGATGACGGTCGGAATTGTTCGTCACGATCAGATGGCGAGTGCGACCACCGGTGGACAAATCGGAAACGCGGTTTATATCGTCGGAGCTACGACGGGAAGAGACGGAATCCACGGAGCCTCCTTTGCTTCCAAAGACCTTTCAAAAGAATCCGAATCCAAACGTTCCGCAGTTCAAGTCGGAGATCCGTTTATGGAAAAACTTCTTATGGAAGCGAGCCTCGAAGCGATTCAGAAAGGTCTCTTGATCGGAATTCAGGATATGGGCGCCGCGGGAATTTCCTGTGCTACTTCGGAGATGAGCGCAAAGGGAAAGACAGGGATGAAGATCAACTTGGATCTCGTTCCTTTCCGCGAAACCGGAATGAACGCCTACGAAGCGATGCTTTCCGAATCTCAAGAAAGAATGCTTGTGGTTCCTAAAAAAGGAAAAGAAGCCGAGCTCGTATCTATATTCGAAAAATGGAATTTGAATGCGGTTCAAATCGGAGAAATCACAAACGACGGATTTATCGAAATTCTTATGGGTGGAATCCGCAAGGCCCATATCCCCGCCGAATGTCTCGTGTTAGGCGGAGGAGCTCCCCGTTACGAACGCGAAACCAAACGTCCTTCTTATCTGGACGAGGTAAAATCATGGAAACCGGATTCTCTTCCCGACGTAACTTCGGGTAAGAATGCGACCGAAGTCCTGATTCAAATTCTTTCTTCTTGGAACGTCTGTTCCAGAAGGCCGATCACGGAACAATACGACAGCGAAGTTGGACTCGTAAAACTCATAGGGCCCGGACTCGACGGAGGACTTTCCTCAATCCCCGACACAAACAAGGCGCTCGCGACCGCAACCGATTGTAATTCCAGATACACGTATCTGGATCCTTACAAGGGCGCCGAGTTTGCGGTTTGTGAATCGGCTCGTAACGTCTATGTAACTGGCGCGCGTCCTCTCGGAGTCACAAATAATCTCAATTTCGCAAATCCTTATATTCCGGAAAACTACTATATGTTTTCGGAATGTATTCGAGGGATGGGGGACGCCTGCCGTTTTCTCGAACTCCCCGTAACCGGAGGAAACGTTTCCTTTTACAACGAGTCTCCGGAAGGCCCGATCTTCCCGACTCCTACGATCGGAATGGTGGGAATTCTTCAAGACAAAACAAAACTTCTTTCCAACTTTCCGAAAGAAGCCGGCATAGAACTTGCGATCCTCGGAAACTTCCGCCCTTCTCTCGGTGGAAGCGAATACTTAAAAAAGGTTTACGGACAAGTCAACGGAGCGATTCCGGAACTCGATATCAAAGAAGAATTGGCCCTCTGCAATTTGATTCTTTCCTTGAATGAAAAAGGAATTTTGAAATCGGCCCGAGATCTTTCTCTCGGAGGAATCGCGATCGCACTTTCAAAGACGGTTCTTTTTTCTCGTCTTGGAATTTCCGCGGACTTGAGTTCTCTCAAACAAGATCGTCTCGATCTGACTCTTTTTGGAGAAACTTCCACGGCGGTTCTCGTCGGCTTTGTATCCTCCGAGAAGGAAGAGATTCAAAAACAAACACAAGCTTCCGGACTCAAATTCTATTCAGTCGGAAAGACGAACGAAAGTGGAGTATTAGAATTTCAAAAAGAAGGAATCCGTCTTTCTTTTGATCAGTTGAACGAGCCCTATGAAAACGGTTTAGAAGCCATATTCGCACTCTAAAAAAGGAAAAGGAAAGAATGAAGTCTCTCTATTTACAAAAGCAAACCCTGATTCTTTTTCTCTCTCTGTCCGTTGTTTTTGCAACTGCCTGCAAGAAGAATGCGGAAGAAATATTAAACGAAGCGAAGGCGAATCCCGCTTCGGTAACGATTCTCGATTTAGGAATGCAAAAGTTGACTGCAATTCCCGAGGGAGCTTGCGGATTTCCCAATTTAAAACGTCTGGACCTTCGTCTCAACAGTTTGGCCGCTCTTCCGGATTCCCTCGGAGAATGTAAGAGTGTGGAACAACTCAACGTTTTCGGAAACGACCTCACAACCTTTCCTTCCGAGCTTTCTAAATTAAAGAATCTGAAAGTTCTTCTCGCGGGGAACAACGATCTTACCAATCTTCCGTCCGAACTTCTTTTTTTACCGGAAATCAAAACGATCTACATGGATCAGAACAAGCTGACTCTGACCGAGACGGACGTGGACATTCTTGCGAGTCTTTCCAACTTGGAAGAATTGGATCTGAATCTAAACTCGGGGATCAAAGTTCTTCCGGCAAATTACACAAAGCTGAAGAATCTAACTCGTTTAAAAAGATTGAATATTAAAAAAACATCACTCAAAGGAGAAGACGCAGAGAAACTCCAAGCGATTCTCCCTAAAACAAAAATCGACTATTGATATCTATATGAGCGAAACACAAAAAGAAAATCCGTATTCATCTACCGTACTTCTACCCAAAACCGACTTTCCTATGAAGGCCGATCTTGCAAAAAGAGAACCCGCTCAGGTCCAGGCTTGGAAGTCTGGGCAGATCTTTCGTAAGATGAGGGAACAAAGAAAAGGAAAAAAAGAATTCATTCTTCACGACGGCCCTCCTTATGCGAACGGAAATTTTCATTTGGGTCACGCTCTCAATAAGATCTTAAAAGATACGATCGTAAAATCGAAGGCCCTCGCCGGTTATTATACGGACATGATTCCCGGATGGGATTGTCACGGACTTCCGATCGAAGTTCAGGTTTTGAAGAATTTAGGAAAGAAGGCCCGTGAAACCGGTCCCGAGGAACTAAGACAACTTTGTAGAAACTACGCCGAAGAGTTTGTGGGAAAACAAAGCGAAGACTTGAGTCGTTTTCTTTGTTTCTGGGAAGAAGGAAGAATCTACAAAACGATGTCTCCCGATTTCGAAGCGAGAATCGTGGAAGTATTCGGAGATCTTTTTCAGAAAGGTTACGTCTATCGCGGCAAAAAGCCGGTCTATTGGTCGATCGATTTGGCGACGGCGCACGCGGAAGCCGAGATCGAATACTATCCTCACGTTTCCCCTTCGATCTATGTAAAGTTTCCCGTGATCGGAGAAAACAATCGTTACTGTTTAATTTGGACGACGACCCCTTGGACTCTTCCTGCCAATCTTGCGATTTGCTTTAACAGAAAAATTGAATATTCTATTTTTAAAACGGAGTCCGGAGAGGAATTGATTCTCGCAGACGGACTCGCCGAAAACGTGACGACCGCGACCGGAGTCGCGTTGACAAAAGTAAAACCGATCACTACGGACGAACTCGCGGCTCTCCAATTCCAACATCCTTTTATAGATCGAGTTTCCATTCCTCTCTTTGGAGATCACGTGACTCTGGAAGCGGGAACCGGTTGTGTTCACACGGCGCCCGGACACGGACAAGACGACTACAAGGTGGGACTCGCGGCCGGACTCGAACCATTCTCACCCGTGGATGATTATGGAAAATATACCGATGAATTTCCGCTCATGCAGGGAACCAAGGTCTTTGATGCAAACCCTCTCATCATAGAACTTTTAAAAGACAAGGGCTTACTCTTTCATCACAGTGAGTTCGAACATTCTTATCCTCATAGCTGGAGAAGTAAAAAACCTCTGATCTTTCGCGCAACGCCGCAGTGGTTTTTTAAGATGGATTTTAACGAACTCAGAGAAAAATCTCTCGCGGCGATCGACGGGGTTCAGTGGATTCCGAATTGGGGAATCACAAGAATTCGTTCGATGGTGGAGACAAGACCGGATTGGTGTTTGTCTCGTCAGAGAAACTGGGGAGTTCCGATTCCCGCGTTTACCTGCGAATCCTGCGGAGAAACTCATATCAACGCGGCTTCGATTCAATTTTTTACTCAGAAGGTTCGGGAAAAAGGAATCGAGATCTGGTATTCCGAGAAAGCGAGCGAGCTTCTTCCTTCCGATGCAAAGTGCGAGAAGTGCGGAAAGGATTCTTTCAAAAAAGGAAACGATATTTTAGACGTTTGGTTTGACTCCGGGGTTTCCAGCTTTGCCGTGTTAGACGAAAGAAAGAATGAACCGTCCGCGGATCTATACTTGGAAGGTTCCGATCAACACAGGGGTTGGTTTCAGTCTTCGCTCTGGCCGTCGATGGCTCTCAGAGGAATTCCTCCCTACAAAACGGTATTGACTCACGGATACGTTCTGGATGAGAAAGGGCACCCGATGTCCAAATCTCTTGGAAACGGAATCGATCCTACCACCGATATCATCAACGTGTTCGGAGCCGATATTCTTAGACTTTGGGTAAGTTCTCTGGACTTCAGAGACGATATCAAGGTGGGAAAAGAATCTATCAAGATCGTATCCGAACAATATCGAAAGATCAGAAATACATTCCGCTATCTTCTCGGAAATTTAGAAGGTCATAGCGCGGAACAAAATCTTCCCTTTGAAGAATTGGAAGAGTTGGATCGATTCTATCTTTCCAAACTCGCTCAGTTTGTGGAAGACGCGGGTGCGAGTTATGAAACGTATCAGTTTCATCAGATCTATCAAAAACTCATTCTATTTTGTACGGTGACCTTGTCTCAGGATTATTTTGATATGATTCGAGATCGAATGTATTGCGACGCAAGAAATTCCAAAACGAGAAGATCTTCTGCGACCGCGTTACAGCATATTCTGGAAACGTTAAGTATTCTTACGGCGCCGATCTTGAGTTTTACCGCCGAAGAGGTCTGGGCTGAAAACGGAAAAAAAGAATCCGTATTCTTACAAACGTTTCCGGATTTCAAATCTTGGAAGAATCCTGGGCTCGAAGAGAAGTTCGAATCCGCTCTGCAGGCAAGGGAAGCCGTTCAGAAGGCGCTTGAACTCGCCAGACAAGAAGGCAAACTTGGGAAGTCACTCGAAGCGGGTCTTGAGATCACTCCAAAGGATGGATCACAACTCACAAAGTTTCTCCCGAAAGAAACCTTGGAACTGCTCTTTGTCGTATCGCAAGTGCACGAAACCAATCCTAAGTTGGAAGTCCTATCTTCTCATGAGAATGAAAAATTCTCCGTAAAGGTTTTGAAACCTGCGCAAGGAGAATGTCCTCGTTGTTGGAGACATACCGAAGACATCGAAAAAGAAGGGGACCTCTGCGGTCGTTGTAAGTCTGTCGTAGGATAATGGATAAAAAGGGGGAGGTTTCCCCCTCGCTACAAACGCATTCGCGTTTTCCGCTACCCCCTCTCCGGGAAATGAATTCTGATTTTAGCCCGGACCCGATCTCACTTTTCAAAATGGAGAGGGACATGCGGGAGTTCCCACAGTTTTTTACAATGGCCTTGGCTGGAGATACAAACTTGAATCCTCCAGGGAAACCGGACTTTGAAGCCTTGCGGAAAATCCTTTAAAAAAGTAGGAACTCAGAAGTGTGGGAACTCCCTCGTTTTTCAAAGGACTGATTTTCAGATTTCCCTATGAAAAGGTGGAACTCACACAAAATAGAACAAGGGAGAAATTTCGTAGTTCCAAGGGAAGTGGGAACTCTCACTTTTAAAAAGGCTCGATTGCATCGGCGTTTTCCATTTCTTAAAGTAGGAACTCCTCGGTTTTCTAAACGTTCTCCGTAGACGGCGACGAATCTTTCAAAAGTAGGAACTCTCACATTTAAATCGATGTCACAAAATTCTATTTTAACAAAAGAGAATTTCAGACAAAGATAGAACGAATCTTTCTCTGAGGCTTGAAAAGTAGGAACTCACACTTTTTAACTCTTCTGCAAAGCTGTAAACTTCTTCCGACAAATCATCCTTGCAAAAAAACACTTGCTTTCGGACTTTAAAGTCCGTTTCGAATCCAATTTCGGAAGAATACACATTCAAAAATTCTAAACAAAGATCCGGTCTTTCAAAGAAAAAAAAGGTTAGGAGTTAAGAGCGGATTATTGCTTTAAATCTTATTGTTTTTGATTCAAGAGGAGAGGAATTTGAGGAAGGGATTTTGTCTTTTTTAGAGAAATTCTTTTTCAAGAATCTCTCTAAATCGATCGGAGAAGAAGGGGAAAACGAAGGAAGTCGATCAACCGCCGCCGGGTCGATCGTTTTCGTCCGTAAGTTTACGAATTTCGTTTCTCTTTCGAGGTTTGAATTTATACTGATCCATCTGATCCAGATTAAAAACCACCCACTTACGATTGGGAACGTTCTTTACCGTTTGGAATTGAACCGCTCCGTTATCCGAAATCTCGGTTCCGTCTGAAACGTTTGTGAGATAGATCTGTCTGATATCCGTCCAGAGACTAAAATCAAAACCGATGTTTTTATCGATGATTTCTCTTTTGATCTTACCAAAGACGATGTTCACCTTTGTTTTATCACCCCAGACAAGAGCCGTGGTCAATTCTTCCGTGGAAATTACGGATTGAATGTCATCGTATTTCGTGATCAAAACGAGGATCTTATTTTCAGGAAGAGATTTTAAAACGTGAGGAAGATCTCTTGCGATGATCTCCAATTCTCCATCTGAAAAGACGTGATCCGTAAAAAAGCCGAGAGAGGATTTTTTTACATACTTGAGATTTCCTAAAAGATCCTTCCATTGTTCCGGTTTGAGATCGACGGGATGAGAAAAGGGACCCGGAGGAACAAATTCATCAAACTGATCGACTTTGGAAGGGGAAATTTTGAAATACGCGACTTCTTCAGAGTTATAAATTAAGTTCTGACTTTTGCCCCAGAAGAAGATCCCTCTTTCGTGGACCCAGGAGCATTGAACAAGGAGAAGAATGACAAGAACAGAGAAAGATTGGAATATTAGTTTCATTTAGAATTTTGATCCACAAACTCCTGAAAAATCGGATACTTGTTTAGAAACTCTTCGTTCGTATAAAGGTTCACAATTTTATCCAAACCCGATAGTCGAAACACCGAGTTTAAGGATTTATTGAGGCCGAATATGTTTACAGTGCCGTTTTTTTCGCGGATTTGATTACGTACTTTGATAATAATGCCGATTCCGGAAGAATCTATGAATTTGACTTTTCCTAGGAAAAAACTGATGATTTCAGGACTACCGGTTTTTATCGATTCTTCAAATTCGTAGTAGAAATCCCTTGAATTATCCATCAGAATATCTTCAAGAACGCTAAGAACGATATGGTTCTCTCGAATCTCGCTGCGGATGATCATCAGATCGAAAAAACACCCGGAAGAAAGGTCTGTCAAGAAGTAAAATGAATCAGTATCTTTCTTGATTTATTTCTCAGAACTGCAAATTTGAACTGAGACGCGGGATTGCAAGGGTTGCATTATGGCTGAGTTTGATAAAACAAAACGCTCCATTGGAGTGAACAATCTGGATGATAAGGCCAGAAAAGAAATGTTCGATAAATTCCAGTCTGCTGGCGGCAAGGTCGTCAACGATAAGGATAAAAAGAAAGAAGAAGCAGCCCGTAAAACCAGCCAGCCCAACGTTCGTCAAGGCCAGAGAAGTCAGGCCGGAGGAAGAGATTCTTCTTCGCGTCCCGGCGGAGGATCGGGAGGTCGTTCCGGATCTTCTAATGTTTCCGGAGGAAAAGGAGTTCCTCAATCTCGAGGACCGGCTCCGAGAGACCGTAAAGCTCTTGAAGACGAGATGGGAAACTTCATCAATCGTTTTTCAGTTCGAGTCAAATGTTGGTTAGGAAGGGTCACCGGTTTTTCTTCGTCGGAACTCCTACCTTCTTTCTTATCGGAATTCAATCTTTCCGGAAAAAAAGCCATCTTAGAAATGAACTTTGTGGGGAATGATATTCTTGGAAATCCTGCCTATGCGGGAAAGATCGCAAAGGAACTCGACGCACAAAATCCTATCTACATAGAACTCATAGGGAGAATGCACAAACTCTATGATAACGCGGAAGTCAATCAGGTCATAGAACCGCATAACGCGGCTCCTGATCTTCCGGTGGGAATTTCCAGAGTCAGAGATCCTATCTATTCTATCTTTAGAAAATTATACTATGTTTATCCGTTTCAAGGAAGTTATGTAAAGGCCGTGACCTTAGGTTACGCAGCGCTTGAAAAACTGGAAGGAAAACCTTCGAGTATTTATAATACGAAGAAGAAGAGGGCGCTCCAAGAATTCGATTATCTCTACGGAACTCTTTTTGAAAAACTCTACCTCGTAGTATTGAGAAACGAGAATAAAAACATTCCGCTCCTAAGCAACACGATGGAATCCGTGATTGGAATTTTTCCGGAAGAAAAGCCGGGACAAAGACAACAGGGAGAAGAATTGGATGAAATCTCCGGAGGCGCGGCCCCGGAAGAAGAAGTCGCAGAAGAAGAGAAGAAGGAAGAAATCAATCCGGAAGAATCTCTCAGCAAGGAATTGAAATACGGTCTGAAATTGATGCGTATGCTTTCTCTCGATCAACTTCGCAAAAAACACGATCCCAAGGGAGAACACGACCTCATTCCTTCGGCTGACAAAGCCTTTCTAACCTGGTTGTTTTTTAAGGAATTCGACGCGGAATACTCTTTTGTGATGACCACGAAGAAGATAGAAATCAAACCAACGATCATAAACGGCGCGAAGGTGGATTATCGCGAGAAGATGATCGACCACTACGAAACTACTCGAGCGTCGATCGAACAGTTTAGAATCTACGATCAATATTATAAAGAACTAAAGAACCATCTTAAAAATCCGGGCGCGAACTATATCGAGGCTTCGAAAAAAACGACAGCTCTCGAAACGAAAAGAAGTCAACAATCCAGAAACGTTCGAGTGACCGTAAAAGAATTCGTGGAAAAGACCGGAGAAATTTTAGAGAAGCTGATCGCGGATATGAAGTCGAAAAAAGAGATCGTTACGAACATGGAAGAACTCATGGCCTTCGATCTCATGGAATCCAAAAGAAGACTCAACAAAAAACCGATCAAACAATGTATTATGGAATCCTATTGTTATTCGATCGCCCTTGCGGGAAGACTCGAGAACGGAGATCTTTTCGGGGGAGTCACCGAACTTTCATCGGAAGAGATGGAGAAAGAATTCGGAATTAAGACGGAGCAACAACCCACCGGAGAATCGGATCTTGGAATTTCCGGTGGCGGAGCCGCTCAAGGAGAAATCGGTTCTTCCGAGAATCTGGATGCGGATTCGCTGGGTGTTGATCCTTCCATCTTAGGGGATTAAATCAGGAAGGTATCGATTATTGGCATCCGCAAAAGTAACTCTTTTTCAAAAACATCTCAATCAACCCATCACAAACGAACAAAAATCGAAACTGGCAAAGGAGAAGTCGGACTTTCTCCTTCTTCCGGAATACTTTCCGTTTTACAATTCTTCCTCTACTCCCGAAGGTTCTTCCGAAAAAGCAAAACACCTGACGGACGAGTTGTTGCAGATTTCAGAATATTATAAAGGCGTAATTATCGGAGGTTCTATTTTTAGAAAGGACGATTCCGGGAAATTAAAACTTTCGGTGCCGATCATACAAAGCGTGGTCGTCGTGGATTGGTATGAAAAACACGAGTTGTTGGCTTCGGAAAAGCCGGCGGTGGGGGGAGAGGCCGAAACGATTTTTATCATGAGCGGGTTTCGATTCGGAATCGTGACGGGAAAAGAAATCGAAAATCCAAAACGTCTGGAGGAATTAAAATCTCAGAACGTAAATCTTCTTTTTCATATTGATTCGGTCTTGGAAACGGATTCCACACACGCTGAAGACTTGGAACGTTATGCGAAACTTTCCTCCAAATACGGAATTTTTATCGCAAGAGTCACCGGAGTCGGTTCCGCTCTCGGTCGCTCCGGAATCGGAAGGAGCCTTCTTTCCACTTCTTCGGGAGTCAACTGGAAGGTCGCCGAATCGGAGAAAGATAAGGAAGTTATCAAAACCGTCACGATCAACGGTGTGAACGGTTTGTTTTGAGAGATTTGGTCTCTCAAGATTCAAACGTTTTTTAGTTCGGAATTTTCGACTTCTTCTCGATCCAATGATTTTCCGTTTTATTACTCTGATCATGATCCCGGTCTTCCGCTCATAACGGTTCCTGCATTTCTGATTTAGAGTTTGTTCCAAAGCGCATAACCTTACCCGGAAGTTGGGAGGAACTGCAGCGAGAATCTTCTCGAGAAGAAGGGTTTGTCGTAGTTCCGACACGGGGATTTTTTCTTGCAAAATTAGAATTTTGTGATATAGGAAAGTCACCCGAGGTTTTTCCCGCCTCCACTCCCCTCCACCCGAAATTCGGGCGGGGCGCGACTTTTACGGAAGAGTTGTCGTAATTCCGACAGACTGTTCTAAAGAATGCAGACAGATTTTGGATAAGTCTTTCCAAAAACTGTTGGGGGCGAAGAAAGCGAGGCGTTGAGTTCCCGGGAAGGACGGAGTTCAAATCAAAATGAAACCACAAGCCAATGGTTCGAAAGTTCCGGAATCGTAAAAAAGAATCCGAAACATTTCGAGCGTTTATTACCGACTGACGGAATGCTCTAAGCGCCGGAACGAATAAAAATTTGGAACAGATTTTTCATCATTTTATAAGAATGCGCTCACATCGAAAAAGATCGCTTGTTGTTAAAAAGAACCGACTGGGCTTGGATTCGGCTGATATTTTTTCGAAAAAGAACTTGAAATCGGGCTTCCATTTTATCCGCAATAGAATTTCGGAAGATTCTTTGCCTCTTTCGGCACGGACTCGCGATCGTTGATCGAAATCGTTCCCGATTCTAAGATATAAAAAATTATTCTATAAAACTTATTCGGTAATACACTCTATGCAAATCAACTACGAATTGACTTTGGAAGATATCGTAAACTTCAATGAATACCATTTTCGTCATTCTAAAATTTCGAAAAGAAAAAGAATGATCGCGAAACTCATCATTCCTATTTGGACCTTGTTCGTTTTCTTGATTTTGAATTATCGAAACTTAGACGAAACGCCTCTCCTATTCAATATTCCAATCTTCTTATTTGCAATCGCGTGGTTCTTTTTTTTTGATCGTCTCTATTTTTGGCGACTCAGAAACAATGTGGATAAAATGCTTCGCGAAAAAGAAAACAAAGGAATGATCGGAAAACAAAAAATCACGTTAGACGGTGATTTGCTTGTCTTTGAGACATTGTATACTTCCGCTCAGTTCAAGCCGGGGTCCATCAGCGAGGTGGTCGAAACAAAGGATTATCTTTTTTTATACGTATCCTCTTTGAGCGCCTTGATTGTTCCGCAAGGTGCCTTTCAGGCTTCAGAGAAGAAGGAATTTCTGGAAAAACTTCAGAGTTTTGTGATTTAGATTCATCTTCCTCTTTTGCCTAATGTCCTTAGCCGGAAGCTGGGAGGAACTGCAATGAGAATCGTCTTGAGAAGAAGGGTTTGTCGGAGTTCCTACGCGGAACTTTTTTCTTGCAAAATTAGAATTTTGTGATATAGGAAAGTCACCCGAGGTTTTTCCCGCCACCCACCCCACCACCCAAAATTTGGGTGGGGCGCGCGACTTTCACGGAGGACCGTCGTAGATCCGACAGATCTTCCTCTGTCCAGACAACTTTTGGGTAGGAATGCACGTCCTTTGAAAAGGCTCTTTTCCGATAAGATCTCAATAAACTTCTCTCTCAACAGAGTTGCGATTGGAAGACAAACTAAAATTCAATCTTTCCGGAGTTAAGGAAACGGAGTCGGATTTTTTAGAGAATCGAAACTTTTGTTTCGAATTCAAGTCTGTTAGACGAAATCGGAAAGCTAATCTTCCACGACCGGGTGATCACAGCAGATTGTGATCTTTCATCGAGCTGTAAAATGTCTGGATCGTGACTTTTAAGATCGCCGCCATAGGAACCGCAATCAACATTCCCACGAGACCCAGAGCGGCTCCTCCGACGGTCACAGCGCCGACGACTACGATCGGATGTAAAGAAACGGAGCCTGAAATCACAACCGGTTGAATGATAAAGTTGTCTATGATCTGTGCGATCAAAACCACAATTAGAATCGAGGTCATCATTTCCGTGGAAGAACTTCCTCCGATTACGAGCGAGAAAAAGAGCGGCGGAATCGCCCCCATGATCGGGCCCAAATAAGGCACGGAGTTTGCGACTCCTAAAAACAATCCGAAAATATAAAAGTAAGGCAGGCCAATGATATAAAAGCCCGTAGTCGAAACGACACAGATGATCGCGCTCTGGATCATAAGGCTCTTGAGATAGTTTGTCATCTGTTCGTTGATCTTATAGGTGACCATCAACGCCATTTCGAAATAACGATTCGGGATCAGAGAAATCAGATTCTTATACATCCCATTTCCGTTTAGCAAAAATAAAAATGCGAAGAGGGGAGTGATGATCATATAACCGATCAGAGTCGGAAAATAAGATACGAGACTTTTCACCTGCTCGTGCATCAGTTCCGCGATCTTTTTGATCAATTCGTCCGGTCTTAAAGTTTCGTTCCAGCTGGAGGGAAATTCGTTAAACTGAAGATTGACGGTTACGGTCAGATACTTGAACTTCGCGTCGTCCAGGTCTTGTTTCCAATTTTTAAGAATCGGATTGAGCGTAGAAACGATCGGCGGAGCGACCGAGTTGATAAAGATATAGATCGGTATACTGATCATAATCATCAGAATCGCGATCGAAAGAATTCTAGGAATCCCGATGCTTTCCAGATTGTTGATCGTTCCATTGAAAGCGTAAAAGATCAGAAGAGCCATTACGATGGGAACGGCTAAAAGTTGAAGGCCCCAGAGGGAAACGACGATCGTAAACGCCACGATCAGAAAAAAACTGATTCGAATAAAATATTCGGAGAGTTCCCTTCTTTCGGTATTATGCATTCTTTTGTTTTCCTCGGAAGTATGCTTTTTCCAAAAGCCCGTTGGTTCTGTGAAGTCTTTCCACGATGACGGTCGAAAGGCTCATGAGAATTTCGATTCCGATCCTCGGTTTTGTTTCTATGATTTCTTTTAAGTCCGGTTGAAAAAAGCCGAGTAGTGTTGTATGTTCCATTGCGATTGCGCTCGCGGTTCTTCTTTCCTCGGTAAAGAGAGAAAGTTCTCCAAAGAACGCGTGTTGGTCGAGATGTGCTAGATCGAGTTCGATTCCGTCTCGAACGGAACGGATCACGACGGAACCTTCGTAGACGAGATAAAAGCCGGCTCCGACTTCTCCTTGTCTAAAGACGGTTTCTCCTTCTTGGTATTCTCGAACGTGCACCATTCTTGCGATTTCAATGAGGGTTCTTTTTTTCATTCTTCCAAAGACGCTCGTCTCCCGAAGAAATTGAATGATCTCCTTATTGTTCGCTTCCTTTCGGCTGAATATCTTTCTCCAGATGGGCAGGTCCAAGGCTTTCAAAGAATTATTTCTCCTCTTCCAATTTCATCGTAAGAATCAAGATCGTAAGTCCGACCGTGACACAAGAGTCCGCTACGTTAAACGCTGGCCATCTTGAGAAGAGCAAAAAGTCGGGCCAGTCGAAATCTAAAAAGTCCACGACTCCGATGTATTCTCCCGGATTGGGATGAAACCCGATTCTAAAACCGGTTCCCGGAATCTTTACAAAGAATTTATCCAAGAAGTTTCCGAAGGCTCCGGCCATTACGAGATTCCAACCCCAAGGATTTCCGAGGTCGAAATTCTTCCATCTGTAACCGATCAAAAAGATGATCGCGACTCCGGTCGCTACCAAGGAAGGAATCGCGTTGTCTTGGAAGGCTCCAAAAACAAAACCGGTGTTAAACGTAAGAGTCATTCTAAAAAAGTTTCCGAGAACTTCCACGTAACGATGCGGTTGATAGTAGAGAATTACGAGGAACTTTGTCAGGAGATCCAATACGACGCCGATAAAGATGACCCCCAGATAGAGAGGACGATAGACATCTAAAAATCGTTTTTCAAAATATTTCACAAGGGGTTTCCTTTCTTTTTAAGTTTATTCTTCCAGAATGAATAGATGAGTACAAGTCCGAAAAACGCGGAGGTTCCGAAAAATCCCCAGCTCTGCATTTCCAATCCTTTTTCGAGATAATAATTTCCGAAATGAATTCCTGCAATCAAGAATCCGGAATAGAGAATCTGATGTCCCAAAACATACATCTTTCGAGTATGCCGTTCCACTTCCCGAAGTTGGATTCCCTGTTTTCCCCGATTGATATTCTGGAGTACTTTATAAAATTCTCCGGGAATGGAGAGGGTGTTTCCTAAAAGATTTTTATCTTCGTTTAACAAAAGGGACTCCAGTCCGCCTTCTTTTCCGGTGGCGACTGTCCGGAACGGTTTTTCTCCGTAATCTAAAACGGTTCTATAAGGATCCAGGATCGAAGTGATCCCTACCAGTAAACCTAAGACCCTTTCCAGGAAAATGAAATTTTCAGGGATCTGAATCATTCTAAAAATTTCTTTTAGGCTGGAATTGATCTCTTTCAAAAAGAGTCGATCTTCTCTTGTATGAATCTGATCCAAGGAAAGATTCTTAAAGTAATCCGTATCGGCGATAAATCTTCCGAGTTTCTCCAAGGAATAACGGACGACTTCTTCGAGTTTGTCCCGATCCGCGGTTTCGGAAAGAGCGCCTATGTCTTCCAAACCGGAGACAACTCCGTAGTAATCCTTGCTGAT
Source organism: Leptospira tipperaryensis (assembly GCF_001729245.1). Classification (NCBI taxonomy): domain Bacteria; kingdom Pseudomonadati; phylum Spirochaetota; class Leptospiria; order Leptospirales; family Leptospiraceae; genus Leptospira; species Leptospira tipperaryensis. Next base: position 3,053,395 of record NZ_CP015217.1, on the reverse strand, counting down.
CGCGGAGAGAAATATTTTTTTGAGAGCAAAGACTCCGTTCGCTCCCATTTCTCCTACCGCTCCGAAATCGATAAAACAGAGTTTTTCATCGGGAGTGTAGATGAGATTTCCGGGATGAGGATCCGCGTGATAAAAACGATACTGAAAGATCATGAGGACGTATGCTTTGACGAGGAGTTCTACGGGTCTCGACTTCGCTTGTCCTTTGAGAACCGGGGTCGCGCGGGTGATTTTGACGCCATCAATGAACTCGGTAACGAGAACACTCTTTCCTGAAAATTGACGGATGACTTTCGGAAAGACGTAGTCCGGTTCTTCCGCAAAAAAGGTCCGCATACGATCGTAAGAATCGGCTTCGAGTTTGAGATCGGTTTCTCTGGTTACAAGATGGTTGATCTCGTCGTGGACCTTTTTGTATTCGAAACGAAAGAGATAACGATTGATCCGCTTGAGAAAGGAGCGGATGTTTTTGAGATCGTTTGCGATGAGAGATTCGATTCCAGGATAGAGAACTTTGACGGCGACCTTTTGTCCTCCGATCGAAGCTACGTGAACCTGTGCGGTCGAAGCGCTCGCCTCGGGAACGCTCTGGATGTTCGGAAATACTTTTGTGATTTCTTTTCCGAATTCCAAACGAAAACGTTCTTCGATTTCGGAGAAGGGATGAGGAGGGACTCTGTCTTGTAAGTCTTGAAGAGATTCCGTAAAAGAATCCGGAAAGATATGAGAGAGGTTTCCGAGATACTGCCCGAGTTTGATATAAACCCCGCCCATGGATAAGAAGAAATTCCGACTGTCTTCTCCGAGACTGCGAAAGTATTTTTCTTGGACGGCTTCGTTGCGATAGGAAGGAAAGAGGATTCTTCCAAATTTAAAAAACCAGAATATAGACCAGATCTTTTTCCAGACAAAGGTGCTCGCGTTCCAGAATCTCCAGGCGCTGCTATGCCTTCTATAGGATTGAGTTTCCTGAGGTTCGGCTGTTCCGGTTGTGGAAGAAACGAGCATAGACAAAAATTCTAAACCTCTAGGATTCTTTTTTCGGCTTTCTTCCGTATCGTATCCAAGATGGAAAGAATCTGAAGATTCTCCTCCATGTCTCCCGTGATCTGAGAAGGTTTTCCGCGAAGATGTCGGAAAAGCGATTCATAGAGATTGAGAAACGGATTGGAGCCTGCGGAAGATTTTTCGGAAATTGAAACCGGAGTCAAACTATTAAATCCTTTGTATTTGCGAGAAGGTTTGGATTTCCAGAATCGGACCTCGTCGTTCCCCACGAGAAAACGCGCCGATTCCGTTTGGATGTCCAACTCGAACTGAAAGTATTTCCGCATTCCCCCCGCTTCTAAGAATACGGTTTCTCCTTTCGGATAAGTGAGGAGCGCCACCGCTTGTTCTTCTACGGGAGAATGGGGATAGGACCTGAGGACGGAATGAATCCGATCCGGAACTCCCAGATACCACGTGAGAAGATCGACTGCGTGAGTTCCGTCATGAAAGAGAGGTCCGGTCTGATCGAGGATCGCTCTTCCCGGATTTCTCGCGGATGTCAGGACGGAAGCTCGGATCGTTCGGACCGGACCGAAGGTTTCTTCTTGAATCCATTTGCGAACTCGTCTGTAGAGGGGATGATAACGTCGTTCGTGATTTACCCGGAGATCCGTCCCCGTTTCTTTGCAGAGTTTTGCTAGTTTTTTTGCGAGAGGAAGAGAATGGCAGACCGGTTTTTCTACGAGCAAATGTCGGAATCCAAAATGGATCGCGGTTCTTGCGAGTTCAAAGTGTGTGTCCGAAGGGGTCGCGATCACGACGAGACAATTTCCGAGATCGATGTCTTTTTCCGGAAGGTGTGAGTTCCTACTTTTTGCTTCGGAATCTGGGTGCAAGGAGACGAAGGGCGTTTTCGTTTTGGACGAGGTTCCGACCTTACGGGTTGTTTGGGAAGAAGTCTTTCGGTTGGAAGCGGTCGAAGTAGGAACTCCCTCTTTTTCAAAATTTTTGAACGGAGTAGAATCCGGTCCCCGGTTTTTCCAAGATGAAAACTCCCTGGACCATTCCCGAAAGTCGGAGAAACATTTGTTTTCTTGAATATTCCAATCTTTGCAAAATTGTCGGCGTCGATCTTCCGAAGGATCGATCGCTCCCAGAAGAATGAATTTCTTTTTTCCCCAAGGAGAAAAGATCGATCCCGCGTGCGTGCAGGGATGATTTCTCAGAGAATCTTTTTCGAGAAGAGAGGCGATTCTTCCAAGGCCGATGAGTAAGACGGGGATCATGGAGTGGAAAGCTTTTCGGGGTTGTGACCTGGAATCAAGAGATATTTTGTTTTTAAAAGTGGATAGAAGAGGGAGTTCCTACTTTTTTCGGGAAGGGCTTCTGTTTCGGGCCACAGAAAAAAGAAAGATCCATTGTCTCCCTTTTCATTTCAAACTGATTCCTTCGATGAAAGAAAAGTAGGAACTCCATCGTTTTTCGACTTTCATTCTCCCATCCCCTAAAATCGCATTAAAAAATCGGAATGTCTTTTGCTACCTTGCCCTTGGTTGCCCGCGCAATTTTTTTGTCCCGATCGGTTGAGATGGAATCATATTCTATCGGAATTATAATTTTCCCATTTTTATCGATGAGGCCGTAATTCCCGCCCTCAATTGTAGAATGTTCATCCATCTTTACCGATTTGCAACCAAGACAAACAACTGTGAAATCTTCCTCAAAAGGAAAGGCGAAATCAAATTGAGCTGCAATGATCTTATTACAGTGACTATCAAAAAAACCGATTTTATTGTTTTCTTTAAAACGAGCCAAACCACCAAAAAAAGGATCGGGACCGTTATCAAACAAAAAAGGATTTAACAAAACTCGATTTGTTTCGTCGATGCAGGACCATCCGCTTTCTCCAAAAACGAAAGCGACCCCATTCTCATCAAAATCATAACTAAAAGAATATTGCGGCGCGATTACAACTTTTCCGTTCTGATCTCTGAAGCCGTATTTCCCATCTTCTTCGAAGGAAGAGAGAGATTGTTTTTTGCAACCCAAGGAAAAAAGAATGAGAACTACGAACATTAACTGAAGCCAAAAGAATCGATTCATATATACTCCATTGAAAACCGTCTCTGCATTAGATAAAAAAGAAACAATCAGATTTTCTCTACGCTGTTTTGCATTCTTTTTTATGAATTGAAAAACAAAGATTCTAAGATTTCTCACTTAGAATGAATTTTAAAATTTCCATATTTTTGTAGGCTCTTGACTTTTTGTAGGAGTTCCTACGAATTGAAGCCAAACAAATTTCGACAATATAATATTTTTATGATAAAGGAATGTTTCCCGATTTTTCCCACGAACCCGCCACCTCCACCCAATCAGCAAACCTTAGCCACAAGTTGAGAAGAACTGCAACGAGAATCGTCCCACAAGGAAGGGATTTTGTTAGAGTTCCTACAAAATGGAATTTTACTTGCAAGAATTAGAATTCTCTGATATACGAAAGTTTCCGGATTTTTTCCACCACCCGCCCCTCCGCCCAACCAGGGTGGGGCCCGCAAGTTGCACTACAAAACGTCGTAACTCCTACAAAAACTTACTTATGTTTCGACCAAGGCACGGCTTTTTCCAATTGCGCGCTCAGACGAAAGAGAACGTCTTCTCTTCTTTTCGCCGCAGTGAACTGTAATCCCAAAGGAAGCTGATCGCTCGTTTGTCCGATCGGAATCGAAACTGAAGGTTGTCCCGTTAAGTTTGCGAGTTGTGTGAACGGAGTTCTCGAAAGACTTTTTTCGACGAGTTCATCAACGAGACCGGAAGCGAGTAACATTCTTCCCAAACCCAGACGACCCACGACTTGCATCGCGATCTTTTCACCTAACTTGGGTTCCAGTTCTCCGATCTTTGCAGGCGGCATCGCGGTTGTCGGGGTCAAATAAATATCGTAAGTCTCGTGAAAGGTTTCCATAGCAAGAGCCGCCTTATCCCATTCTTGCAGGGTTCTTACAAATTCTCCGGCGGAAACGGTTCTTCCCAAAAGTCCGAGAATCCAAGTCACGGATTCCACGTCGCTCATCGTTGCCTTTCTTCCGAGAATGGGTTCTAAGTTTTTTAATTGAGCGGCCATTTCACCGAAATACATCGTGATAAATGCTCTTCCGATTGCCTTCCCGTCCACGGGCGCGTCTTTTTCTTCGACCTTGTGTCCGAGAGAATGCAAAAGTTTTGCGGTGTGAACGACCGACTCCACACAATCCGGATGCACCGGAGTTCCGATCGGAGATTGAGTGGAGAATGCGATTCTCAGTTTGCCCGGAGATTTTTTGATCTCGGAAAGATAACTCGTCTTGGATTCTTCAAAAGAAAATGCGCCTGAGCTTTCGATTCCGCATAACGCGTCGAGAAACGCCGCGCTGTCTCGAACGGTTCTCGACAAAACGTGATCCACCGAGGCTCCCTGCCAGAATCTTCCAAAATAAGGACCAACCGGAGTTCTTCCTCGAGTGGGTTTGAGTCCGAATAACCCGCAATAGGCGGCGGGAATTCGAATCGATCCTCCTCCGTCGGAAGCGGTCGCAACCGGAACCATTCCAGAGGCGACTGCCGCTGCGGAACCTCCGGAAGAACCTCCTGGAGTTCTTTCCAGGTTCCAAGGATTTCGCGTAGGACCGTGTAACTTAGGTTCGGTGATTCCCATGAGTGCAAATTCCGGAACGTTTGTCTGTCCTAAGAAAAGAGTTCCCGCACTCCGCAGTCTCTTGATAAATTCGGAATCGACGGGGGAGATATAGTTTCGAAACGCTTTCGAACCGGAAGTGAGACGCGCGCCTCCTATGGAATGAACGATGTCTTTGACAAGAATCGGAACTCCTCGAAACGGACCTTCCGGAAGTTTGGTCTTTGCGGTCTTACGAGCTTCTTCATAGAAACGGTTTATGACGGCGTTGAGTCCTGGGTTTATGGATTCGATTCTTTCGATTGCCGATTCTACGAGTTCCGAAGGATGAACCTTTTTTTTTCGAACTAAGTCGGCGAGACCGGTAGCATCATAGTAGGTATATTCTTTAAATGATTTTGACATGATCCAACTCCGAAAACAAGAGGAACTCCGGAAAGAATCGCGGGTCAAGATAAAAAGGATGTTTTTAGGATTCCGAGAAAAAAGGGGTTCTAAAAATGTGGATATACAACCACCGGAAATCCGATCTAATAACTACAAACGGTCTTTTGATATACAATGATTTCTACAATTCGCAAAATCCCTTCTCTCATAGTGATATTCCCATTCTTACTCGTTGCGGATCCGGTCCTGGACAACGAGTTCTTGAGATCCGTTCAGGAAGGAGATCCCAAAAAGACCCAGATTCTACTCCAAGCCGGAGCGACCGTGGACGCGACGGATTCTCGCGGAAAGACCGCTTTGATGATTGCGGATCACAGACCGGAAGTAGCGGAAGTTTTGATTCGTGCGGGAGCCAACGTGAACGCCCAAGATCGGGACGGGAGTTCCGTCCTTTCGGAAAGTTTTTCCGGACTTTTGGATGTGAAGGTCTTAGACATAGACGACTTGGCGGTTCCAAAACGTCTGATCGAATCCGGAGCTAAGATAGAATATTCATCCAAGGTTGATTCTTCCGGAAGAACGGTTCCCGTTTCTATTTTGAATCTTGCGATTCGACACGGGAATCTCGTCCTCGTACAATTCTTAATCGAAAATCACGCCGATGTAAATTTTGACAAAGGCAACCCGGAAGAATTTCCTCTCTTCCTCGCGTGCGGAGCCGGGTCTTCTCAGCAGAATTTTTCCATCGTGGAAGTGCTTTTGAAAAACAACGCGAAGCCGGATTACACAAGTCGTCTTCACGAAACAAATGTGGAAGGCAAGACGACTCAGTTGGGAGCGGACAACGCACTTCATTTTATCTCGGAAGAATCCGAGTTTGATTCCAGAATCGTCGATCTTCTTATAAAGTCCGGAACAAACGTAAACCATAGAAACGCGGAAGGAATTTCTCCTCTTTTACAGGCGATTCTCAGAAAGAGAGTTGGCTTAGCGCAAAAACTTTTAGAGCTTGGAGCCGATCCAAGTCTCGCGGATGTGCACGGAAGAACTTCCTTAGAGGAAGCGCGCAGACAAAAATTCGATTCACTCGAAACTCTGATTCTAAAACGACTCGGAATCAAAGAGAATCCGGATCGGATCACTCAGTAATCTCGTAATTCCCTTTACGAAAGTCTAAGATTCTTTTTAATAAAAGTCCATTGAATCTAAGAATTCAGTCGGACTTTTATTACTACTTAATTATAACTTTCTAACACTAAAGTATCTTTTGTTCTTTTGGTCCCGCCATTCCGTTCGACTTATATTTCGTTTTTGATTTCGTGTTTACGTTATCTCACATTGTTCTTTGAAATAACCGCATTTCACAATATCTGATTCTATCCTGCTAAAAAAATCGAAATCGATTAAGTTTTGAAACTCCTCTGGAAAGAACTTTCCGAATCTGAGAGAAAATATCAAATTCTATAAGTTGATAGCTCTAAATAAAAACGGGCGGAGCATATAAAACGGATTTAGACGGAATGAAGTAAAAACATTTGAGTCAGAAATAACTTCATTCATCGCTTTTCATGATTCGACCGTGTAAAAATACATAATTTTATTATGATAAAGCCTTTTTAAGTTCTCAAATCCAAGTTGATATCCGGTTAAATTCCATTTCGCTTAATCTTTTTGTATACACCTGACTGGACTCTAAACGATACTTAAACAAAGTGTGTTTTATAGTTTGACCTATAGTATACTCATTCACCTAATTGGCGTTAATGCTACATAGATAATTTACTGGTTGTTAGCTTCTCTGCTTCTGAAATTTTTGTCTTTAACAGACGTTAGTTCTTAGGACTGTGTTTGTATGAAGAAAATTGCATTCGCTTGTTCGGCGAAAGATTTGGAATTGCACGGTATAAATGTCCCAAGAGGCAAATCGAAAAATAAAAAATAAATTTCTAGGACAGTTTTTTACTCCCGAAAAAGTAGCAGATTTCCTGGTAGACTGGGTTCTCGGCGCGGACCGCATCTCCTCGCCAGAAAATTCAAAACGTATACTGGATCCTGCAATCGGGAACGGTGTGTTTTTTTCAAGCCTTCTCGACAAACAACCTGAACTCAAAGCCGAATGGGTTGGTTTTGACCTCGATCTTCACTGTTTAGTATCTAGCAGACATTCCTTAGAAGATAAAATTTCTCGCAACGGTTCCCTTCATTTCTTTGATCAAGATTTCCTTCTCGAAACTAAGGAACAAAAGTTCGATGTTATCCTTTGCAATCCTCCTTATAAAAAGATAAGCGACAGGGCTTATTCAAAAGAATTAAATAAACGTTTCGGCGGAGACTTGGAAAAAAGATTACCCGGAACCGCAAACCTCTATGTTTTCTTTCTATTAAAATGTTTGAATATGATTAGCGTGGGTGGAAGGGCCGCCTTCCTCGTACCTCAAGATTTTTTCAACTCCGGCTACGGGGTTTTTATCAAAACGGTGCTTAAAAAATCTGGTCTTCTTCATTCTCTTTTTCTTTTATCTCCGCAAGATAGTCTTTTTGACGAAGCGGTCACGAGTTCCTGTATTCTTCTTTTGGAAAACTCCGAAAAGGAAAAAAAATCGGGATTTTATTGGGCGAGGCTTAAACCCGGTTTTTTTACGGACAAATCCAAACTTGCGCTGGGCGCCGTGGAATCGATCGAGACGGAATGGATCCCGTTTCCGGATCCGGAAGCCAAATGGAGCCCGATCTTTCATCGTATGGAGAAGAAGAATTATCCGTTGGAGAAAAAGAACGATTCTGAAAAAGATTCTTCCGATCTGTTGGTTCCACTTTTGGAATTCGGGAAGTTTACAAGAGGAATCGCGACCGGAGACAATGATTTTTTTCTCTTTACGAAGACGATGGTGGAAGAATCGGGAATCCCGGAAGAATATTTTAGAACCTGTATTCCAAAATCACAATATGCGAGAAATAGAATATTCTTATATTCCGATTGGGAAGAATTGAGCCGTAAAGGAGCCAAGGTCTGGCTTTTGGACGTAAAAAACGAACTTGATTCGAACAAGTCTGAAACTCTTCAGAAGTATCTACAGAGCGGCCTTACAAAGGGGGTCAATCGCAGATTTCTTCCCTCCAGGAGAAGGAATTGGTTTAGCCAGGAAGCAAAGTCTTCTTGTCCGATACTCGCTTCCAGTTTTCATAGAACTGAAATTCGAATCGTAAGAAATTTTAGCAACGTGGTTCATTTGACCTGTTTTCACGGATTCACTCCTGCACCAGGGATGGAAGAATGGGTGGACGCGGTTTACGCCTATCTGATTTCTTCGGATTCGAAAAAGGATTTGGAAACGAGAAGAAGGGAATATGCGAGAGGACTTTGGAAGGCCGAACCGGGGGATCTCAATTCTCTTTTGGTTCCGGATTTTAGAAAACTTCCGCCTAACATACAAAAGGAACTTAAAACGTTAGTTTCCGATTTGAAGGACGCACGCTTCTCGGTTGAAAAAGACGCCGTCATCATCGAAAAAATCGATTCTATCTTTCGTAACGAAACGATTTCCTGATTTTTTTTCGATTCTAAAAAAACCATTTTTACTTGATCGTTTCAAAGAAGAGAACATTTTGAATCGAAAGGTTTTTTCATGCTTCAACAATCCACTCTCGACTTCTTAAAAAATATAGCGAAGAATAATAACAAACCCTGGCTGGAAAAAAATAAATCACTCTTTACCGCGGCCAAGGACGACTTTGAAAATTTGATCGGAGAACTCGTCATCGGACTTGCAAAGGTCAATCCTGCGCTCGCGGGAGTGGATCCGAAAAAATGCATCTTTCGGATCTATAGAGACGTTCGATTTTCAAAAAACAAGGAACCATATAAAACCAATTTTGGAGCGAGCATCGGTTCCGCGGGGAAGGATCTGGGACGACCTCTTTTCTACATTCACATTCAACCGGGAAACCAATCTTTTATCGCGGGCGGATTGTATATGCCCGAACCTAAAATTTTGAGAAAAGTTCGCGAAGGTATTTTAGAAAATTCGAATGTTTTTAAGAAGATCGTTCAGGACAAAAAGTTAGAAAAAGAGTTCGGAACTCTTTCCGATATGAAACTCAAAACCGCTCCGAGAGGATTTTCCAAAGATCATCCCGATTTTGAGTGGATTCAATATACGAGTTACGTTGTGGAAAAAAATGCAAGCGACGCAGAAGTCCTCTCGAAAAATTTTATTAAGAATACGATCGAATCTTATAAGATCCTTCAACCGTTTTTGAACTACTTTGACAAGATGGTCTAAGATCGATGTCTTGTCTACGCTCTCAGATAAAAAAGGATTTTAAAAGAGAATAAGACCGAATTTTTTCCTATCGATACTTTGTGATTTCCCATTCTTAAAAAAATAAGAATGGGTTTTTCCTTAGAAGAGTGAATGGGCTTTTTTAAGTTTGATCTTCCGCGAGTACGATCAATGTATCTTCCGGTCTGATCGAAAATTGAGTATCCTTTGGCGGAATTAAGTGAACGCCGTATCCTTTTTCTTCGTCCTTTTCTTCCGATGCGATTCGAATTCCAAAACACGTTTCTCCTCGTTTGAGTGCGGCGTTGGCACAATCAGCGAAGGACAAAACCTGAGAAGAATTTTCGAAATACAAGGACACGGGTTTGAGGTAGATCTCGCTTCCTTCCGGACTGAAAAGATTCTCATAAACGCGCATAACGTCCGGCTCTTGCGAAACCTGAGCCATCATCTTGGAAACGAATTGGTTGGAAATCAGGAAGTCTTTGACTCCGGTTTCTAAAACGATTTCCGTATTCTCGGAGTTCATAATCTCTGTGATCAACTGAGTCGTCGGTTGGTTTCCGGTCTTAAACGCATAACGTTTGAAATATTGACGGAAGCGTAGAAGAAGTGAGATCGTTTGTGCGTCGACTTCCTCTATGTTTTCTTTTTCTTCGGCTAAGAAGATTACGGAATCGTAAGATTCGGGAGCGAGTCTTTTCATAACCGATTCTTGGGAAAGATCCGCTTGAAAGGAGCGTAATGTGATTTTCGGATATTTCTTTTTCAACCGAACGACGGAACTTTTAAAGTCGTCGTCGATCTGTTTTACCAAAAGGTCGATCGTGGAACCGGGCGCGACAAACTTAGCGTATTCTTCCACGATGAGAGGACTTTTAGAATTCCATCCGACGATCAACTGTTTGTCGATCGGATTCGAACGTTTCTTTTTAGGAGTCTGAAAATCTCTGGGACTCGCGACTGCATTGTCCGCATAACGAATCTTAGAATCGTCTTCCGCTAAGAGTACTGCGTCTTCTTCGTCTCCCGGGACGTAGTTGGCCGGAGGATTGAGGAGGATGTCCCCGTCTTCTTTTCGAAATCCCAGAGGAACTGATTCGTTAAACCGAAATGAAATTTCCTGAAAGGGAAGCCCGTTCCAGCCGTTTTTCGGTTTGTAAAAATAGATCTCGTCTCCTTCAAAACCGACTAAGTTCGAATAGACGATCGCGAGTCCCGAGGTTCTGGAGGTTTGTACCAAAAGTTTGGCGAGTATATTCCTTTCGTCCATCACTTGGATGGAAGAGGAGAGTTCTTGTGCGATCTGTCGATTTTCTTCTCCGTAGAGTTCCGCGACGATGGGGGGAAGTTCCTTGCCTTGTCCGAGCGCGACCAATGCCATCAAAGATTTTAAAACTTTCGCGTCTCCGATGGATCTTCCTTCTTTCGATTCTTCGTCGCCGGATGCGTTGAGAACAAGAACTGACTTTGCTTCTTTTGCGTTTACTTTTCTGAGAGAATGTAAACTCGATGGAGTTCCGGAGCGTGTGATCACTTTTGTAGTTTTACGTTCGGTTAAGTTGTCTGCGAGAAAATCGTCCATCACCTCCTTGTCTTCTTCCGAGAGGATCACGACGACGGCTCTTGACTCGGATGAATTGGCTTCAATGAGTTCTTTGATGATCTCGACGACCCTGACTCCGAAGCCGAGAATGATCGTATGGTTGGATTCCAATACGTCGCTTTTGCCCTTTCTTAGATCTTGGATCTTCTGATCAAATTGGTTTGTAATAAAAGCCACCAAACTCGAAAAGAGAACGAGTCCGAGAAATACGGTAAGAATTCCGGAGATTTTATTGAACCAGTTTGATTCTCCATCTTCCGCGACAGCACCCGCGTCGGAGATCTGTAAGAATACTCTCCACAGAAATTCTCCCTTTCCTTGGATCGATTCGTCAGGAAAGATCCATCCGCCTAACACGCGTAAGATCGATAGGGTTAAGAATGCGATTAAAAATAAGGTGATCAGAGCCGCGAAAACCGCGCCCCCGCCTTTGGACATAAAATTGTCGAAATGATAACGGAGTTTATCGGAGAATTTATGGTTTGATTTCATGCGGGTGAATAGAAATCCAAGCCTCGATTTTATCAAATGGAAAATAATTTCTTTTCTGAAAAATCTGAGATTCTTTCTTAGATCGCAGAAAAAAAGAGAAGGGTGGAAATCAAAAGACAAAGAGGGCAATAATATTTTGTATCGTACTTCGCAAACGTCGTGTCCCTTATACTTTTGAAAAAACCTACCATTCGAAAGTCTCCCACAGCACGGAGAAGAAATACGACGGAAAGAAAGAACGTTCCGTAATGGAATAAGGTTTTTGGGATTCCAAACGGGATTTCGAGAGTAAGACCGATCGGCAATAAGGCCGCGCAGAAGAGTAGAATTCCTACCAAAGCGGTTGAAAGTTTTCCGGGTCGAAAGGTCGGCTTTCCGTTTAATTCCGGAATTACCTTGCTTCCGCCCGTTTGACCTCCGACCAACCAATAAAAATGAATTCCGGAAAGGAAGAATAGAATCAAGCCCACGATCCAGGATAGAATTGGTTGGAAAGAAGTCATATTTTTGTTTTCCTTATTTATTGTAGGAAATAGCTGGAGCCTACGGAATCCGGGTTTTGATTCTGATAGAGTTTTACGAGAAGTCGAGCCAATTCTCTTTTTTCGTCTTCCGTAAAACCCTTGTAGAGATTGTTTACCAGGGATCTTGAAATGCCGAGTAAAACGGGACGAACCGTATATGCTTTCGGCGTCAGTTCCAAGTGAACGATCCTCTGATCGTCCGGGTCCCTCGTTCTTTCAACAAAGCCCAAAGTTTCCAGTTTGTCTACAAGGGCGGTTAACGTGGATTTATCCCGATTGATCATCTTGGCTATCTCTTGCATCTGCGCTCGTTTTTTCTTTACGAGAGCGAATAAGATATCCGCGTGGGTCGTCGTGAGTGCGCCTAAGCCCTTTTCTTTTAGTTCCAGGTTCAGGTGTCTGTGAAATTCGTCTCGAATTCTCGAGACCATATAGATGATCAGTCTAGGACTCATATTTTACCTAATTTTAGAAATTTTTTTCCATCAGGCAAATTGATATAGATAGATTACCTCTCCGACCGCGGCCGCTTTCGTTGATCCTTCGGTTTCAAAAGTCATCTTCAGAGTCATTCTCGCCGTACCTCTTAGGTCTTTTAGCTCGATCAACTCCGCTCTGATTCTCAATTTGCTTCCTACTTTTACGGGTTCTAAAAACCGAAGTTTTTCCATTCCGTAATTGATCCCCATCTTAATATTCTTTAATTCTAATATTTGAGACAAGAGGTAGGGTGCCATGGAAAGAGTAAGATATCCGTGTGCAATCGTCGTGCCGAACGGGGATTCCTTCGCCGCTCTTTCGGGATCCGTATGTATCCACTGATGATCCAGAGTCGCATCTGCAAACCGATTGACTTGTTCCTGGGTGATCGTGTGATAATCGGAAGTTCCGATTTCTTTTCCGGTGTAGGCTTCTAATTCTGCAAAACTGGATAATACTACCTTAGCCATGTTGTTCTCCTTACTCCATTTTTTGTTTTAATCTATTTGTCAGTTGTGTGAAAATTTCCGATTCTAAATTGGAAAGGTCAAAGCTATCCTGAAGACCCAAGGCCTTTCCCGAATACATCGCCTTCCAGACGATCTCTCCGTTTTCGACGTCCATCGCTTTGACAGTGACTTCTAAGATCGCGTTTCCGGAAACGGTTCCGTAATCCGTAAAGTCCGTAAAAACTGCAACGTCGCCTTTGAGAAGTTTGGCGATCTTGATTCCCTTTTCCTCGCTAAAGCCGGATTCGTTTTCTATCGTAGAACGAAACTGTCTTTCCGTGTTGTATCTTTCTTGAACCTTTCCACCGTAATTCAAAATCGTCAGTTCTAACTTTTCAAAACTCCGAGATTCGACGAATTTTCTCTGATCTGCATTTTGATCTTTTAAGAGCCAACCCGAACGAATCTGGATCGGAAATACGATGTGTTTCGTTTTTCTTTCGGGTGTAAAACCCCGTCGAACAAACACCGTTCCGAAAATGGAATTTTTAGAAGTAGAACAATCGGTAAAAAGAAGAAAGAATAGGATAAGGGCGAGAGAAAAACGAAGTGAAAAAAGAAGAAGGTTCTCTTTCCAGGAAAAGTGATCTGCGTTGCTTGCGACGGACAATTCGTTTTCCTTTGTCGGGACCTCTCCTAGGAGAAGCCAGTGCTTTGATTTGTCTATCTGTTTTTTGTCAAACTAATTCGGCCCTTCTTCGCGAAAGAAGATTCATAGAGAGAAAGTTTCCATCGCTGAACTTGCAGTCGCACGCGTCTTTTCAGATTATAAATTCTCATTTTTGCGCGGGCCTTTTTAAGAATGCAGATTCTTGTTCTAAATTTAAGATTAGAATCTCATGAAATATTACAAAGTTACTTTTTTAGTCTTCTTTTCTCGTTTTTTCTTTCCGGTCGTTTTTCTTTTGATTCTCTGTTTCAATTAGAAGCTTTGGATTTGAAAGGCATTTGGGGAACAAGCGAAGATTCCATTTTGTGGTTTTGGGTTTGCCCCGCGTCCTTTCCCGGCTTCGTCGGAGGTTGCTCGCAAAACTCAACCTCACTCTGTACGAATCGTTCGATAATGCTCTGCTGTCCACCGGCTATCTCGCTCTCTATGGATCGCGAGATAATCACGAAATTGATTGACAGGCCATATGCAAACCGGAGTCTAATAGGAGCTATGGATAGCGCTCCCGAGCACCTTGGCCCTTTATTAATTCAATTCTTACTCGGAGTTGGTTTCTCCACTCTGATTCTTACCCTTGCCATACTCATCGGCCCCAAAAAAAAGTCCAAGCCGCAAGACACTTTCGAGTGCGGCGTACAATACTACGGGGATGCGAGAGGACTTTTCAACATTAAGTTTTATCTCGTCGCAGTTCTTTTTATTTTGTTCGATATTGAGGCCGTCTTTCTTTTTCCTTACGCAGTCAATCTGATTGGATTTAAGAATGCGGGAATCGGGTTTTTTCTCATCTTCGAGATGTTTGTGTTTGTTCTCACTTTAGTCGTGGGCTTATACTATATCTGGAAGAAAGGAGCACTGGAATGGGATTGAGTGATCTTAGCAAAGCTCCGGGCCAAGCCCTGGGCGACATGATTCAACTCGGAAACGTTGAATCCGTGATTCAATGGGGAAGAAGTTATTCCCTTTGGCCGTATCCTTTCGCGACGGCTTGTTGCGGAATCGAATATATGAGCGCTTCTTGTTCGGACTACGATATCGCCCGTTTCGGAGCGGAACGTCCTTCGTTTTCTCCGCGTCAGGCGGACATGATCCTCGTTCTCGGAACGATCACCTACAAGATGGCTCCCGTACTTCGTCAGATCTACGATCAGATGGCGGAACCAAAGTTTGTCATCAGCGTAGGAGCCTGCGCTTCTTCCGGTGGGATGTTCAATACATACGGAGTTCTGCAAGGTGTGGATCGAATTCTTCCCGTAGACGTTTATGTGCCCGGTTGTCCTCCTCGTCCGGAAGCAATCTTGGACGCACTCGTTCAGTTGCAGGAAAAATTGAAAACTCAGGGGCTGGAAGAAAGACGTCAGGAAGTGATGCACAAAATCCAGGAATTGAACGAAAGAAATAAACCCCTGGTCGTACGATGAAAGAAGCAGTAGAAAGTTTCCTCAAAGAAAAATTCCCTCACTTTTTGGACAAACAAGAGCCGGTCGTTTCCAACGTTCCCGTTTTCTTTTTGAAAGCGGAAGGTTTGGTTCCGGTTTTTACGGCTCTCAAAAATGATCCAACACTCTATTATAATTATCTAAACGATCTTACCGCTGTGGACTGGCTCGGAAAAAAAGAACCTCGTTTCGAGGTTTGTTATCTTCTGCGTTCGGCGAATAAGGTCGCGAGTAGAATCCAGATCAAGGTCCGAGTGGACGAAGGCGAATCGGTTCCGAGTATCGTCTCCGTTTTTAAAGGCGCCAACTGGCCGGAAAGAGAAGTGTATGATCTTTTTGGAATTCCCTTTGCCAATCATCCAAACCTGGATCGAATTTTAATGCCTGATAACTTTCTTGGACATCCTCTTCGTAAGGATTTTCCTTTGGAAGGATTCGGTCAGGACTATCTCATAGAAGATCTTTTACAGATGCATATCTCCGAAGACATTACAAAGGAAGGAGGAAAGTAAAATGATGTACGAAAAAACGGCCCAACATTTCGGACAGAAGTTTGCCAATCTTCCCGAAGGTCATCTTCTCGTAAACTTAGGACCATCCCATCCGGCGACACACGGGATTCTTCAAAACGTGATCCAACTCGACGGAGAAAGAATCGTAGAAGCGGAATCGGTCATCGGTTACGTACATCGTTGTTTTGAAAAATTAGGAGAACGTTATACTTACAATCAGTTCCTGGTCTGCACGGATCGGATGAACTACGTTTCCACTCCGTTAAACAACATCGGTTGGATTCTCGCCGTAGAAAAGATGATGCAGATCGAGGTCCCG
This sequence comes from Leptospira tipperaryensis, assembly GCF_001729245.1. Lineage (NCBI taxonomy): Bacteria > Pseudomonadati > Spirochaetota > Leptospiria > Leptospirales > Leptospiraceae > Leptospira > Leptospira tipperaryensis. Next base: position 3,037,511 of record NZ_CP015217.1, on the reverse strand, counting down.
GACCGTGCGACGTATGTGAGAATGATCATCTCGGAGCTTTCGAGAATCATGGATCATATCATCTGCTCCGGAATTTTGGGAGTGGACTTGGGGGCTTTCTCGGGGCTTTTGCATCTCTTTCATCATCGTGAGAATATCTATCAAGTCATCGAAAAACTTACCGGTGCGAGATTGACTACTACGTTTTGTAGAATCGGCGGACTGGAAAGAGATATCTATCCCGACTTCGTAAAAGAAGTAAAGATGGTCTGCAAGGGACTCAAGCCCGCGATCGAAGAATTCAACAGCCTTCTTCTAAAAAATAAAATCTTTCTGGGACGAACCGATGGGATCGGCGGCATTTCCAAAGAAGACGCGATCGCCTACGGTTATTCAGGTCCGAATCTCAGAGCCACCGGCGTTGACTGGGACGTTCGTAAAGACGAACCTTACATGCTCTACGATAAAGTGGATTTCGATATTCCGGTCGGAGAAGACGGCTCCGTTCTTCATAGAACCTTGGTTCGTATGGAAGAGATGCGTCAGTCGATTCGGATCATCGAACAGCTGATAGACGGAATTCCGGAAGGAACCTGGCACGCAGATCTTCCTCACGCCTATCTTCCCGAAAAAAACAAAGTCTACAACAATATGGAAGAATTGATCTATCACTTCAAGATCATCATGCACGGAGTTAAGGTCCCTCCGGGAGAATACTACATGGCGACCGAAGCCGCAAACGGAGAACTCGGTTATTATATCGTCTCCGACGGCGAAAAATCTCCTTGGAGAGTTCACGTTAGACGTCCTTGCTTTTGGTATTATCAATCTTTTGCGGATCTCGTGCGCGGCGGCTTGCTCGCGGATTCGGTCGCGACCATGAGTTCTTTGAACGTTATCGCCGGGGAGTTGGACTGCTGATGAGTTACAAGTTCAGTGAAGAATCCGAAAAAAGATTTCAGAAGATGCTGGAAGTGTTTCCGGAAAAACGTTCTCTCATTCTCCCTTGTTTGTACATTCTCCAGAGGGAAAACGGTTTTGTGGATCAGGACGGGATGAACTACATCGCGGATCGTCTCGGAGATCCGATTTCTCTCGCTCAGGTTTACGGAGTTGCTACGTTTTATACTCTCTATAATAAGAAGCCCGTTGGAAAGTATCATATTCAGATCTGCGGAACCTCGAGTTGCTATCTGCAGGGGAATGACGAAATCGAAAAACATCTCTGCGATCGTTTGGGAATTCATCTCGGACAAACGACTCCTGACGGAAAGTTTACATTGGAAGAAGTGGAATGTCTCGGCGCCTGCGGTTACGCTCCGATGGTGCAAATCAACGACGATTTTTACGAACAACTGACGCCTGAAAAGGTGGATCAGATTCTAAAAAGTCTGAACTGACAAAGGAAATCCTTATGGCAGAAATGAAAATTCTTACGAAATACATCGATAATCCCAAGTCCACAGAACTTGAGTTTTACGAATCCGTTCACGGTTACGACGGTTTAAAAAAAGCCCTTCAGATGAAACCCGACGATATCATCGCCGAGGTGAAAAAATCGGGACTCAGAGGAAGGGGAGGCGCGGGGTTTCCAACCGGACTCAAGTGGTCCTTTATCCCTAAAGACATTCCAAAACCGAAATATATCATCTGCAACGCCGACGAAGGCGAGCCCGGTACATTCAAAGATCGTAAACTGATTGAAAATCTTCCTCATCAGATCATCGAAGGGATGATCATCGGCGCAAGAGCGATCAATTCCAACAAGGGATTCTTTTACATTCGAGGAGAATTTCAGACGGGCGCCAAAACCATGCAGAAGGCGATCGACGAGGCTTATTCAAAAGGTTATCTCGGTAAGAATATCCTAGGTTCGGGCTTTGACTTTGATCTCGTTCTTTATGAAGGCGCCGGAGCTTATATCTGCGGAGAAGAAACCGCACTCATCAATTCTTTAGAAGGCAGGAGGGGGCATCCAAGATTAAAACCTCCGTTTCCTGCGGTTTCCGGATTGTATCGTTCTCCGACGGTGGTGAATAACGTGGAAACGTTTTCTGCGATTCCTCATATCATAGACAAGGGAGCCGATTGGTATTCTAAGATCGGAACCGAAAAATCTCCGGGGACTAGACTCTTCAGCGTTTCGGGTCACGTAAAAAGACCGGGAGTTTATGAAATCGAATTAGGAACTCCTTTATTAGAACTTGTGAATGATCTCTGCGGTGGAATCGTCGACGACAAGGCCTTGAAAGCGATCATCCCCGGCGGATCCTCCGTTCCGATTTTAACGGCGGAAGAATGTAAAACCGCGAACATGGACTTCGAATCCATGGCCGCTCACAAGACGATGCTCGGTTCGGGCGCGGTGATCGTTCTCGCGGAAGGAACGGACATCGTAGAAACCACGTTTCGATTCGCGAGATTCTACGCCCACGAATCCTGTGGTCAGTGTACTCCCTGTCGCGAAGGAACACACTGGGTTCGAGACATTCTTTCCAAAATCCGAGACGGAGAAGGTACGACTCAGGATATCGATCTGATTCTTTCTTTATCTCGTAACATGGAAGGCGGAACTACGATTTGTCCTCTTTCGGACGCTTGTGTCGGGGCGGTTCGTCCGGCTCTTCAGAAATTTCGTTCCGAGTTTGACGCAAGGCTCAAAGACAAACCGGAACCGGTGACGGAACTTCGAAGAAGGAAGGAGGACAAGGCTCTTCTATGAATTGGAATGAAATTCTATTTTGGCTTTTAAAGAGCGGTCTTTTCTTTTTTATCCTGATCACAGCCTGCGCCTATTACACTCTTGCGGAAAGAAGGGTCGCGGGTTTTATCCAGGATCGTAAGGGGCCGAACCGCGCGGGAATTTTCGGTCTCCTTCAACCACTCGCGGACGGAATCAAGTTTCTCACAAAGGAAGAAGTTTTTCCTCTGCAAGTCAATCGTGTGATGTATCTTGTTGCCCCCGCGATTTCGATGACCTGTGCGATCATGGCTTGGTCTGTAGTACCTTTGGGCGGTCAGATTCCTCTTCCCGCATTTTTGCAGGACGCGACCGGGTTGCAGTTTTTGGATCTTCAAATCGCCAACCCGGATACTGGAATTTTATTTTTGTTTGCGATCTCTTCTCTTGCGGTTTATGGAATCATCATCGCGGGCTGGGCGAGTAATAACAAATATTCCTTGTTAGGCGGGATTCGTGCGACGGCTCAGATGATCAGTTACGAACTTCCCCTTTCTCTGAGTGTCGCTTCGATCGTAATCATTACGGGTTCCTTGAAACTTACGGATATCAGCGCGGCTCAGGTTGGTCTCTGGAATATCTTCAAACTTCCCGGTTTTATCGCCTTCTTTCTTTTTGTGGTCGCAATGTTTGCTGAAACCAACCGTCTTCCTTTCGATTTGGCGGAAGCAGAATCGGAACTCGTAGTCGGTTTCCACACGGAATACGGCGCGTTTAAGTTCGCGTTATTCTTCATTGCGGAATACATGAACATGATCACGATGAGTTGTGTGGTAACCTTGCTTTTTTTCGGAGGTTATCAGGTTCCGTTCGGAATTTTAGACGGACACGTTTTACAACCTCTTTTCGGTCTTTTTTTCTTTTTGGGTAAGGTTCTCTTTTTTACGTTTTTGTTTCTCTGGGTGAGATGGACGCTTCCCCGTTTTCGTTACGATCAACTCATGTCGCTCGGTTGGAAAAAACTCATTCCCTGGGCGATCTTGAATATCATTATCGCAAGCATCTATATACAATTTTAAGAATATAAGAAAAATGCCACTAACAGATCAACCTCAACTGCTTCTATTCTTCCTGTTCTCAACGGTGATGATTCTCAGTTCTCTGGGGGTGATCTTTCATCCGAACGCGATCACAGCCGCCGTTCTGCTCGTTTTGAGTTTTTTTTCTTTGGCGGCGATCTACGCCGTGATGAACGCGATCTTTATCGCAACGATGCAGCTTCTTGTCTACGCCGGAGCGATCATGGTTTTGGTGGTTTTCGTTTTGATGCTTCTTTCTCTCAGGGACGATAAACCTCAGTTTTTTATCTTTGAAAAACCGGTGAAAAAACTTTTGTATCTGACCCTCGTTGCCTTTTTGGGAGTTCTTTTGATCACCGCCGTACACGACGGAATTCCTTCGCGAACTTCACAAAGAATCGGCTATCTCTCCAACAGCAATGTTGAATATTCTTTCGATATTCCCAAGGGCGGGAACACCGCTAACGGAGTCGGTTCTACTTCGTCCGGAAATACCGCAGTGGTCGGAACAGCGATGTTTCTACGTTATCTGCTTCCTTTCGAATTGATTTCCATTCTTCTTCTCGCGGCCGTTTTAGGCGCAGTTGTACTCGGAAAAAAGAATCTCGCCAACAAGGGATTGGAAGGAGAAAAACCATGAACCTTTGGATTTCCGGAATCCCCGTAGAATATTTTTTAACTCTCGCGATGATCATCTTTACGATCGGAGTCGCCGGCGTGATGGTAAGAAGAAGTGCGGTCCTTATTTTTATGTCGGTTGAATTGATCTTAAATTCAGTGAACCTTGTTTTTGTAACCTTCTCAAAAGCGCTCCACCAAGTGGACGGAGAAGTTGTGGTATTTTTTGTGATGGCGATCGCAGCCGCAGAAGCAGCGATCGGACTCGCGATCGTGATCGCGATCCATAGGCTCAAAAAGACGAGCTACGTAGACGAAATGAATCTGATGAAATGGTAGTAAGAATGGAAATTTCTAACCTCGTCCCTGCGTTAGTCGCGCTTCCGTTGATCGGCTTTTTGATTTCGGGACTTTTTGGCAAATGGCTGAAAGGTTTTACCGGAGTTTTATCCACGGGTGTGGTCTTTTTATCCTTTGCTCTGGCGCTCGTTTCTTTTTTTCAATTTCATCCTATGGAACGTTCAGTTCCCGAGATCGTAACCTTGTTTCCTTGGTTTGAAGCGGGCGGCCTAAAGGTTTCTCTCGCATATCAGGTCGATCAACTTTCCTTATATATGATTTTGATCATTACCGGAATCGGATCCTTGATCCATCTCTATAGCATCGGTTATATGAAAGAAGATCCGGGTTTTACGCGTTACTTCGCGTATTTGAATCTTTTTATATTCGCGATGTTGAATCTGGTACTTGCAGAAAATCTAATTCTTCTTTTTCTCGGATGGGAAGGAGTGGGGCTTTGTTCTTATCTGCTGATCGGTTTTGACTATCACAAGGATTCCGCCGCAAACGCGGGGATGAAAGCCTTTATCACAAACAGAATCGGCGACTTGGGAATGCTCCTCGGGATCGCACTCGTTTTCTGGTACACGGGTTCTCTTTCTTTTACGGAGATTGCGGAAGCGATTCCGGAAGTTCCTTCATTCCGTTATATTCTTCCGATTGCCGCTGCATGTTTTTTTATCGGAGCCATCGGAAAGTCGGCTCAGATTCCGTTACACGTTTGGTTGCCGGATGCGATGGCGGGACCAACTCCTGTGTCCGCTCTGATTCACGCGGCTACTATGGTGACGGCTGGAATCTTTTTGATCGCAAGGCTCAATCCGATTTTTCTTTCAGCTCCGCAAGTCGGTCACTGGATCGTGATCATAGGATCGGTAACCGCGTTTTTAGCCGCGACTGTGGGACTTTTTCAAAACGATATCAAGAAAGTTTTGGCGTATTCCACCGTATCTCAGTTAGGTTATATGTTCGTAGCAATGGGGGCGGGCGCCTACGTCGCCGGGCTTTTTCATTTGATGACTCACGCGTTTTTTAAGGCGCTTTTGTTTTTGGGTTCCGGTTCTGTGATCCACGCGCTTCATCACGAACAAGATCTCCGCAATATGGGCGGACTAAAAAAACAGATGAAGATCACTTGGATTACTTTCCTTGTAGGATCTTTGGCTATTTCCGGAATCCCGCCCTTTAGCGGATTCTTTTCCAAAGATCTAATATTAGAAAAAAGTTATGCTTATGGAACCCTCTTTTACGGACTCGGAATCATCACGGCGCTCTTGACCGCGTTCTACATGTTCCGAATGACCTATTTGGCTTTTTATGGAGAATCTCGTGTCTCCTCACACAAGGCTTCTCATCTCCATGAATCTCCTCTCGTGATGACGATTCCTCTCGTGATCTTGTCGATAGGCGCGGCGATAACCGGATTTTTAGAGGTGCCACATTTTCTTTTCGGAGGAGTCGACGTACTAACTAGATATTTCGCTCCGATTTTCCTAAGAGGAACCGAAATTTCTCAGATGATCGTCAAACAAAGCTTAGACGGTCACGAGGCGAATGCGTCGATCGAGTTGATTCTTGTAGCCGTTTCCGTCGCGGTGGCGGTTTCCGGAATTTTTATCGCGAGGACGATTTTTCTCACCGGTAAAAACGTTCCCGTGGAAGAAGAATCTCTTTCCGGTTTAAAACGAGTTCTTTCTAAAAAATACTTCGTGGATGAATTCTACCGCGATTTCATCGTGGATCCGATTCTTCTTCTTGGAAAATTTTTCGCAAACTACGTGGAAAGAAATTTCTTGGATCTGATGTTGCGAGGCACGGGGAGAGTCGCGGTTGCGATCTCTTTGGTTCTGCGAAGGGTTCAAACCGGAATCGTGGTAGACTACGCGATCCTGATCGTTTTTGGAACGGTCGCCATTCTTTCCTTTTTTCTACTGAGGGGGCTGTAACTTGGATTTCCCGCCATTTATACTGAGTATCTTTTTATTCTTACCTCTCATCGGGGTTCCGTTCTTATTTCTTTCCAATAAGGTTTATTGGCTGAGATTTATTTCGGGAACATTTACGTTAGTTCCCTTCTTAATACTCGTAGGTTTGTATTTCAAATACGACCCCGAAAACGCCTCTCTTCAGTTCGTGGATCGAATCCGAGACGTCGTAGTCTCCGGAAATTTAAGGATCGACTATCACGTCGGAATGGACGGCTTTAGCCTTCTGCTCTGCGGAATGTCGTCTTTATTATTCTTTCTTTCCACGCTTGCAACTTGGTCGAGCATCACTTCCAGGATTCGAGAATTTTACATTTATCTAATGATCGTGGAGATGAGTGTACACGGAGTTTTTCTATCCGGAAATCTCGTTCAGTTCTATATCTTCTGGGAAGCGATGGTTTCTCCGATGGTATTGATGGTGGGAATTTGGGGAGAAGATCAAAGGGTAAAAGCCGCAATCAAGTATCTGATCTTTTCCTTTACCGGATCGGTCCTGATGCTTGCAGGAATTCTAATCTTATATTTTAAAACGGGAACGATCGTAATCGAAGATCTTTCCACGGGACTTCTTCCCGAAATCCCGAAGAACATTCGTTTGTTTATGTTCTTTACGTTTGTGCTCGCGTTCGCGATCAAAGTCCCTTTGTTTCCGGTTCATACTTGGATGCCCGACGTTCACTCGCAGGCTCCCACTGTGGGATCGGTGGACCTTTCCGGAATTTTATTAAAGATCGGGCTCTACGGATTTATTCGCTTAGCAATTCCGTTATTTCCGGAAGAGATGTTGGAATACCGGGAACTTTTAGGAGGACTCGCGATCGCGGGAATTCTCTATGGAGCGATCATTGCGATGGCGCAGGAGAATTCCAAACGAGTCGTCGCGTTTTCTTCTCTTTCTCACATGAGTTTTTGTATGTTGGGAATCTTGAGTTTTACGGAAGAGGGAATGGCAGGTGGAATGCTGCAGATGATCAACCACGGATTCACCGCAGGGATGCTCTTCTTTATGTTAGGAATGTTGCATGAAAGAATCGGGAACAACGATATCGCGAAAGCGGGGGGCTTGTCCAAACTACTTCCGGTCTTTTCCGTATTCTTTGCGATCGGAATTTTTTCTTCCCTCGGAGTTCCCGGAACAAACAGCTTTATCGGGGAATTTTTGATCATCCTCGGAAGTATCAAGGCTAACGTCGTCTATGGCGCGTTAGCCGCAACCGGAGTCGTTTTTGCAGCGGGTTATCTTCTTCTTTTTGCCAAAAGAATGATCTTTGGAGAACCTACAAAAAATCTTACCGAACACCACGATCTCAATCTGAAGGAATGGGCGATTCTCATTCCGACCGTCGTTATGATTTTCTGGATCGGAATCTATCCGAAACCTTTTTTGAGAGTATTGGAACCTTCCGTCAGAGTTGCGTTAAACTCCGCTTCGGCGAAAGTGATACAGGATCGTTCCTTGAAGGAAAAAGACCTGAACGATAAACCCTTTGAAAGAAAATATACATCCTATAAATCTCTGGGAGCCGATCCCTCAAGTTACGAGGAACGTCTGAAAGGATATCAAAGTAAGTATGCGCTTCCGGAATCGATTCGGAAGGGCAAGGAAACGACTCCGGAAGGAGACGAGGAGGCGGTTCAGTGAATCTAATACCAAACATCCTCGACCTATTCTCCATTCTTCCTGCATTGATCCTGGCTGCGGGTGGAGTTTTTCTTATCTGTCTTAGCGTTTTGTTTAAGACAAAGGAATTTCTGATCGTAAGATACGCATCCGGATTGATTCTTCTCATCGCTCTTGCGAGCGTGTTTTACACTTCGTTTCGATTTCCCGGAAACGGAACCTACTTCGGCGGACAGATAGAGAATACGATCATTACGTTTTGGCTGAATTTGATCTATTTATCGATGGCGATCGGAACGGCGGCGATCATTCCAAGAATATTAAAAAATCATAAAGTAGAATTTCCTGAATTCTATCCGTTGCTTCTCTTCGCAACCTGTGGAATGATGCTGATGACTTCCGGACAGGACTTCATACTTGTTTTTGTCGCTTTGGAACTGATGAGCATTTGTCTTTATATCCTGATCGGAATGGCGAGAAGCGACCTTTTTTCTCTCGAAGCTACGCTTAAATATTTTCTCTTAGGAAGTTTTTCTTCCGGATTTATGCTGATGGGAATCGCGTTTCTATTTGGAGGAAGCGGATCCACGAACATAACTCTGGCTCTGAAACCGTTGATCATCGCCGGATATCAAGGAAACTTTGCGAAGATAGGGCTTGTTTTGTTTCTCACGGGAGTCGCGTTTAAGATCGCACTTTTTCCGTATCACGCGTGGACGCCCGATGCCTATGAAGGCGCGCTAACGCCCGTGACCGGATATATGGCGACCGCGTCTAAGTCCGCTTCGATCGGACTTCTATTGATTCTTTATACCAAATTGCCGATGCCTTTGGCGGAAACGACCTGGGCTTGGTTACCGGGCATTCTCGCGTTATGCTCCATGGTCTACGGAAACCTACTCGCTTTAAAACAGGAAAATTTAAAAAGAATGCTCGCGTATTCTTCCATCGCGCACGCGGGTTACGTCGTCGCAGGGATTTCCGCGGGAGTCCACGAAGAGGCGTTGTTTTATTTGATCGTTTATTCTTTCGTGAGTTTGGGAGCTTTCGCGGTTCTCGCATACTTGGAAGAGGGAACGAGACAGGTTACTTTCTTTTCGGTTCAATCTCTTTCCGGAGCAAAGCCGCTTACCGCGATCGCGATCAACGTTTTCTTTATGTCCTTAGCGGGTGTTCCTCCGTTCGGAGGATTTTGGGCGAAACTATTTCTCTTTCAGAAACTTGCGGAATCGGACACGTTGATGAATCGGATTTTACTCATCGGGGGTGTAACGAACTCCGCGCTCGCGCTTTATTACTATCTCCGAATCGGAATCGCAACCTTTATGAGTAGCGACGAAGGCGAAGTAACAAGAAATCATTCGGCGCCCTTTAGCATCGGAGTAACCGCGGTCGTTGTCGTCTGTTTCTTTATGGTCGCTCTGGGATGGTTTTTACTCGTTCCGGGAAAACTTCTCGCAATCGGCGCGCTTCAGTATCTCAGCAGTTATTGATTTTTTGTTTCGATGATTTCCGTTTCCAAAGTGTAAACAAAGGAACGGAAATTATGATTTAGAAATTTATAATTTTCTTAAAGAAGAAACGTCTATTCTAAACTAAAAAAATGATGAAGTTTCTAAACATTGTAGTTTTGATCTTCGTTCTTTTTTTGCAAGAGAATATATACGCCACACCTGACAGCGATTATGTGCCGGTGGCCGGCTACAAAAATAATCCCGATGCTATGAAATTGCGAAAATTCGCGGGGACTGAAAGACGGGTCGGTCTCAGGCTGATTCTAAACGGAATCGGTAAATCTGAATATTCTTACGCTCGACGGGCCGTTGTCGAAACTCTCCGGGACAACTCTTACTTTATCCTAAACGACCTCTCCGATCTAAAAAAAATAAAAACGCCTTCTCTAAAAGATCAAAGAGGCTCCAAGAAAAACTTGCACAAGAATCTTCTGATGACCTTTGTTTTGAATCGCTCGAAAACAAAGGATGGAAACGAGATTCTTTCTTTTAAAATGGATTGGAAGAATCTGGGAACCAAAGAACAGATTCATTTTGAATCCGGAAATCGGATCGTAGATAGAGAAATTCCTAATATTCAAAAATTGTTACGGAATTGGAAGTCGGAAATTCTTCCGATTCAGGACGTATTCTTTATCTCCGAATTGAGATGTGTTTCCAATGACAAAAAGACGACCCGATTTTTGGAGATAGGATGCAAAGCCTTGCTCCAAAAAGACCGGCATCTGGCATCGGCCAAAAAATATTGGAAGAAGGCCGAAAGAATTCGTTTGTCCGAGTACGATCAGGAATCGATCCGAAACAATTTAGGTTATTATTTTATTTCCATCGGAAATTTTAAAAAAGCGGAAGAATGTTTTATGGAAGCCGATTCTTTAGATTCTTCTACGGATTATCGAAAACATCGGTATCAATTGGAGGAAATACAGATCTTCCGAGAAAAATATCCTTATTATGGAGATCAAGGCGTTCTAAAAAATGAATCTCACATCTTCTCGTATCAAATAAAAGTTTTACAAGCCCTGAAAGCAAAAGCATAGAAAACTTTTTTCAATCTCGAAAGTTCTTGAAGGAGGTTTAGATTGTAGTAAGATCAAAGCCGCTATGATCCGATCAATTTTAATTCTTATCTTAATCGTTAATGTTTCTTTTTGTAAACAACCGAAACCTGCTTTAGATTCCTCGCAAACAGACCCGAAGGAAAAATTTCATAACTATTGGGAATCCGGAAAAGCGGAGATCGACAGTTACGAACTCAATCAGGTTCGTTACGGAGAAAATCATAAAGGCAAAGCCATTTTGATTTTTGTCACGGAAGATTTTTCCAAAACAAAACAGGTAAAACTAGATCAACCACAGGATAACAAAGAAGACGGAGCCAAGGTATTAAAACTCAATTTTGTTAAGAATTTTGTGACAGGGATCTACGCGTATTCCATGACCCTTTCCGTATTTACTCCCATAGACGTGGAAACGTATCCTAATAGTTTCAAAGAAGCGATGTCTTCTCAAGAATGGTGCGGCAACGTTTTTACTCAGTTGAATCTCGACAAGGATCGTTTTCGAGCGGAGTCGTATTCTTATTTTGAACAAGAGGGCGATCGAAAATTCTTTTTAAAAAAAGAATGGCTCGAAGACGAACTCTGGAATCGTATGAGACTCGATCCCGATCAGATTCCTCTGGGAGAATTGACATTGATCCCCGGACTCTTCCATGTAAGGCTCAATCACAAAGAATTAAAACCATTACGTGCGGCGATCTCAAAACAAAAACAAGAGGACGTTACTGTCTTTACGATTCGATATCTCGAAGAGGAGAGAACGTTAAAGATCAGAATTGAATCCCGTTTTCCATATAAGATTTTAGCCTGGGAAGAAACGTTTCGAGATTTTAACGGACATCTTATGACGACCTTTGCAACCTTGGAATCGAGTATTCTCAGCGATTATTGGAATCAGAATCATAACAAATTTCGAAATTTACGAAAAGAACTCAAACTTTCGGACGATTCGCTTTTCTAAAAAGGTCTTCACAAGTTGGAGAAAATTCTTTTCTAAACGGCGTGGAAGGATCGAAAAACACGCGATTCCATATATTCTAAAAATCTGAAATAGATTTCGATCCTTCGTTTCGACTTCTTGAGTTAGGCTTCCGTTTATTAAAGAGACTTTACAAATCGCCGATTTTGATCGGATAGACCATTTTTTGTATGAATCGATTCCAAACGGATTTTAAGGGGTTGTCAGCCTCGATAGTCCCGAGGACTCTGTGATTTAGTCGGACCTGAAAGTTGCTTTCGAACTTTGGGAACCACGGGAGGGAATGTGAACATTGAAATCGGAAAGGGATTGAACGGACTTTATTTTGGGATGTCTGTGGATGAAGTAAAGGCCAAGTTGGGAGAACCGGACGAGGTTTACAATTACGACTACGAAGGTTCACAGTCTACGGGGTTTGAATATTTCTCTCAAGAAGCTGAATACGAATTCGACGCGGACGAAGACAACAAACTCTACTCGATTACAATTTCTAATCCTTCGATCCTTCTCTATGGAAAACCGATCATCGGAGAATCCATCGAGACCATTCGAGCGCTTCTCGAAAAAAACGGAATCAGTGATTTGGAAGAAGACGACGAAGAACACGATCACGAGCATGATGATGAAGACGGGGAAGAAGGTGTGACTGCATTTTCGGATCAGTTGAATGCGATCTTTCAATTTGAAGAAAACGAATTGATCTTTTTTGGATTCAGTCCTCTTTTCAAAGACGACTCAATCGTCTGGCCGAAATACTAAAAGTAATAAACCGAACTACTTAGATTCAGTCGATCCGTATTATTTTTTTCGTAATTTGAATGGAATTTGGAAAAAATAAAGAATCGGGTCGTCTGATGAAGTGATCATGTTCGGAAAAACTAAAGCCTGGAATCTTCTTTTTCTTTTCTGGATCCTCTTTTACAATCATTGCGCTTATCTTAATATAAATCCTAGTCTTGTCACGGGAAAGGAAGCAAAGGATATCATTTCCGATCGACTTCTTGTCAGTCAGTTGGTCTATATCATGGGTCTTGCGGAAAGCGAACCGACTCGATCGGCTTCTTTGGCGGGCCTTACACTTACGATCGTAATTCCGGATTCTATGGGAATTGATGAAAAGAAAATGTATCAGAAAGACGCCGTTGACGAATGTGCGGACCGGATCTTTTTAGTTTCGATCGTTTCTACCGCGCTTTCCACATTTGTCTGCGACGCGAGCAACCCTCCCATTAGCATCCCGGTGATCAGTAAAAAATTGTAATTTAGAATATCCTAATGATCTAAATAATTTTTATCCTTTTCTTTAGGTTTTTATTGTACCAATTCCAATTCTAAAATTTCTTTTTTATCGATCTCTTTGCGGTTTCCTTCGGAATCGGTTAAGATATAAGAATTCTCGTTTTCTTCGACGGTCCCCAGATAGGTTTTTTTATTTTTTAGAGTGATTCTATAAACCGGATTTGCGGAACCCGAATCCATCTGGATCTCCTTTTTCAGATAAGAAATGGTTTCCGGATCGTGTTTCGAATCTTTATCGTTTAACAAACGTTTCGAATTTTCGGAAAGCCCCGAGTATTTTGCCTGATCACTTGCTTCCGTTTTTATTATCTTTAACTCCGAATCCATTGTTAGCTCTTGAGGATTTTCCGCCTCCAAGACGGAATAACCGACTAACGCATCGTAACTTTTACGATTTTCGGAAAGTCCTGTTTTTACTCGCACTCCGCCTTCTAAGACAAGAATTTGGTAACGTCCCGAACTCTTTTCTGAAATCAGGGTAAGTGTCGTGCCCAATAGCTCCGACTGAATTTTGTGAACCGTCGCACGAACCTTCGTGGAAGGATTTTTTTTGTGAGTCGAGAATATTACGATTCCAGAATTTAGTTGGAGAGAGAATGTTTCGTCATTTTTAGAGACCTCAAACTCGGTGTTCGGAAATACTCTCAAAATCAGACCCAACTCTCCTTCGATCTTGAAATCGCAAAAAGAATCATTTCCGGAATTGATTTTGAGGGTTTGTTTTTCATTTTCGACTTTGCAAACCCCTGTGACGACCGATCTTACGATTTCAAATTCTTGTTTGATCTCGCTAAAAAAGCGAAAGTAAACGGCAAAGGAAGAAATCAAAAAGAAGGAAGCAGCGACTAAGAGGCCGATTTTAAAATCGAAACTTCTTTTTTTAGGAAAGAATTCCGAGACATTTTGTTTTTTAGAAACGTCTTCGATCGATTCGATCTTGTGTTTGAGTTTCATCAGAGAGAAAAATTCTTTTTTGGATTTTTCGTTCGATAAGAATTCGGAAAGTTCGGATCTTGTCATTTCGTTGGCTAAGGCTTTTTGCATGCGCGTTCTTCGGCCGGAATATTTTTCGTTATCCATTTTTTACCTCCTAAATTTCCAAACCGAAATCAGATCTCTGCAATCTCAAACGCAATACGGTCAATGAAGCGTATGTTTTCCTATTTACCGTTCTCACCGAAATTCCAAGTAATTCCGCCGTTTCCTTGATCGTATGTTTTTTAATATAACGAAGCTGGATGATATTCTTTTCCAACGCAGGAAGATTTTCCAAGCTTTCTTTTAATAGATCCAGTTGAAAAGTTTCATCCTCATTTTCTCTTCCGTCTTGAGCGATCGACTCGATAAATTTTTGGGAATTTCCGATTTCCTTGTTCTGAGTCGAATTTTTCTTTCGCACCAGATCATAGAATTGATTTTTTGCAATCGTTATCATCCAAGAACTCTCACTTCCTTTGGAAGAATCAAAATTCTCCCAATGATGGAGCACTTTGATAAACGTTTCTTGACAGATCTCTTCCGCCTCTTCCCGAGAAGCGCCTTTGCTCATCAGGAATCGAAAGATCTTCTCGTAATTTCTCGAATACAAACCGTCAAAATCGAATGTTCTAACTTCGGAGTTTTCACTCATTCTAAAACAAATAACGAGATGACTGAAAGAAAAGTGCCAGCTAAAATCAAAAAAAAATTCTTTTTAAAACTTTTGTGAAGGAAAATAATTATTTCCTATTCCTAATTGGGGAGATTTGTACGACTCTTGACATCTTTTTTAAATTTCGAACGTTAGAGATCTTAATTGAGAGAAGTAGGGGCCGCCTTGATAACCGAGTTGACTTATGTAAAGCATTGGGTTTTTCTGTTTCGAGAATGCGAACCTTTACTCGCTTTTGCCCGCTTCTGATTTTTAGTTTATTGTTTTGTCTCGATCTGAGCGCCAAGTCGGTGCTCTTAAAGAATGGCAGAAGAATAGAAAACGTAAAGATTAAACCAGTAGCGAACGGTTTCGAAATCTCTCATCCGAACGGCAAAATTGAAAGCATTCCTCTTTCGAAGGTTCTAAAAATATTTGTTTCCGATGACGTTCCCAAGTCGGCTCGAATTCTTGAACCGAATTCAAAAACAGAAATAATTAACAAAGAAGCTTCCTCCTCTAACAATCTATCGGAAACAAAGCCGAAAAAATCCGGTGTTGCCGTTTTCTCCGAAGGATTGATACCGGGTTGGTCTCGGATGGCTCGGTCCGATTCTTATTCCGTCAAAGGTTTGGGATTTTTTTTCATTCTCGCCGAACTCTTTCTCGTTCATAAAAATTATCTCTATTTGAATTCCGTGGAGTCCCTGGATAAAAGTCGTCATCCGATTATGCCTCCTCCTTACGTCTTCCTTGCCTTGGCCTCGGGAAGCACGAACCTTTTGCTAACTGCCCTTGTAAATAATTCCTATTCCGAGTCGCATAAGATTCGTTTGACGAACGGTCAAATCCTACAGAAGGGACGTTATGAACAAGAGAAGGAAGCCTATCTTTCCGCCTTTGTTTTTGTTTTGCTTATGGATGCTTTTTTCGGTTATAAATTCGAAGACTGGACGTTCGTTCCGAAAATGAATGTCTCCGTTCAGACGAAAGAAATTTCTGCCGGAGTTGCGATTCGATTTTAATTTTTTTCTGGCACAAGTCCGTTCCTTCTTTCGTAAGCTGGTCAGTCCATTAGGAGGATTCGATTATGCTTTTAAAAAAAATTTCAGTAGCGCTTGTTCTTGCGCTCTTTTTTGCTCAATGCAACAGTAAGGGGAATTCATCTTCGGATGATCAAAACCTGCTTCTGCTTGCGGCGATTGCGCCTAAAAATCCCGGCGTTTCCGGTTTGTACGCTTCCCTAAATCTCAATAACGGCGGTGGCGGCGGAGCGGGAAATTATTCGAACGGAAGTGTTTCGCCTTTTGTGGTCGTGAGCCAAACTCAGAATTGTCCAAGAGGCGGAAGTGCTACAGTTTCCGGAGACATTACGTTTAACACAGTCGGTGCGACCACTACGATTCAGCTGAACGGCGTCAAGGCGGTTTATACGTCTTGTTCTTTTATCGCTCCTTTAATCGAATCGTCTGAAAACTCATCCACCGTCGTTCTGTTGGACGGAGAACTTTTACAAGATTTCTCATTGTCTCAAACCGTAGATCCTTCTTCCACGGCCTCGCTTTACAAAGTGACTGCTAGCGGAACTCAAAGACTTCGTTCTAGCAATTACAAAGTGAACGGATATCTTTTTCCAACATTTGACGTTACGTTCACTCGAAACAATTCGAAGCTGACCTTGGAAAACATGAGCGACCTTGACAATGCTTACATTTCCGTCGACGAGACCGTCCATGTTTCGGGAACCATCGGAACCGAAACGATAAGTAAAGACTACTCATATAAGTCGAGATATAGATTTAAGTGATTCAAGCAGCGTCGAGGAAGTTCTTTTCCTCGACGGGTTTCTCATCCTCTTCGCATCTTGTCGGCCTCCGCGTTAAAACCATCATGAGTGAGAAGGAGAGTTTCAGCGATAAGTCTCGCGCATTTCCCGGTTTTGATTTAAAAAATAGAGTTGAGTGAAATCAAAAAGAGAAGCAACTTGTCTTGCGATGATTCTTACAAAACGATTTCTCATTGGTTCTTTGATTTTTCTTTTTAGTTTTTATACGATCTGGTCCAATACAGGAAGATCTCCTTCCGAAAACTCCGTCCAAACTCGTCTGGAAAGAACGTTAGACGACGGAGAGGACTTTGCTAAGGGAAACCTTTTAGGAATTCAACCTTGGATGTTACAAGAAGACTATTCGAGCGCCGATCGGTTTCGGGAAAAGATAGAATCTTATCTCGTCCTCGCTCAGAAGAGAGGTTTTCTAAATCCAAAGACGATCGTCGTCCTTCCTGAATATTTGGGGACTTGGCTTGTGGTCTCGGGGGAAAAGGAATCCGTCTACGGCGCGGATCGGATTCAGACGGCAATGGAGAATCTGGTCCTGAGTAATTTTTTTTCTTTTATCTGGAACTGGGTCCAAGCGAAAGGGGAGGACCGAGTTTCCGATGCGATCTTTCGGATGAAGTCAAAAGATATGCTCTTCGCTTATCAAAATGCCTTTTCGACACTTTCCAAAAAATATTCTCTTACGATCGTAGCCGGTTCCATTCTTCTTCCCGAACCTTCTGTAGAAGGAGGTATCATAAGAATCGGGAGAGGGCCTTTACAAAACGGATCCTTTGTTTTTCTTCCGGATGGCAAGGTCGCTGAGAATTCTTCCTTAAAAATTTATCCCGTGGACGACGAAAAGCCCTTTGTCCGAGCTTCTTCTCTTCAAGATCTCAAAACAATATCCACACCCGCGGGCAAGATCGGGATTTTGGTTTGCGCGGATTCCTGGTATCCGGCGGTCTACGAAACATTCAGAAAACAGAATGTGAATATAATCGTCGTTCCGTCTTTTGTTTCTTCAAATGGGGCTATGGATGAAGTCTGGAAGGGTTATAACGGTTCGGAGAACCCTTCCGATATTCAAAAAGGCGATATTGGAACGATTCGAGAAGGTGAAGCTTGGTTGAAATACGCTTTAGCCGGGAGAATCTCGAAGTCCGGAGCCTCTTTTGGGATGAACGTATTCTTAAGGGGGGAGCTCTGGGACTTGGGTTCGGATGGAGAAACGATCTTTTTAAGCGATTCTCACGCGAAGACTCAGCCTCGAATACACGGTGCGAGCATCGTAAATCTTTGGTTGCATTGATCAGAAAAATTTATTTCTTGAAAACTCTCAAGAAAGAATTCTCTTAGTCGCATGTCTCATTCTAACTTTGAAGTCTTCTCAGAAAACTTTGTAAACAAACACAAACAAGCTTCCTTAGGAAAGTGGTTCGGTCTCGAATCCCTTAACTTAGACGGAAAGCCCTTCGGAGCTTTCTTCCAAGGCGAGCTCGTTCTAAAACTCGGCGCGGAGAAAATCTCCGAGATCATCGAACGTTATCCAGGCGCGAAACTTTTCGATCCTTCCGGTAAGGGAAGAGCGATGAAAGATTGGCTTCAGATTCCGAATGAATTTCAAGAGGATTGGGATTCTTTATCGGATAGCGCCGTTCTCTTTGCACTTTCTAATCTGGGCGCTGCTCCTAAAAAAGCGACCGTGAAGAAGGCAGTGAAAAAGAAAGCTTCCGCTAAGAAAAAGAGCGCTCCTAAGAAGAAAGCGGCAAAGGCTAAAAAGTCTGCTGCTAAAAAGGCTAAACCGAAAACTAAGGTGAAACCTAAGACCAAGAAAAAGGTCGTGAAGAAAAAAGCGCCGAAGAAAAAGGCAGCCGCTAAAAAACGGAAGAAGTAGGCTTCTTGATGTTTGTAAACCTCGCGGAATCCAAGAGGTTTACAAACATACATTCGTAAATTTTAATCCGAATTAAAATTCTGTTATTTCGTTTCCGGCAAAACTTTCCTGATAAATTCCTCTGTTTCTTTGAGGATTGTTTCCTTATCACTTACCATATATTTGGAAAAAAGGACGTGATCTCCTTTTTCTAAACGAACCGCTTTGTTAAAAGAACTCGCCTTTCCATTCTTCTGAATCTTATCAAATGCGTTTAACATCGATTTTACGGAAGCGGACTTGTCTTGTTCCTGATCGTTTTTGAAATAATAGAACATCAAAACGGGAGAGGTTATCTTTGAAAAAGGATCCGAATTGAGAACAAACTCTCTCAAGTCGGAAACATTTTGAACCGCCGCGAGATATTGGTCTCGATACCAGAATGCACTGGCAGGATCTCTCTTCTGTTCTTCCGTCGACTTTCTAATTTTGCCAAGAAGGAGATGTCCGAATTCTTTTCCCCAAGAGAATTGATAGAGTCCTCCGAATGGATTTGTAAAATCGTAGAAGGGGGAAGCCAAAATTAAGACGTGAACTCTGTCAGGATATTTCGCGGCCAAATACGTGGAGATCAAACCGCCCATACTCGTTCCGATAAGAACCGTTTTTTTTCCGAGTTTTTCGGATTCTAAAAAAGCGGTCTCGGCATCTTGCAGAATCTGATCGAAGCCAGTGTCTCTATGATCTTCTAAGTTGGTTCCGTGTCCGGGGAGACGAAGATAGTAGAGGTTTGCTTTGAGATCCTTCGCGAGTTTATCAGTTACTTCTTCACCTTCCGCGCGCGAGGCTCCAAAGCCGTGAATATAAAGAATTGCGATTTCCGTTTTTCCGGGAGAATAACGAACCAATTTTTCTTCGTTTCCGGGCCTTGCTTTTTTTGAAAGGCTGATCTGAAGTTTTTCTTTATAATAACTATCAAAGTCGGAATGCAAGGTGGTCGGTTTGTATTCGTATTTAGGAATTTCCGCGTAAAAGGTTACTACGAGGAAAAGGGCAAACGCTCCCAATATTCCAAGTGCCCACTTAAGTATCTTCATCTCTGTTTTTCCCTCTCTGTTCGAATGGAACAATTCAACCGATTGGATTCTTCTCTGCAATTAAAATATGTCGCTCGTTGGGAGGCTAAGCCGTCTATAAACGGGAATCTGCGTTGCACCAACGATCGCGAGAAAAGAAGAGTTCTTTCAGGTCTTACGTTGTTTGCAGCCTGTATAAAGGTTTTACATAGCACGGGCATCGTCCGAGTAGCAAAGCCATCTTGCAGAGAAAGGGTGATAGACGAAGTTCGTATAAACGTTCGAGCTAAACTAACGCTTTCTGAGAAAGAAGGAAATTGTCGAGTTAGGCGAAGTTCGTATAAGCGCGGAAATCGAACTTTGTGGCTCATACTGGAGCTGTTTTCGGGATTAGGTGAAGTTCGCATAAACCCGCGAAGGATCGCATACTTAGCGATGCGAAACTATATTTGGAATCATTTGAACTTCGCATAAACCTCAATCGAACTTTGCCGTCCACACTGGAGCGAAATTATACGAAGTTCGTATAAACACGCGAAGGATGTCCTTTTCAGAAAGTGTAAATCGGAGTTACAGATCTTTAACGACGTTTTTACATAAGAATCGCGAAGCTTGAGTCGCAGGATTTTCGGAATTACTCGAAGTTCGTATAAACGCGCAAACGATAACATCTTTAAAAATGTGAAACCTTATAAAGAATTATACGAACTTCGTATAACTCTTAAAAACAAACTTTGTCGTCTCCTCTGAAGTCATTTTCTGAAATTATGCGAAGTTCGCCTAAACGCACAAAAAATAACGTTTCATTAAAAATGTGAAACCTTATAAAGAATTATACGAACTTCGTATAGCCTCCCAAAATCAAACTTTGTAGTCTCCTCTGGAGTCGCTTCCCGAAATTATGCGAAGTTCGCCTAAACGCGCAAACGATAGCATCTCTTAAAATACAAAACTTTATAAAAATCACCTGAACTTCGCCAAATTCTACGTTGAGACGTCCTCTTCCGAATCGATGTATTACAAAAAAAGAACGGAACTCCCATGATTCGCAAAGACTGAATTCTCCGCCTTTAATTCTTCTTCTGTTCCAATGGCGATAAAAAATCTCTATCCTAGTTTTTCGGCTTTTAGGTTAAAGTCGGCATGATGCTACTGGCCTGAATCCGGAGAATGATGATCTAGAACATTCTAATTTATTTAATTAGAATATATTAAATAAATAATTGACACAAATGAATATAAATATCCATACTGTGCCCGTTTTCCATTTTAAGGAAAGAAGGAACAAGGAGCAGAATATGAAAAATCTCATAAGACTTATGTCTATACTTATATTGATTTTTGCAATCCAATGTAAGGACTCAAGTAATGAATTGAAGGAATCGAGACGACAGTTGGATGGAAATTGGGTTTTGGTAGGCAGTTGTATTGATGGAGGCCCTACGCCAAAGTCATGGTTAGAAATTTCGGGAGTTAACGTGCGTTCTTGTTCCGAAAACGGAGGAGCATACAGCACACTCAAAGGAACGCTTGTAAAGTCTTCAATAGAAGGAAACTATCGAATTGATTGGGAAAATTCATACAATCAGAACGCTCAATATCCAGTCGGTGTATTAAAATTATTATCCTTAGAGTCTCAGTCCGGCTCGGATTGTTACACACAAAATCCTCAATTTCCTCCACCCGGCGCTTGTAACAAGTAGTTTGGATTTGACTCAGCAGTTTAAAATGTTGTGCATTCCAAATGCGCAACTTCACTCCTCTAACAAGACTCTCTTGTGAATTTAATAAACCGACATTCTTAAAATTTCGGTTTATGACCTTATCATAAAATTGGAAACGTAGAAAGCGAAGTTCGATTCTTAGGAATTGATTGCGCTGAAGACGGATTCCGTTAAATTCGGTCGCGAAAATCGAAAGATGCTAAAAGTTCCATTTATAGGAGAATCGGATGTTATCTCTGAATCTAAGAATCCAGGAAAATTATAAACGGTTGATCGTCGTTTTAATATTAGGCGGAATTGGCCTTGCAGTTTGCGATCAGATTCATGTACAATACGGAGTTCTAAAATACTTTCATGTCGGCTTCTGGGGTCAGGCTTGGTGGGTCGCTCCTCAATTCTTACTTGCAACTTTTTTTATGTATTTAGGAGTTCTCTTTTTTCGAAAAGAGATGGATGAATTTCAAACCAAAGAATTTCTCATTGGCGTCCTTTTGTTTGGAGCCGCTTACTTTGCGAGCGGGCTTTTTGCAACGTATCCATATTGGCTCGCCGCTTCTTATCTGTTTTTTTGGATTTTTAGAATTTCCATTGCGAAAGAAAGAAAACAATTGGCTTTGTTCTCTATTTTTCTTGCGATTGCGGGAACATTGATGGAAGGAATGATTTCCAGAGCCGGTCTATTTATTTACACACAACCTGATTTTCTTCTGGTTCCGATTTGGCTTCCCGGGTTGTATCTTCACGGAGCTCCTCTCATCTGGAGTCTTGTTTCTTGGATCCGAAAGTAAGCTAAAGAATGGGATGCCTTATTGAATGAAATTGTTATATCCGATTTTTCTTGGGGATCAGACAGGTCCATGAGTACAAAATTTAATTCTAAAATAATCAAGAATCTTTTTTGATATAACAAGGTTGTGTTTACGTTCCTATTTTTACATTAAAAACATATTATTGTTGTCTTATGTTTCTAATTTTCTTACTTGTTTTAAAAAAAGTAAGTAGGAAAAATGAAAACTCTAAAATTAGTTTTATTGATTGTGTTTGGCTTATTGGCCTTCGAAATCGTAGCGCAGGAAAAATCCCAAACTTCAGATAGGCCGAGTGGAAGTTATGAAAATAGCAATTGGTCGATTCAATACGGTTTTGGAGCTGGTAGTGCCAAATATACGGTCCCGTCTCAGGATTCCAGCAGCGCTTTGTTGCCTTTGCTTCTAACTTCTTCGTCCACTTCCTCAAATAATCTACTTCTTCCGTTATTGTTATCTTCCGGTTCTTCGAAGGATTCTTATTCTGGCTCCACGTATCATGGAAGATTTTTTGCAGAATATCTGCCCGGCCATGTCGGATTATTGTTTGGAATGTCTAGCACCGTTTTCGATCTGAAATTAAAACAAAGCGCAATGGATCAACTTGCTCCTTTGTTGACAATCCAGGCTCTTTTTTCACCAACGTCGTCCTCTTCTTCCACGGCGGCATCAACTTCCATTCTTTATCTTCTTCCGCTTTTGACTGGAGGAACGGATACTAAAATACAAGATACCATAACTTACTTTGATGTTGGACCGACCTTTCACGCTCGTCCCCGTAAAACATTTGATCCTTACTTTGCGTTGGGAATTGGAGCAGGAAGTTGTTCCGGGAATTGTTATTCTTACAGAGGGTTTGCTAAATTAGGTTTGCGAGTAAACTTCGGAGGAGGTTATCTCTTCTTGGAAGCCGAACAATCGCAATCAGAAGTTCGTATCGGAAAGATTTCTTCCGATCCGATTCAAAACCAGATCGGTATCTTTGGATTCGGATTGTATCTCTAATCCGAGTTTTTTTCAAAATAGATTTCTTTTGGAATGATCGTATGTTTTTCCAAAGGGAATCTCTCAGTAAATCTGTCCGTCTTCCAGATGGAAGGAAACCCCGGGCATAATATAGATTTCGTTTATAGTCTGTTTATAACTTGAGGAAAGTTCTGAAAAACCGATTCCTTGACTTCCCGCCGTATAATCTGCTCTTGCAATAGAACCCACAGTATCACCGAAGTAGGAATTGTATTTTCTTTTGATATCTTGACGGACAATCCCTATGTCTAAGGAAAATCTACAATATCTCAAAGAAGCTTCCAACATAAAGATCGTCCCCGTATCTTTTGCATTTCCCGCGTAGATGGGAATTGCACCGAGATAAGTTCCTTGTCCGCTCGCATTTTGTTGTTCCAAGACTTGGGAACCAAAGAGAGAGAAATTTCCTTTTCGATTTAAAAGTTCGAAGCGAGATCGAATTTCCAACCAAGGAAAAACTTTTGCCTTCATAAAAATTCCTGGAAGAATTCCGGACATTGTATATTCCGCGTTCACGCTTCCACCGATGCTCCATGTGACCTGATTCGGATTTACGTTAGTCTCTCTTGTTACGGAATAGGAGCCGAAGCTCACCTCGTTTCTTTCCGAATAACGATGGATTCCGATGGAAGGTCCGATCATAAGCCAACTCAAGATCGGATGTGTATAAGAAAGTCTTAATGTTTTCGAAACTCCTCGGAAGTTGATCAATCTTTTTCCTTCAAACGCGGATGCGTAGTATCGATCGGTTCTCGGAGAAAGAAAATTCACGGAAGCCGGATTCTCCCTTCCATATTTACCGGAAATGCTATCCTGACTCAAGATGAGATCGATTTTATTCTTCCATCCGTAAGAGATGTCTGCGTGTTGAGAGAAGATATCCAAATTCTTAGCTTCCGTATAAGGGATCGCGAGGGGAGCTCCGGGATCGTTGATCTGCCTAAATAAGGAATTTTTCAACCAAGAGGGTCCGGTTTCATCCAGGATCGCAGGGCTCAGATCTCCCATTCCGGCTCCGAGTCTAAAACGAAGTCTATGATCAAAAGATTCCAAATAGCGCTGCATCGACTTTCCGGAAATCGAGGAAGCTGCTTTCGAATTCTGTCCGGAATCTCCTTCGAGAGTCGGGTTTGGCTTCGTTTCGGTCTGCGCGTATAGAATCAAATTAGAAAATAAGAATATTAGAATAATGATAATTTTGTTTCGAGTCGTTTTCAATGAATCGTTCCTTAAGAGATTTGTATCGTTTCTTTTTTAGAGAACGAGACGGACTGTGCCGACGTAGATTTCGGTTCTTCTGTTTCTGGGTTCTGCGAGCATCGTGTCTACGATCTTGAATTTATCGGCGTAGCCGTCGACTTCTCCGAATCTGTTTTCAGGAAGATTATGTTTTCTTGATAGTTCCGATTTTACCGAATTGGCTCTCGCCTTACTGAGTGTTAGGTTGGCGTAAAAATAACCGACGCTGTCCGTATGTCCGCCGACTCGAACTTTTGTTTCGGGGTAGGCGTTCATCGCGTCTGCGATTTTTTCGATCAGAAGTTTTGCGGCAGGGGTCAAGGTTGCTTTGCCGGAAGGGAAGGAAACGTCTCCGTCGATTAACAAAAGAATCTCTCGAAGTTTTTTATTCTCGTCTGTGACTCTCTTTAAGGCGATTCCCTTTGTTTCCAATCCGTCTGCGACGGTATCAAACTTGGTCCCGCTGTATTCGAAGTCGGCTTTGATACCGGTAAAAACTTTTTCTAAATAATTAGGAGTTCCTAAATCATCTAACGCACCTTCGGGTAATCTTCCTAACGCTTCTTCTCGCGATCCGCTTTCTACTGGTACGGAACTGGCGGGCGGACAACCGCAAAACTTTCGAAAGGCGGAAGAATTGGTAAAATCTTTGACGTTCGATGAGAATCCGGAACAGGAAACCGCAAAAAGAAGAATCCAGAGAAAAAAGAATCCTCTTTCGAAGGGCTTTTTTATTTTCATCGGAGAATTCTTCCATAAGGAAAGAATCATGTGTTTTGTTTGATCTTGAGCGCTGTCACCCGAGAGTTTAAGAGTTCGTTTCATTCTGATTCCGAAGTGTATATTCAATATATTTAATGCAGATTCTCGGGCGGGAATTTGGAGGTTTTCCTTTTATGAGAATTTCATACTAATTTATTTAGTCTTTTCGACGTAATATTTAAAGAAAACTAACGTTTTCGACGAAAAAAAATAGTCACAACGGTTGATTCTTCGGGCTTCTTTCGTCGGACTAAGCATACATTCCAATTTTGGATTTTAAGCTTCATGATTAAAGAGACTCGCATTCCATTCCTTTCTTCCGTTCTTTCTAAAGTTCTTCTTTTTCAACTTTGTTTTTTGCTTCTCATTTCACAGACGTTTTCTTGTAAAAAGGTGAGTGATGCGGCAAGTTATGCGCTCTTTGGAATCAGCGAACAACTGACCAATATCTTGAACACCCCCACCGGTCTTCCGATTTCTCTTCCTGCGGGTTTGGTGGCGGGTTGTCCTTCCGGAACTTCCAGTTCGATTCTTACGATCGGAAACTGTTTCGACGACGGTAAGGATAAGTCGATTTCGGGTTTTATCGTTACAAAGTCCGGAGGTTCTTCCTGTTCGGCTCCCGAGATCTACAGTCCTACGATCGCTCTTAATTCTTTGCTTTCCTCTTTGGCAAACGATTCTACTTCCGCGGAATCGCCTCCTCCTTCTCCAACGTTTGCTTCTTACAGTTTGATCAATCTTGGTTCCGTTACGAGTGGAGCTCAATCTGCGAGATTCATTCTCCAGACCGATCAGCAAAGGACTACGGAATGGGTTCGGAATGAAATTCAAAAAAAGATCTTTAACGATAGTTCGCAAAACATCGGTTCTACGAGCGGCGCTTCGACGGATACTTCTTTTATCGTTACGATCCGAGTAACCGCTACGGGTTCTAGTTGTACGGCGACGGTCGATTCAAAATACGAAGTGACCGTTGTGAGAGCGGGGGCTTGGGATCTTTATTCTTCTCTCGTGGATGGGAATCTGGGAGGAGGCGGGTCTTCGCCTCCGGATTTAAGAAACGTTTCCTGCACTTGGAGAGAAACACTTCCAACAAAGGCTCCCCCGAAAGCTGACTTTTTATTTGTAATCGACAACTCGGATACGATGACTCCGATTCAAACCGCGATCAAGAGTAAGATGCTCGCTTTCTTCGATCGGGTTTCGACCGTCGGACTCAACGCAAGAATCGCCGTGATTACTACTGACAGTTGGAAGCTTCAGTCTCCTTCCGGGGACAACGGGGTCTGGTTGGACGTGAGTTCTTCTACGGATCGAACTACGTTTACAGATACGTTAAACGCCATTGGTAACAACGGTGGTCAATTCGAGTCCGGTATTTTTATGGCGACCCGCGCCTTGATGGACAGTTCTTCCGGAGGCACTCGTTGCTCGGGAGCGCAGCCGTATTGTTCTTCAAGCGGAAGAACAACGAATGGAGACAAGTGTTCGATCACCTCCGTCGCTTCGGAAGATCCTTGTAACGGAACAAACCAGAACGCTTGGAGTAAAAAAGTCGCTTTGGGAAGAACTTCGGTTCCGACCGCGGTGATCATCATCACCGACGAAGGAGATATGTACAATCACTGGGATAGTTTCAATGCGAACTTCGGAGCCACCACGACTCCTTGGGGGCCTTTGGATTCTCCTTCTTCCTTTCCTGCTACGAGATCGGTTACGTTTCCAACGAGCCCCTTGTATTACAATGCGGGAAGTGCGGGAACTCCCGTTCTCGGAAGTGGAAGAACCTACACGGACTACTTGGATTCTTTGAGAAACACTTCGACGGGAGCTACGGGAAGTGCTTCGATCAATACGATCTTAAACCTTTTCGCAGACCGCGCGAACACGAAGGTATATGGAATCATAGCGCTCAACTCGCAGAGCAACGATTATACAACGATCGACACCGCAAAAAGTATCGATCCATCGGCTTATTCTACTATTACTCTTACCAACTTTCATACAAAGACTGAAGTCTTTTGTAAGGGAGAAATTACGAGTTCCACACAATGGGCGACGAGCGGGCAGGTCGCGCACTATAGAACCCTTGCAAACATCGGAAATACGACTCTTACCAATCAACTCTTAAATACTCCGAACAACTTGGGTCGAGACGATATGGTCTATTCTTTAAAAGATATCGCGACTACGAGCGGAGGAGGCGTGACTTCTCTTTGCGGAACCTCGGTTAGTATTAGCAATTACTTAAATTCGATCGTTGACAATATGGTCGCGCTCCAAGGCGGATATCCATTAGGAAAATATGATGCTACTTGGAACCGGACCTTTACTTCCGGAAATCCGAATACTGCTTTGTTTCCGACAGGAAGCGCTCCCGTTACCGGAAATATCAGTCCGGGAAGCGTGAAATTGTATGCGATTCCCAATACAAGAAACATCGACGGAACGGATTTTATCGCAGCGAACGTTGTTCCGACCGGAACTCAAACTGCGACTAACGCAACCGGTTTTAGTTATACGATGATCAACGGAAATCTTGTTTTTACAAAGTATCCCGGGTTTACCGATCTTCCGACCAGTGCGAGCGGAAACCGAATCCTCGGCTTAGAATATAAATATACCTGGAAGGACACGACCACCGCCGGAAATACGAATACGACCGTGGGAAGTGTTGCAAATTGTCCCGCGTATCCGATCGCATCGTCGGATACGACGGCGCCCGTAACTCCGGTTGGCAGAAGAATTTTCGTTTCAGCAAGCACGCATAACGGTAACTTTGGAGCCGATGCGAACGCGGTCGTAACAACGGCCGACGCCCTTTGTAACGCGGATGGAAACAAACCATCAACCGGAACCTACAAAGCGCTTTTGTGGGTGGGAACTCTTCGAAATCCAAGCACGACGGATTGGCCTTTGAAATCGAAAGTCGCCTATTTTCAGTCGGGGGACAATCGAACTTGGGTCGGAACTACGGACGTAAATAAAAAGTTTCCATTCCCTCTTGTTGCCGGAACCGGGAGCGCCGCGGACGGAATCTGGACTGGAATCGACATAACTGGTACCGGACCTTGGACTTGGTCGGAAGACGCGAATACTTGTAATGGATTTACGAGTACGGCGGGAACTGGTTCTACAGGAATCGCGAACTCAACGAGCATCACCGGTTTGGACGACAACGCGGGAGACAGTTGTAACAACACGAAAAAGATCTACTGCGTCGAACAATGAACCCGGAAAATTTTGATTTCATTTTTACGGACAAAGAAAGTCGGAACGAAAAAAACTTGAAATCGGACTTAAAGTCCCCGTGAGATAGAATTTACGGGGACATTCTGTTCTAACGAATTCTAAAGTAGTAAATTTGAATATTCTAGGATTCTTAAGTTTGAATTGAATTCGGTTTTAAAGCCTAAGACACGACGAAAACGGTTTGAAAGAATTTGATCTTAACCCGAAAAAAGAACGAGATCGTCCCTTCCACTTAGAGAAAAGATGCGTAGAAAAAAAAGATTTCGAAGTAAAATCTTGAATCTTTGAAAGAAAAGATCAGAAATGTTCAAAACCTGAATATGCAAACTTCCTTTCCGAACCATTCTCGAAATAACGAACTCCTTTCCAATCCGAGGTCGTAGTTCCTATTTTTGTCATTGGAATTTCGCCTAACGTGCTCGGGAGTTCCTGGGGACTTAAAAAAAGAAGCTCCAATTCTTCTCCGGAACTTAAGATCTCTCCTAAATTCAAAAGAGAAGAAATGCCTTCGATGAGGGGAATCTTTTCCAGAAAAATTTCAAAACCCAATTCGGAAGAGGTCGCGAGTTTAGGAAGATCTTGGAGAAGTCCATCCGTAACGTCCATACAAGAAGAAACTAAAAAACTTCGAGAGAGTTCTCTGGCAACATTGAGTCTTGCTTTTGGGGTGAGATGTTTTTCCAGGGCCAGGTTTCGGAGAGGTTCCGGGACGTTGAGGTGTTCATTCAAAAGTTTGTAACCTAACTGTGAAAGGCCGACGGAACCGGAGAGATAGAGAAAATCTCCCTTTTTCCCGCCGGAGCGTTTCCAAGGAAGAGTCGTAGTTCCGACCAAGGTGAGGGTAAGATTGAGGGAAGGAGAACGATAGGTGTCCCCTCCGCAGAGTTTGATTCCATAGGAGGAAAGGGTTTCTTCGAGCGTTTGTGAGAAGGGGAGAATCCATTCTTCGTTTGAAAATTTTGCGCTGAGTCCGAGGTTTAAGAAAGCTTTTGTGGGAACTCCACCACCGGCGGCGATATCGGAGACGTTTACTTCCACGAGTTTTTTAGCGATTTCTCTGGGGCCGCTCCATTCCGTACGAAAATGTGTCCCTTCGCAGATCGTGTCCGTGGTGTAGATCCGACCTTCTTCGTCCAGATAACAGTCGTCAGTCTGTAAAGATCCGGGAGGATAAAGGACGCGGATGATTTCCGATTCTTTCAAATTCGAATTTTCCTTCAAAAATCTTGACTTTCTTAGATTTCGGATCAGTCTGAGAGACTATGAAACGAATCATTCTATTCTATTGTTTGATCCTCCTTCCATTTGTCGCCGGATTTTCAGAAGAACCGGCCAAAAACAAAAACTGTTCTTACACTTACGATCATACATCCACAAAGTTTGGATGGAAGGCCTTCAAATTTACGGAGAAGACCGGGGTCGGAGGTTCTTTCGATAAGATTGAAGTGGACGGAACTTCGTCCGGGAAGTCTCCGGAAAAAGCTCTGAAGGGACTGAAGTTTACGATCGATCCGAATACGGTGAATTCCGGGAACAACGAGAGAGACGCAAAGATCAAGTCTGCATTCTTTTTTCCTCTAAGGAAGAATGGAAAGATCGAAGGAAAGGTTTTATCTGCGGAATTGAATTCCGAGAAGAAGGCGGGAAAGGGTGTGGTTCAACTGAGCTTCAACGGGGTGACAAAAAAGATCGATGTTAACTTTACGATTCAGGAAGAATCTCAAATCGAAGCGAGCGCAAAGATCGAACTGGGAGATTACAAGGCCCTTTCTTCCGTCGAAGCCCTGAACAAAGTCTGCAACGATCTTCACAAAGGAAAGGACGGAATTTCCAAACTCTGGCCCGACGTAGAGCTTACGATCTCGACAAAACTCAAGAGCGAATGTAAGTAAAAAAAGTTTGGGCGGCTCCCGCGTTTGTTCTACGGTAAATTTAGATTTTTCGAATGAACCCGCGGGACCGGGGCTCTCCGCTCCGGTCCTTCGGACCCCGCTCGATCCCTGCCGCTGTGCCCGATCGAGTGACCCATAGGGAACGAGATCTTGAGTTCAGGAAGCAGTGGCACTTTAGTTCAGCGAACGTAAGTGAGCGGCCGCTTCCGAAACCTTCATTCCACTGAATGTAGTTCCGACTTTTTCTCATCCGACCCGAATTCAGGAAACCTTTTCGCGATCCATGAAAAAGTATGAGTTCCGACTTTTTAGAAACTTTTGCCAGATCTCTCTAAATCGTTTAAACACCAGCCTAATATGAGAACTCCTCGGTTTTTGAGTTCAGAAATTCCTCCTTTTCGAAACGTAGGAACTCTCACATTTTTTCCGAGTTTTTCTCGGAAGAACGTTTCTCTTTCAAAAAGTTTCCGCGATCGCGATTGACGCGGAAATTCCGAAGGAATTGGAGCAAAAAGCGCAGTCGCGAGCCTTTTTTAAAAAAGAATTCTGCGAGCGAATCGCCCAAAATGAGAAAAGAGGATTCCCCGTTTTTCCAAAAGGAAAAAAGTAGGAACTCTCACAAATCGGAAGGAAAAGATAAAACTCTTCAACGCCTAAAACGCTTCCTTTCCGGTACTTTGGTTCTTTTTTCTTGACTTTGGGGGTCAGAGCGAAAATCTGGCTCCTACAGGACGATTTTCATGTCAGTATTATCAAAAGCACATAAAACTCCTTCTCTTACGAAAGAAAACGCCGTAAAAGGCTGGTTCGTAGTGGATGCGGAAGGAAAGACCCTCGGAAGACTTGTCTCCGGGATTGCCGCAAGACTTCGCGGAAAACACAAAGCAACTTTTACTCCTAACCAAGATTGTGGAGACAACATCATTGTTATCAATGCTTCTAAAGTGAAAGTAACTGGTAACAAAGAAACTCAAAAGAAGTATTATCATCACTCTCGCTATCCGGGTGGGATGACTGAAACTTCTTTCAAAGATCTCATCGCAAAACAACCTGAAAAGATCATCTATGAGGCAGTCAAAGGAATGCTCCCTAAGAGCAAACTCGGAGACAAAATGCTCACCCATTGCAAAATATTTCCGGGTGCTGAACATAACCTCCAGGCACAAAAGCCTGTGAAACTGGAATTCTAAGGAGACCGATTTAAGAATGGCACCCGCAAAAGAAATCTGGGCAGTAGGAAGAAGAAAAACCTCCGTTGCCCGCGTAAAAATCAAAGAAGGTTCCGGTAAAATTACCGTAAACCACAAAGATATCAAAGAATATCTTCAAAACCGCAAATCTATCATTGATGAGGCTATTCGCCCTCTGACTCTCCTGAACGTAACCGATAAGTATGATCTCAACTTAAACGTTTCCGGCGGGGGAATCACTGGACAAGTCGGCGCGATTCGTCACGCACTCGCAAGAGCGATCTGCAGAATCAAACCGGAGTTCCGTCCAGCTGTTAAAAAAGAAGGATTTCTTACTCGGGATCCAAGAATGGTGGAAAGAAAGAAATACGGTCTTCACAAAGCGAGAAGAGGAACACAGTTCTCCAAACGTTAAGTTTCTTTTTCATTTCATTTCGTTTTTTGAAATGCCTGAATCTCTTTCGTCCGAGAGTTTCAGGCATTTTTTGATTTTAGAGGTATCATGAAACCAAAATCCATATCGGAAATCAGAGAAATCTTTTTAAACTATTTCAAAGACAAATCTCACTCCTTTGTTCCGTCTTCTTCCCTTCTTCCCGCCGGAGATCCGACTCTTCTCTTTACGACCGCAGGAATGGTTCAGTTTAAACCGTTTTTCACCGGAGCCGTCGAACTTCCTTATACAAGAGCCACTTCTTGTCAGAAATGCCTTCGTACAAACGATCTCGAAATCGTAGGAAGAAGCGAAAGGCATTGTACCTTCTTTGAGATGCTCGGAAATTTTAGCTTTGGAGACTATTTCAAAGAAGAAGCGATTGAATACGCGCTGGATTGTTCCGTAAATCACCTCGGCTTTGATAAGGAAAAAATCTGGGTAACCGTTTATACAGACGACGACGAAGCCGAAAAGATCTGGCTGGACAAAGGAATTCCTAAAGAGCGCATAACGCGTCTCGGAAAAAAGGACAATTTTTGGGGACCGGCGGGGGACAGCGGGGCGTGCGGACCTTGTTCCGAACTCTATCTGGACCGTGGAGTCGAGAAGGGCGGACCGGATTGTGCGACCAGCGGAACCTGTAAACCTGGATGCGACTGCGATCGTTTTTTAGAATTTTGGAATATAGTTTTTAACCAATTCAACCAGGACACGGAAGGAAATCTCCATCCTCTCAAACAAACCGGAATCGATACCGGTTCCGGACTCGAACGAGTCGGGCTTCTTTTACAAGGAGTCGATTCCGTTTACGATACCGACGAACTTCGCAAAATCATTTCCTTCTTTGAAGAATTATCGGGAATCCAATATTCTTCCGAAAACAATGTTGCGTTTCGGGTAGTTACCGATCATATCCGTTCGGTTCTTTTTTCGATCGGAGACGGAATCTATCCGGATAGAACGGGAAGAGGATACGTGATTCGCCGTTTGATTCGTCGTGCGTCTCTTTTTGGAAGAAAGTTAAACTTCAGAGAACCTTTTCTTTATAAACTCGTAGATAAGGTCATAGGAATCTATCAGGTCCGTTATCCGGAACTCGCAAAGAATTCGGCCTCTCTCAAAAAAACGATTCTCGCCGAAGAGGAACTCTTTCTCAAAACGCTGGAACTCGGACTCGAAAAAATCGAAGTTCTCGTTCAGAAAACGAAGGCTTCCGGAAAAAATATTTTCTCCGGCGCCGACGCATTCTTACTCTATGGAACTTACGGTTTTCCGGCGGAGATGACCGAAGAAATCGTAGCGGAACACGACCTCTCCTTTGACAAAAAGGGTTTTCAAGAAGAATTGGAGAATGACAGACAATTCTCCAGAGAATCCTGGAAGGTCCATAAGGTTTCCTTGATGACCGGACTCGACGTGGAAAAGACGGAGTTTCTCGGCTATTCTTCCATATTCGAAAAAGGGAATATTACACATTTATTCTATGATAATAAACCGACTTCAGTTCTCAAGGAAGGTCAGAAGGGCGCCGTCGCCTTAAACAAAACCCCATTCTATCCGGAAGGCGGGGGACAGGTTGGTGACACAGGCTTTTTACGTTTTGGTAAGAATGTCTTCAAGGTTTTGGACACTCAAAAAGAGAACGACGTCATCATCCATTTTGGAGAAGTCTTGAACGGAGAATTTTCTACGGGTCAGGAACTCGAGGCGGAAGTGGAACCACTTCGAAGAGAAAGACTTCGTTTTCATCATTCGGGAACTCACCTTCTCAACGGAGCGCTTCGTAACTTACTCGGAGATCACGTCTTACAAAAAGGATCCGTAGTTTCTCCGGAGTATCTTCGTTTTGATTTTTCACATCCTTCGGCATTGACTCACGAAGAAATTCGCAAAATAGAATCCTGGGTCAACGAATCGATTCGTAAAGACTTCGCTGTTGAAACCAAGGAACTCGCGATCGACGAGGCCAAGAAAACCGGGGCCGTCGCAACCTTCGGAGAAAAATACGGAGACAAGGTCCGAGTCGTTCAGATGGGAGACGCTTCCGTGGAATTTTGCGGAGGAACTCACGTTACTCACACGGGAGAGATCGGTTATTTCTTTATCAAAAAAGAATCCTCTCCGGGGGCGGGAAACCGTCGTATCGAAGGGGTCTGCGGTCCTGCTGTGATCGAGACGTTTCAAAATCGATTTGCCGAACTCACCGAAGCCGTTCAAAATCTAAATCTCAAAATCAAATCGGAGTTAGGCGACGAAGGAAAAAATCTTTGGATCACGAGCGAGATCCCCGGTCCTACGGAGATCAGAGAAAAGCTCGAAAAAGAAGGAGCTTCCGCCGTTACATTCTTCCGAGATCTTTCGGAAACGATTGCATTGAAGATAGAAGAGAATACATCTCTCTTTTTAAAAGCCAAGAAGTCTTTCGAGTCCAGAGACTTTGAAAACAACTCTTCCGTCATCGAATCCGTCTTCGCTTCTGCGATCCAAACTAGCGCCGGAAAAATTCTTTCGGCTACGTTCGAAGACAAGGATCCGAGTTCTCTCAAAGGACTTTCGGACAACCTCAAGGTGAGGGAGAAAAATCTTCTCGTGATTCTCGGGAGCAAAAGTTCCGAAAGCGCGAGCGTAGTAATTACCTGTTCTCCCGAGTTGACTTCCAAGGGAATTCATTGTGGGAATCTCGTAAAGGCCGCCTGCACAACGTTAGGTGGAAAGGGCGGCGGTAAACCGGACATGGCTCAAGGCGGTGGAAAGGAAATACAGAATCTTGATTCTGCGATTATCTCTGCCGTTAACGAAGCAAAACAAATCTTAAGCGGAGAAAGAGTATGAGCGATCCATCCTTTGACGTAGTTTCTGAAATCAGCAGACCGGAATTGATCAACGCCGTAACCCAGGCCTTGGGAGAAATCAAAACTCGTTTTGATTTTAAGGGATCTAAATCCGACATCCAACTCGAAGAAGAACAATTGATTCTTACATCCGATAACGAAGGAAAACTCGAAAGTGTCGTGGACGTTTTGGTTTCCAAGATGGCAAAACGCGGAATCGGTCTTAAAAATTTCGATTTCAAATCCAAGATCGAACCTGCGACCGGCGGAACGGTTCGTATGAAAGTAAAGATTCGAAAAGGAATGGAAAAGGAACAGACCAAAGAAGTCACGAGGCTCATCAAGGATTCTAAACTCAAAGTCAACGTGACCATCATGGGAGAATCGGTTCGTGTCGTCGGAAAGAAAAAAGACGATCTTCAAGAAGTGATTCATCTTTTAAAAACTTCCGATCTTCCCTTCGACGTTCAATTTACAAATTACAAATAAAATTCTTTCCAGCGGTCTTCGTTTCCGAAGACCGTGAGTTTCTCTTCTCGCAAGAATCCAGTTTTTTTCCGGAAAAAAAATCAACGTCTCCAATCCGATTCTTTGATAAACGGACCTTTCTCATTTCCTGAAGATTTGGTTGACATTGGATTGCGGATGATACAAAATCTGATCTCAAAAAGAGGTTGAACTGTTCCGGTTTCAAACCCATCTCTGAATGAGTTCTCACTATGCCAATGACCGAAATCAAAACGGATAAAGATCTGGCCAAACTTCCGGAAGGAACCTTGGCGGAGCTTTTGGATGGTGAAATATTTATGGTTCCAGCCCCGATTCCCGAGCATCAAAGAATTTCTGGCGAGCTTCATTTTTATCTAATGCAGTTTGTAAGAGATAATCAAAACGGGATTGCCCTTGCTTCCCCCGTCGACGTCCTGTTAGACGATTACAACGTCGTTCAACCCGACCTACTTTTTATTTCCAAAGAAAGAAGTTCGATCATTCAGAGGACGAGGGTGGAAGGCGCTCCCGATTGGATTGCCGAGATTCTCTCAGAAGGGAACGCGTATCACGATCTTAAAACAAAGAAGAAACTCTACGAAAAACACGGAGTCAAGGAATACTGGATTTTAGATCCTATGGAAAGATCGATTGAAGTTTTTTCCAATGGAGAATCCGGTTTTAAACTCTTTGCTTCGGCGACTTCCGGATCCATCTCTTCCGTTCTTCTCAAAGACTTTTCCGTGGAATTGGAAAGGATCTTTGGAAAACCGGAATCGATCAGCCAATTTCAAATCTAATCCAGCACGGCAAAATTTTAGGATTCCTTAAGAAATGGAGCAAGAATTCTTCGGGTCGAAGGTCTAATCTTTGAAAAGCGGAAGAATTCTTTTCCGAAACAAATCCTTAGGCAGATTGGTCAAACTAGTATGAAAAATAAAATCCTCATCATCAGTGTTCTCGTAAGTTGTATCTCTTTCGGAGTTTTTGCCGAAGAAGAAAGTCCGGTGAAATTCAAACTGGAAAAGACTTTTGGAAATTCCTATCTTTTAAAAATCGTTCATCCTTCTAATTTCGGAATTCAAAAAGACGCTCCTCATAAAATTCTTCTCAACGCGGGAAAGGGTGTAAAGGTGGAGAAGGCGGATCTAACGGTAAAGGGTAAGGCTTCCGAAAAGAAAAAGGAATACTTTGCTTCCGTCGATCCGATCCAACTTACGGTTACGGGAAAAGGAGATCTTGAAATTCACGGAAAGATCTACTACTGCAACTTCGACAAAAACATCTGCATCCCCGGAAAGATTCAACAAGTAGAAATCATTCAGTAACTTTCTTTCGGTCGTAACCCGAGGATAAAAAAAGAGGACCGTATTTGTGGTCCTCTTTTTTTATAGGTCCATGTGGAACGAGTTTGCAACTGCCCACGGACCTTGGCGGCAATGTAGAGAGTATTATCTTTTCAGAGAAGATTTTAAACCGGGAGAATTGACTTGAAAGAGGAAGTAGGTCTTTCCTTGAATCGATCCCGAAGACTTGACGATCTTTCCTTTTGTTTCCACCAACTCTTTGAGGATGACCTTATCGGAAGAACGAAACGTTTCTCCTTTTTCAGCGATCAAAAGATTGATCGCTCTTTTGCGAGCGAGATCCTGCGCGCTCTCATGACTTCCTTCTAAGGAAGAGATCACAACCTGAAAGGTATCTCCGCTGATAAAACCTTCTGTCGCCTTGATAAACTCATCCGCAGAGTTTGCGTTGGATTCTTCTTGAACGGTTGGGATCGATTCTTCCTTTCCGTTTGCAACGGGCTTCTTTGCTCCGGAAGAACAATTACTGAAGAATAAGATCGAAAGAATACAAAAAATAACAAGTCTCATGGAGCCTCCGGCGTTTCTCGTTTAGAGATCGGTTGAATTCCCTTTCGTATAACGTTCGCATACAAATCTTTCTGAATATTTCTATAAATGAAAGTACAATTCGCGGGGTCGCTGTAGTCTTCTCGAAAAAGAAACATGGAATTTAAAAACCAAGCAAAGGCACCTCTGTAAAGCAAAACGTCTTGATTCAAAAGTTTTGCTTTTTCCTTTTCTCTTTCCGCGGCTTTTGGATCGGGAATGGCGGAGGTAGAAGAAGTATTCGGCGGCCCGTAAGGATTGGACTGCGTTGTCGCGGTGTTAGACGAAGTACCCGAGACGGCGACTCCTCCCGGTGTGGAACTCACGGAAGTTGTATTTGTAATCTGGGAAGGCAGAGCCGGATTTGTATTTGTCGCGAGGTCCTGCTGGAGGGGACCAAACAATCGATCACTCTCTCTTATTTCCGTGATCAAAATCGAAACCGCCATCTCGTCTCTTTTGGTTTCCGCGATCTTTCTGCATTGATTTCGAAGTTCTAAAATTCCGGCGTCCTTGGAAGGAA
Organism: Leptospira tipperaryensis; assembly: GCF_001729245.1. NCBI lineage: Bacteria > Pseudomonadati > Spirochaetota > Leptospiria > Leptospirales > Leptospiraceae > Leptospira > Leptospira tipperaryensis. The sequence goes on along the minus strand of NZ_CP015217.1, from coordinate 2,999,885 downwards.
GAGGAACCTTGACGAGAATCTGAAAAAATTCTCGGGAAATAAAGCCGGTATCCTTTACGTTTTCCAAAACCTTCTGTCTGTATTCGGGATCCGCAGGAACGCACGAAAAGAAGAATAGAATCGCGATTCCTAAAAACAAATGGTAAGACCGCATGAGACAAGCATTTCCAAATCAGGAGTAAAAGGAAGCAGGATTTTTTTAGTGAACTTCTGGACACCAGGTCCTAAAGAGGAAAGACTGTAAGCTATGTGTTTCAAAAAACCGATTCTTAAACCTCGTTTGATTTTTGGAATCTGTCTCTTTCTTTCCTTCGCGTCTTTGTCCGCAGACGGATCGATCTTTTCCGGTCTCAAAAAATCCTTAGAAGAAAAAACAAGAACTTTCCAGATGGAAAACGGACTGAGGGTTCTCATGATGAAGCGGGAAGATTCTCCCACCATCGCGGTCTATTCCAAATTTTTAGTAGGTTCCGCGGATGAAACCCCCGAGATCGCAGGAACCGCCCATCTCTTGGAGCATATGCTCTTTAAGGGAACAAAAAATATAGGCACCACGAACTACGAAAAAGAAAAACCTTACTTGGAACAAATCGCGGTTTGGGGAAAACGTCTGGACTCTCTTCGTATTCAAGAAGTCGAGATGAAAGCAAAAGGCGAAGAACCTTCGGCGGAATTTAAGAATCAAATCGAAACCCTTCGCAAACGTTTCGGAGTTCTTTTGGAACTACATCGTAAGTTCGTAGTCTCCAACGAAGACAACTTTATCTATTCTCGAAACGGAGGAGTCGGCTTTAACGCTTACACGTCCAACGACGTTACGAACTATCAGATTCTTCTTCCCGCAAATCGATTGGAGATCTGGGCGAAGCTCGAATCCGATCGACTTAAAAATCCTATATTAAGAGAATATTATACAGAAAGAGAAGTTGTCCTCGAAGAAAGAAGGATGCGCGTCGAAAACAGAGGTATGGGAATTCTTCGCGAGAAATATATGGACGCGGCCTTTCCGGAAGGTCATCCGTATCGGATGCCGGTCATCGGTTACGAAAAAAATCTCGGATTCTTAGACCTCGAAAAGACTCAAAACTTTTTTAAGAACTACTACGATCCTCAGAGAATGGTCATCGCCGTTGTAGGATCATTGGACTTTGAAAAGACGGAAACGATTCTCCGTAATTACTTCGGAGATTTGAAAAAGGGAAAACCGGTTCCTTTGAAAAAAGTTCCCGACGTCGGATTTGCGGGACCGAAATTTGTTTCCGTAACACACCCGAGCAATCCGTCTAAAATTATAGGATTTAATAAACCGACATTCCCCCATCCTGACGACGCGGTCTTCGGTATCATCGACTCTCTTCTCGCGGAAGGAGAATCGGGACGTCTTTACAAAAGATTGGTTTTGGAAGAACAGATCGCTCAGGGAGTTTCCTGTTGGAACGGAGATCCGGGCGACAGGCTTTCCAATCTCTTTTCGATCTATATTACAAATAACCAAAACGCGGATCAGAGAAAAGTGGAGAACGTAGTCCAAGAAGAATTGGATCGTTTAAAAACCGAGCCGATTACCGAAGAGGAACTCTTTAGAATCAAAAATCAAATCCTCGGAAGTTATCTGAGAGGGTTGGACGACAACGGAAAACTCGCGGACGTTCTTTCTCTCTTTCAACTTCTCTACGGAGATTGGAAGGAACTCTTAAGAGGTTACGAAGAATTGGACGCGGTCACTCCCGAGGACGTGCAAAGAGTCGCGCGTAAGTATTTCGTTCTCGAAAACAGAACGATCGCCGATCTCAATCCGCCTGTCAAAGAAACAAAAATTTCGGGAAAATAGGACTCGAACAAAATAAATTCATGAAACCTTATATTCAAAAATTATACTATTTTCTGATCGTATCGATCGCCTTTATTTCCCCTCTCACGTCCGCTCCCGGCGATTTTGTAAAAAACGTAAAAGTTCCACCTTTGAGTTTCGAGTTTCCGGAAGTGCAGACTTTTTCTTCCGGAAAAGGAACCGAGGTTTTGTTTTTGCCGGGCGAGGAATTTCCCCTCAGAAACTTGGAGATTCATATCTATTCCGGAATTCTTTCCAATCCGGAGTTACGTCCTGAAATTCCGGAACTTTTTGTAGAGGCCTGGAAACACAGTGGAACCGCTTCCGCACCCGGGAGCAAGTTTTTAGAAACCCTCGAAGGATACGGAGCCAAACTCGACACGGACGCGAACTCGGATAAGATCGTATTGACCGTTTCCTATCTTTCCCGGTTTGAAAAAGAGATCATTCCTCTTTTGAAAGAATTTATTTCCAATCCTTTGTTAAACGAAGAAGGGTTTGCGGTCGCAAAACTCAAACTCGAAGAAGCGATCAAACGTAGAAACGATAAGATTTCGGACATCGCCTATCGTAAAACGGCTGAACTCGTCTATAAGGGAACGGTTCTCGGTAAGAGCGCGGACCTGGATTCTCTTTCTAAGATTCAATCCTCCGATCTTAAAGAATACTTTGATACGATCGTATCCACTTCTTGGAGAGTCGTTTTACTCACGGGGGATTTGGAAAAAAAAGAAGCCGAACCTCTAATCGCGACACTTCTTCCCGATCGGGCCGTCGTTCGCGAGGGTGCAAAACCGATTCCAATCATCAGCACTCAGAGTTTAAAGAAGGATCTGGATTCTCTTTCGTATCAGATTCTAAGCGTGGATAAGGAAGCGACTCAGAGCATCGTTCTTATGGCGGGAATTCTTCCTCCGCATCGAGATCCCGATTTTTACGCGATCCAACTGGCGAACTATATTATCGGAGGCGGAGGTTTTAGTTCTTACTTTATGCAAAGAATCCGGTCCGATCGCGGCCTTGCCTATTCTTCCAGCAGCGCTACATATTTTGAAAAGGATTACGGAATCGTTTACTTTACGACTCAGACAAAAACTTCCACGACCAAGGAAGTCTATGATCTTATGCGGGAAATATTAAGCGAAGAGACGATTTCTAAAATCACGGAACAGGAACTCGAAACCGCAAAACAATCGATCGTCAATCGATTCATTTTTCAGTTTGCGGATAAGATGGGGATTCTTCATAACACTCTTCGTTTTCGCGAACACAATATGAGTTCCGATTATCTAAAAAATTATCGCGATAAGATCCAAGCGGTTACTCTTTCCGATCTGAAAAGGGTTGGAAAAAAATACTTTGTTAGTTCCGGAGTAAAGACGATTTTCACCGGACCAAAGGATATTACAAAGGGAATAAAAGAAACGATCAAGTCGATCGGTCCGGAAGAAAGGATTCCTTAGTGTATTGTAAGTTTCAGCACAAACAGTATCAGTTTGAAGGAATTTCGGAAGGCGGAATCCGCACTTCGATTTATCTTCCTTCTTTGAGTCTGATGTTTGATATCGGCGCTCAGAATCCGAATAAGATTCATCTGGAAACGTTGCTTTTGACTCACGCTCATTTGGATCATTCTTCGGGACTTCCGTATTATATTTCTCAGAGATCTCTTCGGAAACTCAAACCTCCGAAAATTTTTGTTCCACCTCCTTTGGAAGAACCGATGAGAAAGATCTTGGATCTTTATTCTCAGATCGAAGACTTCCCGTACGAATACGATATGCGCGCCGTCGCGCCCGGAGAAAAAGTGGATCTGGATCCGACCCATTTTTTTTCCCCTCACAAATCCTTTCATCGTGTTCCTTCTCAGGGTTATACGATCTACGAAAAAAGAAAAAAACTCAAAAAAGAATTTCAGTCTCTTCCTCAGCACGAGTTAAATAAGATTCTCAAAGAAAACGGAGAGGTTTCCGAGCTCAGTTCGATTCCGGTGATCAGTTTTTCCGGGGATACTAAAATAGAATACGTTTTGGAAAACGAAGACGTCGCCAATTCAAGTATTCTATTTATTGAATGTACTTACATCGATCAGGAAAGAGACGTCGCGCGAGCGAGAGAATGGGGTCATATCCATTTGGATGAAATTCTCGAGAACCTTTCCTCTTTTAAGAACGAGAAGATCGTCCTCATTCATTTCTCTAAACGTTATCCGCTTCCGTATATTAGAGAAGTTTTGGCGGATAAAATTCCGGAAGATCAACAACAAAGGTTTCATCTCTTTATTCCATGAGCAAAGGAAGTCCTCCGGGAAAATACGGGACCTCCGTGTTTTTGGAAGGTCTGGAAGAAAAAATCGATTCCGAATTGATTCCTCGTCCCGTCGCAATTCTCCATCAAATGGAAGAAGACGCTGCGGCCGAAGGAGTTCCCGTTCTGACCCCGGCCTCGGGTTCGGTTCTCAAATTTCTCGTAGAAGCAGAACAACCGAGAGAGATCTTGGAGTTAGGAACCGGTTACGGTATTTCTCTTTTTTGGATGGCGAGCGGTTTGAGAAGAATCGCAAAAGTTGTTTCTTTAGAAAGAGAAATCTATTACATCGCAAAGGTCCGTTCTTATTTGGAAAAACATCCTTTCGGAGATTTGGAGATTCATCTTCTCAAAACACATTGTCTTCAATATCTAAAAGAAGCAAACGAACAAAACGAGAAAGAGTGGAAGGGCAAATTCGTATTCATAGATTGTGATAAGGTTCTTTACCCTGAGATCTTTCGAATCTTAAAAGAACTCAAACCCGACGTCGCTGTGTTCGATAACGTGCTCTGGCACGGAAGAATCTTCGATCCTGATAGACAAGCTCCTTCGGACAAAGCGGTCCGAGAGTTTTGGGAAGAAGTGAAAAATTCAGAACTTTCCTATACTCTTTTTCCTGTCGGCGACGGACTGCTCCAAATTCGTTTTCGAGAGAAGGATGGATTGTAATTGGAAAACAAGCTCTAAAAATACTAGTTGCGTTTTAAAACGCTGTGCTATACTTCCGCGTAGGAGATTCGCATGTCATTAAAAAGTTTCCATCTTTCAATCGTCCTATTCTTATTTGTTACGGTTTCCCTTTCGGCTCAGTCCGGATCGACCAAGGAAGACGAAAAAGGAAGCGAGCTCGCAAGCGCTGCCAATGATCCGAAATACCAAGGCGATTATCTGGAAGAATTTCATTACGCGAGAACTTTGGATTCCGTAAAAGAAAGAGTCAAAAACGATATCCACGCCCTTTCCACGGTGACAAAAAATTTCGGATCCAGCGTACAGGGTTCCAATGAAGAATTAAACTCCATCTGGAAACAATACAACGACGCTCTGCATTATTATTACAGAAGACAATACGTAGTCGCCGGAAGAAAGATGCGCGAGACGAGCGAGAGTGTGGACAAACTCTACAATAAGTTTTCGGATCAGTACAACAAAAGAACGGATCAACTTCTCGGTGAGTGCGCGGATACGATCGTAAGCGTCGAACAAACTCAAAATGGAATGACTCCTTCCGCTTCCGCGAGAAGCCGTGAGATTTCGACTAACCACCACAAACTCCAGATCGCTTATTATCAGATGATCCAAGCTGATAGAATGCGGAAAGATTCCCGATATAAGGATTCTCTCATCCATTTCCGTTTAGCAAAAGAATACGGAATTTCCATTTTGAGTAAACTCAAAGCCGAAGAAGAGAGTAAGAATGTCCGAGAGAAATATAAAATAGACCTGAGCGATAACAGAAATATGGTGTTCTCAGATAGCTCAGACAATAAGGATCCGCAGAAAAAATAGTGAGGCGACTGAAAAACTTTTCCTTCTTTTTTAATCTTATTCTTTTATCGATTCTTCTTCCAGGCGCGGCCGCAGAGGCCGGGCCCGGAAAAAAGGAAGAACCCGATTCTACCATCCAAACACCCGTTAAAACTTTCAAGGTTGTGATCGATCCCGGACACGGGGGAGTCGATCTCAAACCGAAAGAAGACCACGGGGACAAATACGATCCTATCTCGGATAAATATCTTGAACTTTATAAGGCCGGCGCTTCTTCCAAAGGAAGAAAGGAAAGGGCGGTTGTATTAGAACTTGCTAAAGAACTCAAAGAGATCCTGGATCTTACGAGAACGGAAGACGGATTTGAAACTTTCAAATCGTATATGAAGTCGTTTACGAACGAAGATCTTCCCTGGATCAAGATCGATTCGGTGATGACAAGAAACGGAAACGCGGAAGAGAAAGAATACTCCGCAAACGAGGATCCGAACGCTCCCTATCGTCTTTTTGATTATCCCGATAAAAAAACGAAGAAGATCAAACAAGGAAGAATTTCGTTTATCAATCAGGAAAAACCGAACTTGGTTGTTTCTCTTCATCTCAATCCGAGTTATAAGGAACATCCCGGTGGAATGGCCGCGGTCCTTTCCCCTTCTTATAGAACCTTCTATGTCTTAAAAGGAATTTCGGAAGGAAGATATGCTGAAGAAAAGTTTACCGATTCTCCTTGGAATCACTGGATGATTTTTAAGGAAGGCTGGTCTCATTTAGAGAATGCGGTCGCAGACGCTTGGATTTATTTCCATGGCTACTGGCCCAATCGAACCGGTAAAAAAACGGATCTTTCTGCGTTCGAAGGTTATCGCCAAAACATGGTTAGTTGGAGATACAAGGATCTTCCCGGTTGGGAAGAATTGGCGAAGGTCGGAGGTAAGGGACCGTATTCTAAAACTCATAAGAGTTTTTCCGCAGAGGGAAAGTTTTGGGAAAGAGAAAAAGCAGAACCCGAACTCTGGAGAAGGGAAGACGGAAGAGAAGGTTTTGGCGGAGACAATCACTACGCTTCCGCCGAGCTGATGCGCTTTGTTCAATACGGACTTCGAAAGAGAAATTCAGACGAGGATTCTCCCGAACCGGGGCCGATCAACAAACCTTATCTTTCCACTTATGCCTTGCCTACCTTTATCAATGCAATCTCGGCTTATTTAGAAATCGGTTATATAGATAAGGAAAAGGATATGACCTTGATGACCAAGAGAAGAAAGGACGTCGCGATTTCTCTCGCCGCCGGGATCTACTCCTTAGTTCATGGGATCAAGATCAAACATCAGGATTATCCCTATATTCCCATCGGTAAAAAAATAAACTGGTCTCGTTATGAAAAATGGAAGGAAGGAAACTACTTTCAAATTGTAGGTGAGTAGGAATCCTTTTCAACCATTCCACACCCTGCAAAAAGCGGAACCCATCCCTTCCTCCGGAATGTCTTGGGTCCCACCTTCTTGCCCACTGTTCCCTGTAAAAAAGGATTCCTACTCACCCACAATCCGAACACATGCAAGCCTAATGATCCTTCGCACCAACAACCTAAACTCACTGCTAAAGATCGTTTTAACTCTCGCTTCCCTCATCTCAATCTTGACTATTACGCTAACTTAACTAAAAACCTAATCACTCACTGTTATCCTAAGACATGCCCAATCTGTAAAATTCCTTTAACGAAAGGAATCTCGACTAGAGAGAATGTTCTTCGTTGTTCTCAGTGCAATGGTCAAGTTTCATTAACTAAAGATACTCCCTTAGAACATCTAAAATTGCCTCTGTGGGTGTTCTCTTACTTGCTCATTGAATCGATTGAGCTATTTCCCTTAGGTCTATCTGCTTCTGCGATTTGTAGAAAGTTATCTGTATCCAAGAACACTGGAACGTTATTAAAAAGGCGCTTACAGATTTTCTTAAGTGATTTGATTCCTTCTATTAAAAGAGAGATGGTAAAGGATCTAAAGAAGGCTTGGAAGGGTAAGAATCTGCCAGAATCAGGCGATTTGAAGCCTTTTATTAAGGGTAAGCCAGTTGTTCAGACTGATACGTTAGCATTGTTCTCTGCTTCTCAAAGAGCGAACGGATATCGAAAGAGATTTAAACACAAAGGTCAAACCGCTTCTATCTATTTAACCGATGCAGTAGCGGAAGAACGTGGAAAGTATCAGATTGGGACTTTAGTTCACACACTCGCTATTAAAGGTGGACCAGTAATCCTCTCCTCTGTTCCGGATCAAAAGCAGAGAACACTTCAACCACTGTTTGATTTTCTTCCAGAGGATGTACCTTTGTTTGCTGATGAAGGTTTTCCTTGGATGGAAAGATACAACGTTAACTTTCGACAAGTGAATCATTCTCTTCGCGCTGTTGATACAAAGAGAAATATCTGGGGAAGGAATCGTTGGTCGAAGGATGGGATTCATTCACAGTGTGCTGAAGGAACACAGAGGAGTATTAAGTATTCTTTCTTAGCTTCTTACAGGCTGGAATTTAGAATTACACCTTTTGTAGATAGAGATAACAATCCTATAGAAGGAGATCTTGACTCACCCAAATTACAGTGAAGTAGGACTGGTATGTTTTGAGAAAGAGCTTCTTCTATGAATTTCAGAGCAGTATCGATGATTTCTTTCGAGATGTAGGATGGATCTGCTGCATCGACTAAATTTAGGAAAAGCCGTTTTTCTCTTCTCGCTAATAGATATTCGGGATGACCTTTCGGTGCTCCTTTGCTGGAATACCCAAGCAGATTTCTGTGAAAAGGTTCTTTGCAGGCATGAATTACGAACCAATTTTGCCGATTTACTATGTCTGTTTCGTAATCAGATTGGTTTCCAATGTAAAAATTTAAAGTTACTTCAATCATCTATAAATTTGTTATTATAATACTTTTGAACATAAATAAAGAATATATTAGAAAAAATAGTGCTTTAATTTTTACGGCAAGTAAAAAATTTATAGTTTCCTTAAAGTTACGCACGAAACGGAATTTGAGAGAAGCTTTCCTTATCTGATCAAGCCAAGGACTTTAAAGTTTTTAACTCTTCTACCTTCTCCAGGTCAACGTTTATTTAGTTCCCGATTTAATGGAGGCTACGTGCCTGAGTCGAGCAAGGGCTGATTTGAGAACCGACTTCGCATTAGGATAAAATTTTATGAACATTGTGCGGCCCTGCTCTCTTTGTCGAGTTCTCTTTTCTGTATTTGCTCATTAGAAGTTCAATTTATTAAGAGGATTCTGCTTTAATTCAAATTTGCGATTGATTAAGCTCGGCATTTCTATTAGGTTTGTTTACATATCTCCCGTTAGGTAAATAAATATAGATTGAAATTATTAATCACCCCTTTCGATAATTATTTCGAACCGATTCATGTACATTTAGCTCGCTCCTTAGCGACTTCACTCAGATCTTAAGTTGGGTCCCAGATACTCGGTTCATTTTTAATTGCGCTTTTTCTTCTTCGCTGAACTTAGGTGATTACGTGGACCGTGTCATTGATACTAATACTATTCGTAACATTACTCCTATTGTTTACGGTTTTAAGTGAAGTAACTACTTCCTCGTTTTGGAAATTATCTACTAAAATTTTTAATTCAATTCCAAATTCGCTTAATCTTATACGTAGTTACTTAGCTTTCGAATTTTTTCATATTCCAGATGAAACCAATGGAATCTAACTTTTCCTTGCGATCTTCGGGATATTTAGTGTGAACTTCTTTAGTCGAGGCTTTATAAAAATATCTTTGATTGCTACACCACCTTCCTAACTCGCCATCACTTCTTGCAGGCCAACGTTTCTGAAGTTTATGAAAATTAAATATCTCTTGAAATGATTCGTACCAAGTTTTCTTGATCAAGAACTTTGATTTATTATATAGTTCATTTAATTTTGTTTTTTGGGCTACGGTTAGATTCCCTTTTTTCTTACTTTGATTTAATAGCCAAAGTCCGAGTATTGCTATTTTCGGATCGCTATCGCTTTGTAATGGTAGCGAGTTATTTGTTTCATAATATTTTTTGATCAAAGAGTAAATACTCTCCCAGGGTTGATTCAGAAATTTATTTATTTCCAAATCAACAATAAATTGTTGAATATTTATTATTTTTAGTAATTCGCGCTTGGAAGAATCCAAAGAATTATTAATAAACTTATTCGACTGAGTCTTTAACCATATGAATGAGTTGAGATTACTCTTTCGAGTTGGAAAAGTATTCTTCTTTTTAATCCAGTTTTTGATCTTTAGATAAGAGTTTTTCCAATGGTATTCGAATGGTTCAAAAGGAAAATTTATTCCTTTTAGTTTTGCCAATCTATATTCAGTTAACCGTTTATTTCTATAATCTGAACGAACTTTTAAAAGCCAAACGGCTAAGTGATGGGCTGTTAAATCCTTATTCCGTTGACTTGGATACTTATTGGTGTGTTTTGAAAGATATTTAATTAGTGAATCGAACGTAATGTCCCAATTTTGTGCCCTTGCAGATGAGATAAAACGCTTTTCATTGGTAAGATTTATTTCCGAAATTCTTTGTTTTTTCATTTTTGATATTTGATTATATCCTTTCTTCAAAAGATCGCATTTATAGCGTTAAGCGTCGATTATTAAAATGTTGAAATTCTTTGGGAAGGGCATTTTGTAGATGTTCGATTTTAAATTATTTAAAAAGAAATTTGCAGATGTATTCTCTAAGAACGTATAAAAATCAAAATTTTCAGCTCATATTTTCTTCGGTGAGCTTTGACGGAAAGTCTCTTTGCAAAAAAAATAGAGCATTCGGACGAAAATCTACAGGTCTCGGTAGAATTCGAAGATATGGAAGAGTTGTTAATTTTATCTGGATGAAATTAAAAGGAGACCGACTTGTAATCTATGTGCAATTGCTTTAAATTCGGAAATAATAGAATTGGATTTAACGCGAAAAAGGTCTAAGGTATTTGTAACGATAGTCCATGCTGCGTATCCGTTTCAAAAACGCTCATTTTTGCGGAATTAATCTTTTCCATCGGACTTGGTATTTGTAGTAAATACTGTGGGCTTGCATGAAGATAAATTAGTGTGCTATTTAACGCGGTGTGACCTAATGATTTCTGAATGTAAAATATACTATAGCCATCTTCTAATAGGTGAGTTGCGAACGAATGCCTTAAGCTATGGACGCTGGCTTTCTTGAGAATTCCGGAGACCTTGCTGATTTCTTTAAATTTTATTTGAATTCATCTAACGTTAATATGGAAATTTTTACCCTTAGTAAACGAGAAAAAGAGATAAGATGTAGGGTGGTAACTTTAAATATATTGATTTAGCAAATATGCGGCTTGGTGGAGAGTATTGCGTATCGTTGCTTACTTCCTTTTCCTTCAACGATGAAAATAGACTTTTGTTCAAAATCTATGTAACTTACCTTTAATTGTTCTAATTCTCCAATCCTAATACCTGATGAATATAACTGTGTGAAGATTGTTTTTTCTTTGGAGTCGGAATTAATCGCATAGTAGATTTTTTCTTGGCAAGTGTATAAAACAATGATAACGCGCTGTAGTTGACAAGAGCTGTCGAATCGCTTAATTCCTGTTTTCGGAGGTGTAAGAAAAAATTATAGATATCAATTGGCTTTAACGTTAAAGGGGATTTCCGATGGAATTCGGTAGGCCTCGCAACGACTCGATGTATGATTTGATTGTCTTCTTGGAGTAACCGCACGCGTACATGTCCGAAATCATTTTTTCTCGTAGTTTTCTCATACGGTTAAAGGATTTGGAATTCGAAATGGTACAACTTAAATTTTAGAAATTTATTCGGTAGTTTATCTGTAAAACTAATGGAGAGACTTTAAAGAAAAGTGAAGTGAGCAGATAGTTAACGATACGGAGCAATATTACTTCTGTATCTATTAGGTCGCACTGTCTCGTAATGGATTAAGCATCCGTCCGATCCTTTGAGATTGTTGACACATGAATCTCGGCAGTTTCCTCTTCTTTGGTCCCGAGGATTCATGTCTGGATATTCTATATCACATGATTTTAAGCAACTATCGAGTTTTAGATTACATGCCTTGATTGTTTCAAGCTCTTCGCGAGGCATAGGGTGAGAAGGAGCCTCGGTATTTCTCACTGCATAAGTTTGCGATTGATTGGAAATTGAGTTGCAAGATAGCGCAATGACGTAAAGCGAAATACTAAAAAATGCACGAAATACCAAGATAGTATCCTCGAATGATTTCCGAATTGTCCAGAGAATGAATTGATGGTGCGATTTGACTCAAGATCTAAATTATATAAGGTCCTTCTAACGACGAAATCCTAACCTCAATAAAATAAAACACTGAAGTAAGATCGAAACCGATATCAGAGATAGCGTCAGATAAAATGAATTTGATTTCTCTTGTAGAATATGAATCTCATCACGAATTTGTTTTAAAGACTCGTTCATTTCTTTGAAAGGAACTATCACTTCTCCATTCTCACCGACCTGAGAACCAAACGCTGTAAATCGAGTTTTTAGAATTGGTGTAGAGTTTGTATGATCAACGAGTCTCTTATCTTTCAATTCAATATATCTGGCACGGACCGAAGGGTTGTTCGGCCAGTTGGCAAAAGCTTTTTCATAATAAACAAAGGCTGTCTTAAACTTTCGGTCTTTGTATTTTTGATCTGCTATTCGAATCCAGACTTCAGTTTGATAGAGTTGAATTGTAGCGTCATTTGGATCGAGTCGGATCCATTCATCCAGCAAAGATTGCGCTTCCGTAGCTCGATTCGAATCAATTAAGTCTTTGATTTGTTGATAAGAAGAATTTTCGCCTATACTTTGTGGAAAGATAGAAGCAGAGAAGAATATGAGTGAAAGTAAGATTAAACTTAAAATATTCTTCATCTTTATCTACTCAAAATTACAGCTTTGTGGCCGTATCGAGCTACGGGTAGCGTGATCGTCTCTGTTCTCCAGGGAGTGGTTGTAGGGTTTCCTAAGTCCATGGAGTAGACTTTATCCTGCGGAACATTTGTGAGATTGGCCCCACCGAACAGAAACGCTCTCCTGAGTTCGTAGGAGACTTCCATTGCTGGATAATAAAGAGCAGTTGGTAAAATTCCTCCTGCTGTATAGTTGGAAGTAGTCGCTAAACTGTAATCAAATGTATTGGAAGATGTAACCGAAGTAGGGGGTTGGAACACGTCGGCGGTCGTTGATCCTCCAGCGATTAAGATGGCGGCTGGGTCAGCAGGGTAGGTATCTTTTGGATTCGGACGATAACAAGCCATTGCGGCTCCATACTTTGCCTGGCTAATAGTTGCTTCAACAAGGGATGTGGTTGTATTCCCACTCGGAATATAAGCATCTGATGTGTTAAATGGAAGACCGTCAGTGTTTCGCCTTCCGCCCGAATAAAATAAGGTATCCTGAATCGCGCAACCTGGCATATCCACTCTTTGAAAAATTGCGCTGTTAGAAACATATTTCAGCCACGTTCCATTTGTTCCTAAAGAAGGGGTGAACTTGTAAACCGTGTTTGCAAGGGTTCCGGTCGTCATGTCTGCTGAAGTTGTTCCGGAGATAATATAAATATCGTTTCCAGATGAGAATGCGATTCCTCCTTGATGAGTGTCGGGCATCGAAACCATTGTTTTCCATACGTTATTGAATGGATCGTATTCGTTTACGGTATTAACCGCCGTGAAGGTTACTCCTGATTTTACCAAGCCCCCCATAACATAGATCTTATTCTGATGAGAAACAATATTGGAGTAGGCTCTTGGAGTTGGGATGTTCGTAATTGCTGCTAACCATTGGTTCGTTACAGGGTCATACAAATCTACTTGTGCGATCGGAGAAATTCCAGCTCCGAGACCTCCTAAGATCCAAATACCTCGTGTTTTCTGTGGTTGATCACTTACAAGAGTTTGGAAGGTTAGCATCAAAGGATTGGGAGGGGATTGTAAGTCACCACAAAAGGCTGAGTAAAAGTAATTGGTTTGAGTTTCAAGGTTATTGATTACGACAATATGATCTTTCGAATTTGTAATGCTCGGCATTACTCCTTCGATACTTGCTTTCCCATATGCAATTGCAGCAGTTGACTCTGCTTTACATTTAAAGATAAACGTAGCGTTTGTGGCGCCTGGAATCACAACAGGGAAACCGTCGAGCTTATGGGTATCAAGATTTGAACCGTCAATAAGGGGAGATTGTCCGCACTTCATTAAGGACAAGGATAGTAAAAGAATAAGTATATATTTCATTCGAGAGTTGTTCCGAAGGCTGAGGGTATAAGAATGCATTAGTATTTTATTACGAACAGATTTGATCCACTACCTGCAAGAGATTCCCCATTTAAAGGTCCATTGGTGTAACCCGTTAAGTAAGGATGTCCTTGAGGATCGGTTGCGATTGAATAAGCTTCGGAAATATATCCTTTTTGCCCGGTAATCGAGGTCCAAATTTTGTTCCCACGAAAATCGTATTTAGTGAGGAATACATTTCTTTTATCACTTGTTGGATCAGAATGGGCTTGGTTATCTAAATTGCCATTTGTAAAACCAGTAACATACAGTTCTTGATCTTTTCCAACTTTGACTCCCATACCTGTAGAGGTCTTGTTCGAAACCGCAAAGGCATTACCAGTAAAGCCTACTTGGCGAGTCCAAACTCGATTTCCACTACTATCAAATTTTATAATGAGCAAATCCAATACACCACCGGATTTTATTTGATCGTCAATACTTCCGTTTGTGGATCCAGCAAGATAAATATTTCCAGAAGAATCCGTTGTAATTCCATTAGAGCGCGTATCCTTTCCAGCTACTCCTGTTAGTTTCGTCCAAACTTTATTCCCATTTGAATCAAATTGAATTAAAAAGGCATCATTTGTTCCATTAACAACAACTCCATCCATAGTGGTCAGAGTTAAACCAGTTAAATAGATTCTTTCGTTTGAATCACAAGCTATTCCAGTAGGCTTAGGACCAGCAAATAACTTTGTCCATTGCTTTGTTCCAGAAGAATTATACTTTACGATGAAATATCCAGCTCCGCCACCTGAAAAAGTTTGTCCATCCAGGCCGCTTATTGATGTACCCGTTACGTAGACATTTCCAAGAGTATCAGTCGTTACTGAGGAAGCGCTAGTATAGCCAGTGACGCCTAACAATCGGGTCCATTGTTTATTCCCATTGGAATCAAACTTAACAACGAAAAAATTACGATCTGCGAAATCAGGAGTTCCAAAGAACGCTTCTCCATCTAAAGCTCCATTTGTTTCTCCGACTGTATATACATTTCCCAAAGCATCAGATGTGATTCCGTAAGCTATTGTTTGGTCTCCAGCAACGCCCATTAATTTAGTCCATTGCTTCGAACCTGAAGAGTTGTATTTCGTAACAAAAAGATCATAAAAGCCTGTGATAATTTGGCCATCCACATTCCCACCTGCTTGCCCCGTTACATAGACATTGCTATTCGGATCGGAAGTAATCGATTTAACTTGAACCCCTCCTGAAGTGGCTCCTAATATTCGAGTCCATTCCGGCTTTGGTCCTGGAAGACTGAAACCAGATAATAATTGTAATATAGAAAGTAGCTCAAGATCACTCGGTCCCTTTTTTTCATTTTTACAATTGGAAAATGTACCAATCGTAATCAGAATTAATAATAGCTTACTGATTATCGATTTGATTTTGTTCATATCAATTTCCTTAAACATGAATTTAAAGTAAGGTAGAATCATAAGATCAATAAAGCTCCGAATTCTATACCAGCATTGCAGACTTGACCATTGGATTCAAAAATGCAAGTTGAACGAATTCCGGTTCGAAACACAACCGACCTGATTTGAAGACCTTGCCATCCGATTTCAAAATAAACTGCCGGATTCGTTCCCGAAAGTTTCTGGCTGTTACCGGAATATTGTACGGTCGATGATCCGATTCCAATATTAGAATAAAAATCCCAGATTAAACTTTCACCAATGCGATAAGAGCGGTTGAAGTAAAAGAATTGATTTAGAAAAGAGTAATTTGATGCGTTTGAATTAGATACTTGGTATTCCAATCGAATGCCTGGTCTGAACTTAAATAGTTCAAAGAAAGCAGGTTCCAAATAAAACGCTCCACCGAATGTAGCTGGATTGGAAGCTCCTAGCGGAGAACCATTCGCTAATGCTTGAATGGAAAATCCGATTTTGTGATTCCAGTTTTTATCACCTGTGTTTAAATACTTAGGATTTAAAACAGGATTTAAAGCCTCGGGTGCATCTGAAGATCGAATCTTGTTCTTATCTATATGAATAAAGCCCAAATCAGTTTTGATCATCAATTCCTTATCTGTATCCTCTGCAACAATTCCTTTGATTGTGCTTCCGTCTTTTAATTGGAAAGAGGTGTAGTGATAAGATGTATCTGATCCAGTTTTTGTCGGATCAATTGAAGAAAGATCCTTCCTCGGAATTTCGTAACTCTTTTCCTTCCAAAGGAATTTTACTCGAATATCGGATTCTTCCTGGAGTTTACCAATGAACGCTGATCCATCTTTCAGGACAATTTCGGCGGAATCAATAGTTGAGGTGCCAAACCACGAGGAAAATAGAAGCAGAGCAAATAACGTGTATTTACGAGAGGAAAACTGGTAGTTGAACATAATTTAAGGAACTTTATTATATGAGACAATTTAACTTATAAATTTCAGCATTTCGCATTTTTAAGGAATAATATATTATCATTAATGCGAAAAGGATTTCTATAAGTCAAAAATTCACCTAATGGCTTATAGTCAAGTGAATCTAAACTACAGGCAACTGAATTATGAATAAAGTAATTCAATAGGGAAAAAATGAGAATATATTTGATAAAAGTATGTCGAAAAAGCATTGACTCGGGTTGCTTAAAAAAGACTCAATATGATACATTCAGACTCTTTTTAGGAAACCAGCTACAAAATGAAATTTGACTCATCAATTTTAACCCGCGCAAGTATTCTTAAAGTTGTTCTCGCTCTCTTAATTGTTTTTTCAAGTATAGCCGCTTTTCCATTTTTACAGATGTTCTCTCTTTCCGGTCCCAGCTCAGAAACAGGAATCCCTCAACCCCTCCCAGAGATTGTCGTTGATTCTTTTGGAGCATTGAATGCTTCCATTCCGATTCAGGTTCCAAAAGGAACCAAAGACATAACTCCGGCTATTGAATTGCAATATAACTCATTACAAAACGACGGATTAGTAGGCGGCGGTTGGGATCTATCAGGTTTCTTAACGATTTCAATCGATCCGTCGAAAGGGATCCACAATGATGGAAATGATGCTTACGTTAGCTTTGCTGGCAAATTAATTCAAACCTCGACAAACGTTTATCATACTAAGATTGAATCGTTTTTCCAATTTAAGAAATTATCCGATTCCTGGGTAGCACAGGATCGAAATGGTACAAGTTATTATTTTGGGGAGGATGTTTCTACCGAAAACCCTAATTCAAATGCAACAATTCGAAATCTAAGCGGGAATTCCAGAATATGGGCACTTAATCGTGTGAGAGATTTGCATGGAAATGGTTACAATATAAAGTATCAACCTTATAGTTCTTCTAACGGAACGCCAATACCAGATAGGATTGAATACAACCAAGGCAATACAATCATCCAATTTGATAATGAAGATCGTACGGATGCGGTAGAATCAAATTTCTTAAATATTCAAGCTAATTTAACAAAGAGAATTCGATCTATCTCAGTTACGCAAAAACAAGACAACGGAGCCGTTGTTGAAGCGGAGAAATATACGCTTACCTATGACAATAATTTATTTGATAAAAAGAATCGGCTTGCTGGGTTAGATCGTAAAAACTACGGCCCCATTTCTTTCAAGTATAACAATGACTCTCCGACGGTAGGATCCACTTCTAAGTCTTCTCCTTCCGCGATCGACATGAGTTATCGTTTCGAAAATTCATCTATCAAGTCAGATTGTGATTTCGCGGCCTTAGTATGTGCTTGTTCTGCGGATGCAACTTGTATGGCAATTTCTGGTGGATTTGCTGGCTTGGCTTGCTGGGGTTATATGGATTCCATTGGTGATATGTGCGTCAATGGAATCGTAGGTTCTCAAACCTTCCTCGCGACTTTTAATCCAAAGAAAGCCCCAGAGCCTGTATGGATTTCAGGCAATAAACAGAGTAACCAACTTGTTCGATATGATAGCTCTAATCCCGGTGCGACATTGCCGATCGGTGGAAAGACGTTTACTTTCAATGAAAAGTCGAAAGTTTTTCAGGGGGACATTGATGGGGATCTTATCTCAGACTTTGTTTCTTTAGAGAATGATAATGTAGAATTAAATGTAAGTTTAAGTTTAACTGGTGCAAACTTTAATCCTATTAGTATTCCGGCAATTCTAAAGTCCAATCCAAATTCCTATCAAGGGTTGGTGGATTTAAATGCGGATGGGAAAAGCGATTTTATTCAAACTGATACTTCTAATAATTTCCTAATCTATTTGGCAACGGGCGGAAATTTAAATACAAATCCCATAACACTTAATATTCCGGGAATCGGGACTTCCTTTCGGCAATTTGTCGATATGGACAGCGACGGGATAGCTGATTACGTTAGAATGACAGATAATCCAGATGGAAGTAAAAATTTAAGTATTTCTTTCTTGCGATATAGCGGTGGAAACTTTTCCATTAGAACAACTACATCCAGTTATATCGGCGTACCGGGTACGGAAGGGGACCGTTTTCTTGCTGATTCAAATGGAGATGGTTATCTAGATCTGATTACATTTTCTGCTGATAATAATCTCTATGTCTATCTATCCGATGGACATGTTGTTAGATCACCGTTACCTTTTCCAGTTAGTTACACGATTCCTTATTACGAAGTCTCCAGCAGTATTTCAAATAGTAAACGCTATTCCATGCGAGATATGAATTGGGACGGGGCGGCAGATCGTATATCCTTGGTCAATAACGGGTTCCAAATTGACTTATATAACCCATCTACTTCGTCTTTTGATACAACTTTCGAAGTATCCAATGATGGAACTCAGGTTAAGCAGTTCGATGTAAACTGGGATGGTACGTTAGATTCAGTTTCTTTCTATACATTCTTTTTTAATGGAACTGGTTTTCACGTAAAGAATGGTGCAGATGATAGTAATACCGACGTTGTCTTCGATTATAACGAAACTGTTCCTGTCCCGCCAAATTCGGCGTTGATGGCCTCTGATAGTGCGAAAGTTTATAGCAACTTTGTTAATACTAAAACGTTTGCAGATGTTGATGGAGACGGTAAGGCAGACTTCATCCGTTTTCAAAATGGAACTATTTACGTATCTTATTCTCGTAGTAAAAATAATAGTCTCTTTTATTCGAATGGGGGAGACGTTAGTTTCCCAGCGGCTTCTTTTTCGGTCGCAATGGATACGAATCAGGATGGACGTTCAGATTTTATTGGATTTAGAGCATCTATGCGAAATTTGGTCAACGATACTCTGGTCAATAATCTTCATTCCTTTGAAAGAAACCAAACAGCTCATAGCAATGCTATGAATGTTGATTATAATGAACCTTCCTATTCCAAGAAAATTTCTCAGGGACTTCTAACTGACATTTTAAGCGTACAAGAAAAAGGAATTCAAATTAGCTACGCGAATACATATGATTCATCGAATTCAAGTGTGGTGAATGCAATTAATACGAGTTCGATAGGTGCATTCTTGAAGCCAAATTTAACTTCATATTCTGTAGCGACGAACATATATACTCAGGTCGCCGATGGTCTCGGGGAATCGGAGTCCTACGTTTTTGAAAACGGAAGAACTTATATTCAAGATCAAGACAATCGTTCAATGATGGGATTTGAAAAAATTACAATATCCGAAACCTTGACTGGAAGAAAAAATATTAGCCAGTATCAAGGCACTAACCCTAATTTCGTCGGTATTGAAACTAAACGCGATGAGTATCTTAATAATCAATTAATTTCTGCAGCGACTTTCGTTTACGGACAAGTTAGCAGTCCATTCGGGACTATAAATATTCGTAAAAATCAAGATATTTCGACCAAATATCAGAACGGAGCAGCACTATCTACTCTGCAAGCGGATTATACATATGATGCTTACGATAACCTTCTTTCTAAGGTTATACAAATCGATGGCGATTCTTCGTTAACTTTGAGGGAAGATTTTACCTATTTTGTATCTCTGTCAGATTGGGTTTTAGGAGAGGTTGCCCAGTTTCAGAAATCGCAAGGGGGAAATTTGAGTTCGCAAACCGAGTTCGTATATTCCAACCATTTAATCACCGATCGAAAAACTTTGATTAAGCCTTCGACAACGGAATATGCTGTACAATCTTTTCTTTCCTATGATAGTTTTGGAAATCCAACTTCGATTCGAGATCCGAATGGTAATATTTCTTTGTTGGAATATGATGCAATTACCCACAATTATATTACAAAAACTACAGATTCTGTCGGCTTGCAAACGACTAGAATTTATGACTATATTTTTGGAAAAGAACTCTCAGCTGTGGATGCGAATGGCAATCGATCAGAAAATCTTTATGATTATTTTGGAAGATTGATTGGAGTCAAATATTCCGGTGAATCGGACTGGTCTGAAGTTGTTGAATACATTCAAACTGGAAGCCCTGCCGGAGAAAAAGTTAAACGAACAATTCATGATTTAAAAACTGGAGATTCTTGGACACAGGAATCTCATGATGCTTTTGGTAGAACAATTAAAACAGAAAAATTAATCGCAGATGCAATTGTCTTCTCCCAAGATACTGTCTATAATTCAAATGGTTCTGTTAGGAGTAAGAATGAGCCTTACCTTGGAACTACGCCCTTTTTAACAACCGTCTATACTTACGATACAGAAAATAATATAATTAAAAGTTCCGATACTTCAGGCAAAATAACTGATATTAGTTATTCAGGATACGATACAACAACGATCGTGAGTGTAAATGGAACCCAAATAGATTCTTTTACTGAAACTAAAAATCAACTGAATCAAGTTTTGTCTAAGGCGAGGAACGGGAAAACAATAAAATATAGCTACAATCCACAAGGATTGATTGCAAAGATTACCGATCCACAAGGGTTAAATACCATTATTTCTTATGATCTACTTGGGAATAAATTAAATCAAACAAATCCCGATACTGGTACTACAACGTTCATTAACTCTCCAACGGGTACCGTGTTAGAACAAAGAAATGCTAATGGATTATTCAACACTTATCAATATGACCCTGCAGATCGTTTAATTAACATAACAGGGCATCATTCTAACGGAACGACGCAAAGTGTACAATTTACTTATGATGAAGCATCCTCAGTTAATGGGAAAGGTAAACTTACTTCTGTAATTGATTCTATCGGAAAAACTGAATTTCGATATGATTCAAGAGGTAATCAAACTAGAATAAAGAAAACTTTAAACCAAGAAGATCTAACACTTATCTTCTTGAAAGATTATGATCTTGGGAATCGAGTCACGTCAGTTACTTATCCGGATGGTTCCGTTATTCACAATCAATACACTGTTAGTGGTTATCTAACTTCAGTTACAATGGATACTGCAGACGGAAGCAGTATTGGGCACTCCGTTGTGAATTACGCGGGGCCGTTAATGGAAGGCGGAAAATTTAAAGTCTTACGAAATATTGGGAATGGGGTACAAACAAATATTTATTTTGATCCTATTTTTAGAAGACCAACTGAAGTAATTAGCGGTTTAGATTCGGATATTTATGAAAGTTTGAAATATGAATATGATTTGGCAGGTAATATTACAAAAATTGAAGATCTAAGAAATCCTGGTAGAACTCAAACTTTTCAATATGATCAATTTAATCGTATAGTTAATTCGAATGGAAAATATGGAGCCGAAGAATATCAATATTCCGACGGCGGAAATTTAATTAAAAAGGGCGCAAATATTTATTCTTACAGCGGAGCTAATTCGCACGCTGTCACGCAGATTAATTCTCCGCAAGGAAATCAACTTTATTCATATGATAACTCCGGATTAATGACGAATAGAGATGGAGATACTCTAGATTATGATCCGATGGGAAGACTTCAGAGAATTTTGACAAAAGATAGTGAGGTGATGACCTTTGATTATGATTATAAAGGTTCTCGCTTAAGAAAGAGTAAACAATCTGATTCATCAAGTGTAATTAGCATTGATGGTTTATATGAAATCAGCTTTCGACCAGGCTTTACGCCTCTCCATACAATTTATATTAAGGGTCTTGAAGATGAAGTAGTTGCACAAATCGGTCTTCAAAATGTAAGTCTATTGTCAGATGCTAATTTCCTACCAAAGGAAACAGAGTTTGCTACATTGGCTTTAAGTCCTAAAGATTCGATTTGTAAAGGGATATCGATTGATTGTTTGCAATATTTTAAAAATCGCTTTGTAAGTGAAGCGAATTATCCGATAGCCTTACGCTGGGTATTTGATATTAGAGATGGTAAAATTGGAAATAAATTCCGATTAGGAATCATGTCTATGTTTGGGATCTTCGTTATCTGCTTCGTTGGTTGGGTTTTATATGGAACCCCTAAGTTTAGGAATTTGAAGCCGATTGATGCGGGTGTGACCCCTATTTTAATTCTCAGCGTATTCATGAGTTTTAATTTCTTTTCTTGTGGGATTCTGCCGGGAACGGGAAGTAAAAATGGGGACCCACCTTGGATAGCGTTACCTTCGACGATTCCCGTTGACACTCCTTCTGTGTCCAATCCTAGTACAAGTGGTGGATCTAACTTAGGTGGAAGCCCGGTTCCTGGAATGATTTTCTTTCATCCAAATCATTTGGGCTCTATCACTATGGCGACTAATGGGGTAGGAAAACCTATTTCAGGTGGCTCGGCCATCGGAACCAGCTATGTTTCCTATAAGCCTTATGGAGAAATTTTAAGAACTGATTCTTATGGACCAGATGCCTTTCGATACAAATATTCAGGGCAAGAAGAAGATAAAGAAACAGGCTTACTTTTTTACAAATCTAGGTATTATGACCCTAACTTAGGAAGATTTCTACAAGCAGATTCACATTTAGATTCTGAAAGCATAGTTGGAAGCAATTTATTTATGTATGTCAATGGCAATCCAATGCAATACAATGATCCGACTGGGAATAATGCGTGGATTCATATGTTTAATCGTATTGTCGGCCATATGCTTGGTAAGAGTTTTGGAAAGAGCGGTCTCAATAAAATAGGTAATAATTTTTCTAATGGAATTTATAATTCAATGGCTAAAGCTTCGAATTGGATAGCTGCACGAGTATCTGTAAAAAGCTGGCTTAGGCCTATCATTAGAGATAAAATGGTCAAGGATAGCCAAAAGACTTTTATACGCCAAACTGCAAGGGAGATTCAGAACTTAGCAATATGGACGGTTGCAACCGGAAATTATAAGATGGGGCAAACAATATTTAACGAAATTCTTTTGCCATCAATTCAAAATGGCATTATTATGAACTGGGTAATTTTGCCTATCGCGGCTAATTTTTTAACGAATCAAGTCGGATCGCATTTGAACGAGATTGTAACGTCTTCTTCGGCAGCAGGCATTTTAACGGGTAGCGCCTGGGTTGGAGGACTCGTTTTAACATATAGAGTAACAACGCTCGCAATTCATTACTACAATATGTATCGAGATTTTGCTAAATTTCAAGAGTTGAATAAGAATGTAAATACGTTGACGTGTTTGGAAAAAAACAAAAGTAATAGTGCGATATGTTTTTTATGAAACAAATCTTCACTTACTTTTATCTGTCTCCTCTGCTGCTAATACTTTATTGTGCTGGTATTGGGGGGGATCAGATAGGTGGGAATGAAGACTTCAAAGAACGATTTGAGACTACTCTTAAAAGTAAATTACTGACTTGTAATATATTGGATTCGAGTTTAAGTAATTACAGTATTTTACTAACAAAGAATAGTTCAACTAATCCATTATCTTTTTTAGGGCCGAGTTCTTATTATACACAAAAAGATATAGATTTTTGTTTGAAATCTTTGATTTCTACTCCGTGTGGATCAAATATTCAAGAATTCCTTTTAAATCATACTTTGAATACTTTGATGTTTTGTCGTCCTGATAAAGCATGCTTATTCGATAAAAACCATTTTGGCCAAGGTATGTGGTGCATGAGGTAATAATTTTATTAATAAATTCATAGGCCAAAAACCGCCATTTGTTAAGTATGCTTGAATTTCGCGACTAACATGTGTTAAGCGTTTTTTTCAAAGTCGACCTTCGAATGTGAGTAAACATGATGCAACCCTCCAAGAACTTTTCGTTTGATAATCTTGGAGGAATTGGAAGGAAGAGTAACGACTCTTCCACAAGGAGAATCCTTGTTTAGAGCGAGATGCGGCCTCCAGAAGTTGTAGTAATTAATGTATTCTTGTGCCACGTGGTGCAGATGGTTCAAAGAGAAGATTGGAATGTGATTGAGACATTCCCTCCTTAAAGACCCAAACCACCATCCATAATTCCGTTGCACCAAGGGGATGCCAATGGAGTGCAAAGAGAATCGATACCTAAATCCTCCAGCCCATTTAAAATCTTTCTTCCAGAGAAAAGAACATCGTTGTCTCTCGGAAGAATTTCAAACTCAGGACAAAGCAGTTTCGCTTCTTCGATTTGCCTTAATGCCCAATCTCTCGTAGGATTGAAAGTCGCATAAAAATGAAGAATCTCTCTGGAGCCGAGATGAATGAAAGTGAGAGCAAACATTGTAGATCCGTAAATTGTTTGAATCCTGCAAAGATCCATTGCAACGGTGTAATCTTTGATTTGGTTGATTAAATTCAACCAGGCCTTCCAATTTTTGAAAGGTCCAAGTCCTTTTTGAATCCTTCTTAGAATTCTCTTTACGGAAGTTAAGGATATCTCAAATCCGAGTTTCAAGAGTTCAGAATGAATCCTAGAGGCACCCCAGCCGATGTTATTGAGGAACATATCTTTCACTTGATGGTAGATTTCCCAAAACTCAGATGGCCTTCCTTTCCTTTTGATTTTAAAGAAGTTTCTGTATTTGTTTCTGATTATTTTCAGAATGAAAGAAACTCTTTCCGGTGAAACTTTCCAGAGAAGATAAAGAAGAATATTTTCGAAAAGAAGAATCCAAAAAGAAAGATCGGACTGAAAAAACTTAGAATCCATACTATCTCTTTACCACGGTTCTAAGAATCGTTGTTAGATCCAGAAAATGTAGATGGCTCTTGCTTTCAGGTTATAACGTAATAGTATTGAAATTTCATATGATACTTTGGTGTTATATGGAAGATTGAAGCATACCAAGGAAAATCAAAGTAACCGCTAATTGACTTGAGAAAAAAAAATCTAAGAATTTCTATCTTTATTCATCAAAACCCCGCCTAACGGCAACTCTTTGATTCATCAAAGAGTTGGTTCAACTCGAAAAAATCGCTCTGATTTTTTTCCAAAAATTTAGAAAAATTCCCTCAACTGCACAGGCTGTGCGAAGCACCTTTCTAGACAAAACATTTTTCTCCCAACCCCGCGAGCGATCGATGCGGGGTCAAGTTATTGGCTTTAGAGAAAATGAATATTCTAAAAGTAGAACACAATAACTTGACCGGAGCTGAGAGCGCGACCCGCGAAACTCAACGCGTTTGCTCTCCACGGATCGCAACGCGGGACGCGGCCAAGGAAGCTGCTGATGCGATGGACAGCTTTATCCAAGGAGTTCAGAGCGGGGAGACAGTATCTTGTCTTGGGAAATCTCCGGAGGAATGTGCGAAGGCTGCGGTAACATCGGGAACACTTGTGGGAGATGTATCTGACGGAGCGTTTGGGGTTGCTCAGTTTGGTCAATTCTTCTCGATCTTGAAAGTGAAGAAGGAGATGGACAAGAGAAAAGCTCAGATGGACGCGGCCCGAAACCGGAAGAAAGGCGGGATGGTCGGTTGTACGACCAACTGGGAACGGTCGGAGAAGGGATTAGAGAAGCACTCAAGGGTATGGGTGAAATAATTCTGAATTAATGACTTGATTGGACATAGGAAAGGTTCTTCATTATTTGCTAATAAGGATTTAAAATGGAACAAGAACATCAGCATCACCATTCAGTAAAACCGCTTGAAAAGACTTCATCCGAATTTTCGAGAGTAAATGGGAAAGTATATACTTGCACTATGCATCCAGAGATTAAACGGAGCGAACCGGGTGACTGTCCGATCTGCGGGATGACCTTAGTTTTGCAAAAAGGGGATTCCAATGAAGAGGATGAGGCTGTAGTTCGCTCCTTAGGACGGAAATTTTATTTTTCCTTAATATTCTCGACTCCGGTGTTCTTATTGGCCATGGGAGAAATGTTCTTAACGTCTGAAATGCTTACGAGTTATAGTGGTTGGATTCAATTCATTTTAGGAACGATTGTATTCTTTGGTCCTAGCTTTTTCCTAATTAAGAAGGGTTTTAAATCTTTTAAGACTTTAAATCTGAATATGTATACTCTGATAACCTTGGGTGTTGGAGCGGCTTACGGCTATTCTTTGTTTGCGGTTTTATTCCCGAATCTTTTTCCGGAGACTGCTAAGATGCACGGAAAGATTGGTCTGTATTTTGAAGCTTCGTCGGTAATTCTAACGTTAGTGATATTAGGCGAGTATCTACAAGCACGTGCTCAACGTAGAACCGGAGATGCTATCCAAGCTTTGTTAGGTTTAGCGCCGAAAAGCGCGCATAAATTAGATGCCGAAAAGGAAATTGAAATCGCGGTCGATGAAATTAAGATCGGAGATCGATTGAGAATCAAGCCTGGAGAAAAAATTCCTATCGACGGAGTTATATTGGAAGGTGTTAGCTTTGTCGATGAGTCGATGCTGACTGGTGAACCGATTCCAGTTGAAAAACGAGTAAGAGACAAAGTATTTGGCGCTAGTACAAATCAGACAGGTAGCTTTATCATTCAAGCCGAGCGTGTAGGTGCAGAGACTGTTCTTTCACAAATTATCCGTATGGTGGAGGAGGCTCAAAGATCCAAGGCACCGATTCAAGCGTTAGCGGATAGGGTTGCCGGTTTTTTCGTTCCTGTAGTTATTTTCATTTCCGCAGTTACCTTCTGCCTTTGGTATTTTTTAGGACCAGAGCCGATCATTGCGAACAGCATTTTGAATTCTCTTTCTGTTTTAATAATTGCATGTCCATGTGCGTTGGGACTTGCTACTCCTATTTCCATTATGGTGGGAGTAGGTATTGGTGCTCGAAATGGAATTCTTATAAGAAACGCGGAAGCTTTAGAAAAGATGGGGAAAGCTACGATGCTCTTTACCGATAAAACCGGTACTCTTACCGAGGGTAAACCTAGAGTCACTGATTTGATTCCGGTATCTGAAGTCAGCGAAGAATACCTACTGCAATTGGCTTATTCATTGGAGCAGATGAGCGAACACCCAATTGCAAGGGCAATTGTTCATAAAGCGGAAGAATTAAATATAAAATCTCTTCCGAGTCAAAATTTTTCTTCTTTAACCGGTAGAGGTGTGAATGCAAAAATAGATGATCTCTTGGTATTTGTAGGTAAGAAAACGGGTTGGGAAATAAAAGACGATTCCATTCCTAAAGAATTACAATCGAAAGAAGAAGAATTTCTTTCAAATGGAAAGACCGTTATTTGGGTCGCGGATCAAAAACGGTGGATAGGAATTATTGCCATTACCGATCCCATTAAATCGACTACAAATGACGCTGTCTCTCGATTGTTATCTTTTGGGATTCGAATTTTAATGTTAACAGGGGACTCAATGTCTACCGGAAAGAAGATCGGAGATCAGATTGGTATTTCGGAAATTTATGCAGGTCTTAGCCCCCAAGATAAAAAAGAAATTGTCAGTAAATTTAAATCTTCGAATGAAGTTTTGCTCGTTGCCGGAGATGGAATTAACGATGCTCCGGCACTTACGGAGGCTGACGTTGGGATTGCTATGGGTTCCGGAACGGAAATTGCGATTCAAAGCGCCGGTGTCACTTTAGTAAAAGGAGATCTATTAGGAATTTCTAAAGCAATTTATTTAAGCCGAGCCACTATGCGTAATATAAAGCAAAACCTATTCTTCGCGTTTATATATAATTTTTTGGGCATCCCGATTGCGGCCGGTCTTTTGTACCCATTCTTTCATATTTTGTTATCCCCAATGATTGCTGGCGCTGCCATGAGTTTGAGTTCTGTTTCTGTTGTGGTTAACGCTTTGCGACTTTATAAAGAAAAAGTTTAAATATGAAGTGTTGAATCATTTCAGAATGAGGAAGCGAAAGGTTATACTTCACTTACGAATTATACGTAAATGTAGAAAACTATCTGATGCTTTAGGATGGACACCTTTAAGAATCCTTTTCTATGCGCGGTATGCCGCTCACGATCCTTAAAAAGGATTTAATGCGATTTTTTGTAATTCGGCCGGCCGGTTTCCCGAGAATCAGTCTAATATTTTAATAACAAAACCTGAAGTTTTTTTGAATACGTTTTTGCCACATGCCAAAGAACTGTAAGAGGATATAAAGAATTATACCAATATAGTCCCGATCAATCAGGTGAGCGCTCTTGAAATTTTAGTTTCGCCGGAAAAAACAAATACAAATAAGTAGACTTACTTCGGTATTTCCGTTTCACATCTTGAAACCGTCTTCTTTGTATTTATAAACCTAAGTCGGTTTCAAATAAACCGATCTAGTGTATTACTTAATGGTGATGGATTGAATTTAGATTTTTATTCAATCCATCTCGCGCCCTCCATACAAAACCTATCACTCTAACTTTCACCTTATTATAGGAAAGAAAAACGCCTATTTTCTGAATTTTTCCTATAAATGTAGATTTGTGCTTTCCTTTCCAACATCAAAATGCCTTGTTTTCTGTCGTTCATTCAGACCAATCAATCAACGATTTACTTACAGCTGATTGAAATCAGCCAATGAGTTGCGGGTATGGATTTTTGATAAAACTTGTAACCGAAACAAAGAATTCTAAGGAGATAAAAATGGAAATGTCACAGTCATCCTATGTGGATAAAAAAAGGTATGTATGGTTGCTTTCGCTTATTTTTCCTTCCGCTCCAATCTTAGGGATCTGGGCGGCTCATACAACGGGTTGGGGAATTTTCTACGCGACTGTCCTCATCATCTTCTATTTGATTCTTCCGATCTTAGATATGATTTTTCCGGAAGATCCGAACAATCCTCCTGAATCCATCGTTCCTTCGCTGGAAAAGGATCCTTATTATAGAATTCTCCCTCGCCTTACGATTCCCGTTCATTACGCTTCTCTTATAGTCTGTGCGTGGTGGGTCGCAACTCATTCTTTAAGCTGGTGGGAATTCTCTTTGCTCACACTTTCTCTCGGATTCGTAAACGGTCTTGCGATCAATACGGGACACGAGTTGGGTCATAAGAAAGGATCCTTGGATCGATGGTTAGCCAAACTCGTGTTAGCTTCGGTCGGTTACGGACATTTTTTTATCGAACATAACAAAGGACATCATCGTTTTGTCGCTACTCCGGAAGACCCGGCAACGTCGAAAATGGGCGAGAATATATATATGTTTGCTCTTCGCGAAATTCCAGGAGCCTTTTTTCGTTCTTGGAATTTGGAACGGATTCGATTGGAAAGAAGCGGAAAGAGCGTTTGGAATTGGGGGAATGAAATTCTCCAACCCTTAGCGATCACGCTTCTCGTTTATGGTGCGTTAGTCTTCGCTTTTGGTCCTATCATGCTAGTTTTTCTTCCGATCCAAGCCGCCTTCGGATGGTGGCAGCTAACTACCGCTAATTATATTGAACACTACGGTCTCCTTCGTCAAAAAACGGAGGACGGCCGTTATGAACAGTGTCAGCCTAGACATTCCTGGAATAGCAATCACCTGATTTCAAATCTCCTTCTCTTTCATCTTCAAAGACATTCGGATCATCATGCTCATCCAACGAGACATTATCAGTCCTTAAGACATTTTGAAGATTCTCCTCAGATGCCGAACGGCTACGGCGGAATGTTTGGTCTGGCATTGTTTACACCTTTGTTTCGGAGCTTAATGGATCCTCGGGTCGTTTCTTGGGCGGGAGGTGATTTGAGTAAAATTCAAATAGACGATTCTCACAAAACTGAAATTTATAAAAAATACGGGAAAAAATAAATCCAAGAATCGAAGTTTATAACTTTGATTTAAGAATTTGTATTGAGTCCTTAGAAGTTGAAGAATTTCTAATAACAATAGCCTTCCATAGACGAATCGTAAATCGGATTTTGAAAGTGTTATAAACGAGGAGCGGGTATGAATCAGATAGCAAACGTCATGGAAAGCGTAAAAGAATACTATGGGACGATCTTAAAGACGAACCAGGATTTAAAAACGAGCGCTTGCTGTACAACGGATCGAATGCCTTTTTATTTGCGCCAGATTTTGAGCGAGGTTCATGAAGAAGTCAAAGATAAATTCTACGGTTGTGGATCGCCCATTCCATACGCTCTGGAAGGAAAGACGGTTTTAGATTTAGGAAGCGGCTCCGGACGCGATTGTTTTTTACTTTCAAAACTCGTCGGACCGAACGGGAAAGTGATCGGAGTGGATATGACGGAGGAACAAATATCCATAGCTCGAAAATATTTAGATTATCATAAGGATCGATTCGGTTACAAAAAATCGAACGTGGAATTTTTTAACGGATATATCGAAGATCTAAAGAGTCTCGGCATCGCAGATTCTTCAGTCGACGTAGTTGTTTCGAATTGTGTGATCAATCTTTCTCCTCAAAAAGAAAAGGTATTTTCCGAAATTTTTAGAGTCTTAAAACCCGGCGGTGAACTTTTCTTTTCGGATATCTTTTCGAGCAGACGAATACCGATCGAAATCGCACAAGATCCGATTTTTTACGGAGAATGTTTGGGTGGAGCGATGTATATCGAAGATTTTAGAAGACTCCTGAATCGTTTAGGAAATTTAGATTTTAGAATCACTGCGAGTTCAAAGGTTGATTTGATCGAGAACGATCTCATCCAAAAGGCGGGTGGAATCGAATTTTACTCGATGACGATCAAGGTTTTTAAACTTCCATTGGAAGACAAGTGCGAAGATTACGGACAGGTCGCTTTCTATCTGGGAGGGATCGAGAATTCCGAAAATTCGTTTGTCTTAGACGATCACCATTTATTTGAAAAAGATAGGCCTTCGCTTGTTTGTGGGAACACTGCGATGATGTTAGAAGATACTCGTTACTCGCAATATTTTAAAATTATCGGAAATAGAAATCAACACTTCGGTCTATTCGATTGCGGACCTGCAAACAATCGAATAGAGATAAACGGTTCATCGGGTTCCTGCTGTTAATTTTCAAAAGAAGAAGCTCTTTGATTTTCGCTGAAAAGGTGCATTTCATTCCGTAAAGTTCTTGGTTAGGTGATCTTGGTTGACCACTTTGGATCGTTTACATTGTTCTGAAGTATGAAACTAAAAAGTATCCTTCTTTTCATATTCCTAAACTTTATTCTAATCCAATGCTCCGATCCTAAGAAGGAAGAAGACCTTCTTCCTTTGCTTTTCCTTCTTGGAACTCCTACACCGGTTTCTATCAATGTCGAGGATCCGGATTTTATTCGACCGAATATCAATACCGCAAATATGCGGTTAGGCGGAAATAACGTTTTGCGGAACATCGATCCTTGTCCGAATGGATCGGTAAATTTAGGCAATCCTTTTGATTTACCGACTCTCTATATTATGAATGCTGATCTATCTCTGAATTCCGGAGTTTTATTGCGTGAAAATGGAAGTTTTGTTTTGAACATCGATCTTGACGGTCAAAGTGTATATAGCCCGAGCGCGCCGTGTCCCGTGAATATAATCGAAAATTCGGCGACCGCGTACGATATCCAAGTGAAAGGGTGTGCTCTGAAAAAGAATCCGGTAACGAGTCCTGCCCCGCCGACGAACACGGTATCCTTTCGTGCTCTGTGTTCGAAAGTCTAAGAAATCCCGAATCGAGATAGGACATTTAATTTTATTAAAAATCGTGATGACATTCGAAAATCGATTTCGAGGTTCAGAATATTTTAAATTGCTTACAAACTGTTTGGAAAGAGTCTAACGTGGAATGAATAAGTTTTTGCCGACGATCGTAATCGCTCAATTTTTTTGTACGTCTCTATGGTTCGTCGGAAATTCGATCGTTTCCGAAATTGGGAAAGATCTGGATCTAGAACCTTCTTTTTTTGTACATCTAACGAGTGCGATTCAGCTCGGATTTATTACCGGGACGTTGATCTTTTCCGTATTTACGATTTCAGATCGTTTTTCACCTTCCTATGTTTTTTTCGTAAGTTCTATTCTGGCCGGACTTTTCAACCTTGGGATTGCATTCGGATTTGTATCTCCCGGTCCGTTTCTTTCTTTTCGATTTCTTACTGGATTTTTTTTAGCGGGAATCTATCCGGTCGGAATGAAATTAGCCTCGGATCATACTCGTTCCGGTTTGGGAAAATCGTTGGGTTTTTTGGTCGGGGCCTTGGTTTTGGGAACGGCGCTTCCTCATTTGATACGAGATATGATTTCGAGTTATCCATGGAAGTACGTCGTATATACAACCTCAGTCTTGTCTTTTTTAGGAGGATTCTCCGTCCTTTTATTTGTTCCGAACGGTCCGTATCGAAAGATCGGGCAGAAATTAAATCTTGTCTCGTTTCTTCGCGGATTTAAGAAACCGAATTTTAGATCCGCATCCTTCGGATATTTCGGACATATGTGGGAGCTTTATACGTTTTGGGCGTTTGTCCCTCTGATGCTTACCGACTACAATCAACGTTTTCCGGATAACACGATCAATGTTTCCATCCTCTCTTTTCTTATCATCGGATCGGGCGCTCTCGCCTGTGTTTTGAGCGGCTTTCTTTCAGAGCATTTCGGTTTAAAGTGGACCGCATTTTCAGCCTTGTTTTTATCCTGTACTTGTTGTTTATTTTCGCCGTTTTTGTTATATTCAAATTCGATTCTATTTCTACTTTGCTTTTTATTTTTTTGGGGTTTCGTGGTGATAGCGGATTCTCCTCTGTTTTCCACCTTGGTCGCACAGAATTCTCCGGAAGAGTCGAGAGGCTCATCGCTTACGATCGTTAATTGTATCGGTTTTGGAATTACGATTCTAAGCATTCAGATTATAAATGTGTTATCCGTTTCAATGATTCCTCGTTATCTCTATACGTTGCTTTCAATCGGTCCGATCCTCGGTTTGTTCTTTCTTTGGAAATTAAAAGAAGAAGAATCCGATAAAAAAATTATTTCAAATGATCAGAAGTCATAGGCGCGATCGCAAAACATTTGCAACTTTGTTTCGCAAGTAAGAATCTGTCTTTATCTCGTCTCGAACGAACCAAAATTTTACGGAATTTATAACCAATAGGAAATCGTTTTAATGCTTTTAGTAGGAATCGGTCAGGGAGAAGATATCGATACGTTATCCGCCACTCGCGCGGCGATCGTAAAGAGCAAGTTGAGTCTGGGAGATTATTTCCCGAGCGCCGGGATGGTTTTTGCGGGGCAAGGATTCGATCACGAGTTAATGCTTCAAACCATCAATGGAGAATTTCCCGGAATTCTTCTCGTAGGGTGCACTACCGCAGGTGAACTCACGAGCGATTTGGGTTTCAGCGACGATTCCGTCATTCTTCTTTTATTTTACTCGGATGAAATTCAGTTTTCGATCGGCCAGGGATCCGATCCGGAAGGAAATTCCGAAAATAGCGCCAAATTGGCGTTAGGCGAAGCAAAAAACGGATTGGGGAAAGAGGAAAAACTCTGCATTCTTTTTACGGACAGTTTTACACTTTCCGCAAATTCCATCGTAGAAACGTTGAATAAAAATTTGGCTCAGGGTTGTAAAGTTTTCGGAGGAGTTTCCGCTCGTCCGTTCGGAACGGATCTTCCGATCAAACAATTTTATCGTGACACGGTTCTGACCGATTCTTCCGTGATTCTTCTTTTTGCAGGGCCGGTCGAATACAGTTACAGTCTTTCCAACACGTGGAAACCTATCGGTCGACGAGCGACCGCGACAAGCGTAAAAGGAAAGAACGTATTAAAAATCGATGATATGCGAGCGATCGACTATTACCACTATTATCTTGGCGACTATTCTTTTCCGGCTCCCGAATTTCCTTTGGCAGTGTACGAAAAAAATTCAGAACATTTTTATCTACGGGTTCCGGGAGGTTTTAACGAGGAAGAGGGGAGTGTTCTTTTTGCGGGAGAAATTCCCGAGGGTGCCGAAGTCCAATTAACGGAAGCACTTCGTAATTATATCGTAGACGATCTCAAGGATACTTCCTTAAATTCGAGTAAGTCGAAGAAAAAATTTCAACCAACACTTGCATTCGCTTTTTCCTGCATCATGCGAAAACATCTCCTTGGAACTCGCGTAAAGGAGGAAATTCAAATCCTTGAAAGAAATCTACCGGAGAATATCCCGATTTTCGGTTTTTATACGTTCGGCGAAATCGCTCCTTTGGAGAACGAGGATAGAAGCTTACTTCATAACTGTACTATGGTCACTCTTTTGATCGGAACTTCGACGGAAGCGGAAACGACTCGTAGTCTTCCTTCCGTCAAAGAAAGCGGGATTGCGGTCAGTCTTCTTTCCGATAAGGAATTAAACGAAGAGATCAAAAAAGAAAATCGTTTTTTAAGAATGAAGTTCGATCGAGAACTGGAATACAGGAAAAATCTGGAAAACGTAAAAGATTTTCACGGTTCGATCCTAAAGACGATCAACCAGGAAGTCGAAGCCGCGAGAATCGTAATCCAAAGAAAGAACGAAGAATTAGAAAAACTCTATCAACAGCTGAGTGTTGAAAAGAAAAAATCCGACGATCTACTTTTGAATATTCTACCGTACGAAGTTGCGGAAGAGTTAAAAGAAAGGGGAGTTGTTGAACCAGTGTATTACGAATCCGCTTCGGTTTTATTCACCGATTTTAAGAATTTTACTCTTATCGCGGATAAGATGAAACCTTCGGATTTGGTTCGTGAATTGGATTTTTACTTTTCCGAATTCGACAAGATCATAGAAAAACACGGTGTTGAAAAATTAAAAACGATCGGAGACGCATATATGTGCGCGAGCGGTTTGCCCAAGCGGTCCCCGTCCCACGCCATCGACTTGGTAAACGTCGCTTGGGAAATTCAAGACTTTATGAATCGGTTAAAACGATCGAAAGGAGACGCCGCCTGGGAACTTAGGATCGGTATCAATTCCGGCCCCTTGATGGCAGGAATCGTAGGAAGGAAAAAATTCGCGTATGACGTTTGGGGAGATACGGTCAATCTTGCTTCCAGACTCGAATCCAAAGGAGAACCCGGGAAGATCAACATCTCTCAATTTACTTACGAACTCGTTCGTGATAAATTTCTCTGCGAGTATCGAGGTAAGGTCCCCGCAAAAAATAAGGGTGAGATCGATATGTATTTTGTGATGGATAAAATAAAAAAGTAACTCTTCGCTTAACGTTTCGAACTTTGTAATCGTGGGTTTATGTTCAGTTTGTTTTCGAAGACCTGAGACAAACCCTGAATGTTCATCGGATAGTAGTAGTGATAACCTTGTAAATAATCGGCGCCGGTATCCATCGCGATTTTCTCATATTCCTGGTTTTCAATTCCTTCCAAGATTACTTTTTTATTCATCGTATGTATAATCCCGACGATGGAAGTTAGGATTTTTATTTTGGATGGATCGCGTAACGCGCCGAAGACTAAGTTCTTATCGATTTTAACGATGTCCGATGGTATTTGTTCGAGTCTTGAAAAGTTGGAATGACCTTTTCCAAAATCATCGATTGCGATTTGAAAACCTTCCAGATGAAGAATCTCCGCTTGTTCTCGCAATCTGTCGAGGGCGTAGTTGTCCTCTCCGTCAATCGAAGTCTCGGTGATTTCTACGAGAATCTGATTCGGAGTGATTTCGTATCGTCTTACGAATTCCAAAAGTTTTTCGGTGATTTCTTTTTGATTCAATTGAACCGGAGAAACGTTGATCGTTAACTTACAGTCAGGATCGATTCCTGAGATTTTTTTAAGAATGGAAATCTCGCTGATCGCATTTTTCATCACCCATTCTCCTATCGTAAGGATGAGTCCAGAGGTTTCCGCGATCGGTATAAATATATCGGGACTTATATTTCCGTTAACCGAGTGAACCCATCTCGTAAGAGTTTCCACAAATTCTATCTTCTTGGTTTCCGAATTCAATATCGGTTGATACTTGAGTATCAATTCTTCGTTATAGATGGAATTTTTTAGAGAGGAATAGAGTTGAATCGCCTTTTGTCTTTCGATCTCTTCTTCCTGCTCTCCGAGGATATAATGACTGAAAGGATATTTGGCCGCTTTTTTAAGAGATTCCGTGAGCTTGGATCTTATTTTTTTAAAGGATTCTTTTTGATCCTTCATGAGATAGGCGCCTATCGAAATCTTAAAAAACAATTCCGTTTCATTATGAGAAAGCGGATAATCCATAATCGATATGATCTGTTTTGAAAGAACAGAAAGATTGAATTTTTGATTTTCAACCGGTATTATTACCAAAATTTTATTTTGAGAATATCGTATGATCTTTGTATTTCCGTTTGTGAGCGTAAAAATCTCAGTAGATAGGTCCATAAACACTTGTTCGAAAGATTCGTTCTCCGGTTCGGGAACTCCTTTTGCGGAAACGAATTGAACTTCGATTAAGAAGAATGCGGAACGGGATTTACCTAGGAACGTTTTGAATTCAGCTTTGTGAGTGCTGATCCTTTGTTTGATTGTGATTAACTTTACTTTAGAGTTGGGTACTGCGGGTATCTTTGTAAGCTCGAATGTGATTTCTTCTTTTTTCTGATAGACGAGCGCGTACAAATGATAGGTTTGTTCGCTTTCACTTACGATTTCCATAAAGAGTTCGAAGGTCTTTGCGTTGTTCTGGTTTTGATTTGAAAATTGAGATATCGATTCAACGATATTACAGAGTTTAGCTTTTAGATCGGGAAAGGCTATTAATTCTTCTTGGATGATGGGATCTAATTCGATACATTTTCCGTTAAAGCCGCATCGTATTTTTCCGGAGATGTTAGTCGAAGATTCTCTTTCACTTTTTAAAAAATTCATTCTCTTGGCCCAAGTGTTTTATAGCACACTTAAACGCAGAATTCTCCTTGTTATATAATTTACATCCATTAAACTATCTTTGCTATTTTTGCGAATTGGCTTATGATAATTTAAAACTTTTTCGTTGGAAGGTTCGGAAACTTTCTCTTTTTGAAAATTTGTTTCTTTGCATGAGTTTGAAATTTTTTTGCCCTTCTTTTTTACAATCATTCCGTTTTTATAGAAAGTTTGTTTTGGGCTTTCATGTCGTATTAGCAATTTGGAAGTAAGATGTGCGAACCATTTCATTGTAACGGTTACGTAAAAAAAAGAAGCCCGTGAAAGAGGGGGACAATGTCACGGGCTTCGAAGAGGTATTTAAGGATGGCTAAACCCCTGAGAACTCAAGGCCCGCTTATACAACGGACGTACGCGCTCGTGGAGTTCGTTTTCGGGAACTCGATTATGCCGCCCATTCTGAAATCAACGACGTATGCCATCGCCCTATACTTTGTATTCTTTGCGATTCGATAGGCGTTATCGTTGTTCGAAGTGGCGATATAGGCTACAGGATCGTTATCGGTGGCGGTATTGGGGCTGGTTCCGCTCGAAACCCCTGAGGTCGAAGTCCAGTAATAGTTTCCGGAAGTATTCGGAAATAGAGTGGTATTGATGATCGGAAAGGAAGTCTTTCCGTAATCCAAAATACTTGAAAGTTCCTTAACGTTCGGGAGACGCCAGGTCCGTCCGGTTAAGTTAAGCGAATTGCAATAGTTTAAAGCCGTATTCCAATCCGAGGTTGTCGCCGCAGGCGAACTGCAAACGGTGATTCCTTGTCCCATAGAACATTTCTGCCAGACGAGTCCGTCACCCGCCGAGATCGTTCCGTCTAGGTTATCCGAAAACGGACCTCCATACGGATACATGGGAAATAAAAATCCGAATAAAATACAAATGCCGGTAAAAGCAGGAAGGAAAATACGTTTGTGTTTTAATTGCATCTCTAACTCCTAATTAATCCGCAATACAGAGAGAAGTAAAATTGTAAGAAGGCCAATTCCAGGAAGTGTCCTTTAATTTATTGTTGGGTTGAGTGACTCCCCCAAACACTGAGACCGACCATGCGCCCCAGGATTGTAAGGAAGAAATCGCCGCATAGTTGATCGGGCCGTTGGATAAAGGATCGATTGCAGGTGAAAGCGAAGCACGATTGGAAGCGCTGATCGTGATCGCGTTTGTGCTCGTCCAATATCTTTGGTAATTGTTCCGGAGAACTCCGGGAAAGTATGTTTCAGGAATGACCTCGTTGCCTATACTTCCTTCGTATTCAAGAATTGTGTAATATTCTGCTAAGGTGGGAACCCTCCAACTTTTCTTGCCTGCATAACCGTTGCCCGAGTTTCTCATATTCAATTTGGAACAGTCCTCTATGGAACGATTGAACGTTTTATATGGATTTCCAAGATCCGTTACGCAGGTTGTGCCGTCCCAGATTTGATCGACCGCGCAGGTCTTTACACAGGTTGTACCATTCCATTCGTAATCATAGAGGCAGGTTTTCCAATACCTAAGATTTTTTGTATCAACGGTAACGAAGTCGTTTGGAAAGCCGGTTAAGAATCCCGGAGCGAGCAAGCCGGAAGTTAGCACGTTTGATTCTCCATCCTGGCCGGTTCCGGCGCAAGCGATGGTGATTCCGTTTACATCGGTGCAAAGGGTTTGTCTCGTATCCGAGGTCAAAAGATTTCGAGTATCGTTGATCGTTCCATAATTGAGGGAGATATTTCCGGAAACTACGGAAACGGTGGGACTGGAAACTACGACATTCCCCGCGATGTCTTTAAAAGAAAGACTGTTGTAGAGGAGATAGAACTTATGCCATTCCGGTAGGTTACTCCGAATATCTAAAGTATAGGTTCTCTTATCCGCGCTCCAGGATCCTATAGCACCGGGCCATTTGATTTCCGGATCTCCACCCGTGGTCTGATCTCTGTGCTGAGGATTGGGGGTCGAAGACGTATCCATATCTTCGTTGAAGGTAAGGCTAAAGATTCTTTGTGTGACGCTTAACGCGTAGGCCGTCGAGTTCGGCGTTAGAACCGGAGATACCGCGATGACCTGAGGGGCCACGTCGTCCCTTGTGATCGCAGTCGAACTCGTTCCCAAGTTAGAACCCGCCGTTGTCAAACAAACCCTAAGAGTATTGGCTCCCGCGACGAGGTCCGTGCCTGAGACGACGTAATCGACGTTCGTATTTGCCGTCGCGGATCCGGTGCTCAGAGAAGTTCCGGTGGAACAATCGCTTCCTCCGACTCGAATCGAATAATTTCCGGCGATGTCCGATTTCCAACGTAGAGTGGAGTTGTCCGAATTCTTGATGATACTTTTACTCAGAGAAACGATCGTGATCGTAGGATTTCCAAAAGCGACGACGTAGGAAGCGCTGTTAGTCGAACCTACGTTACCCGCTCTATCTACGGCGAGAGCGCTGAAGTTCGTGGTAGTGTTGTTTGAGAGAGTGATCGCGGAGGAAAAGAGCGAGCTTCCCGAGCCAGCGGTTCCGGTATTGGAAATCGAAGCGCTGGTTCCGTCGGTTCGATATGCAGTCTTATAACATCCGGAGTTTCCCGTATCCGTACAAGAAATGGATACACTCGGCGCGGAGGAACCGTAAGTTCCCGCCGACGGAGTAAAGGTTACCGTAGGAGCTGAGTCGTCTCTCGTAGCCGTTAGAGAATAAGAATCCCAGAGCGTCGAGCCGACTGCGTCGAAAAGACAAATCCGAACCGAGTTGTTTCCCGGATTCAGAGCGACCACCCCTGCCGTCGCGTGGATCCGCGAAGTTGTGGAAGTCGAAGCTGAAACGGAACCGGAGCTATCCAAGTTTCCATCCGAACAGTTGGTGGAACCGTATCGAATCTGATACGAACCTCTCATAGAACTGCTCCACTGAACGTCAACATATTCGATGGCTCCGGTCTGACCGCTAACGTAGATCGGATTGGAAGAGGAATACGTAAGACTTCCCTTCAACGGAGGAGCTAAGGTGATCCCCGATGGAAAAAAGAAAATGGACTGATTTTGTTTTCCCTTCTCCGTCAGACAGTTTGAAAAACCGAAGAGAAGAATCAATGGAAGAAATCCGATCTTCCAAAAAAATAGAATGAAAAAATGAAACGGCAGATTTTGTTCCTTCATAACTCCCACCAACAACAAATATAAGGATATTCTGAAGATAACAGCGATCGAATAAAAGATCTCTCAATTCTATAAAACGCCTCTCGTTATAAATTATTCCATGCAAAAAAACAGAGAATGATTCTACGGGTTTTGTTTTTATTCGGAGCGATAAGAATCGAAGAGAATTTTTACTTTAAGAATTTTTCTTTTTAAAATGGGAAGGAGTCATGCCGACTTCTTTTTTAAATGCGGTGTTAAAGACGGAGAGAGAATTGAATCCGCAGTCGAAAGCAATCTTAATCACCGAACTTCCTTTCTCGGTGAGAAGACGATTTTTTGCCTCTTCGATTCTAAATTGATTGATGTATGTAAAAAAACTCTTATTGAGATTGTTGTTTAAAAATTCAGAGAGTTGATGCGATTTGATATTCAACTTTTTTGCGAGCTGGTTTAAAGTGATGCCGACTTCGAGATATGCCTTATCTTGGTACATCAGTTTTTCGAGACGAACCGTTAAGTCGTTCGGATCGATGTTTTGAAGTGTACTTTTTCGATAGCTCATCTTTTGGAAGGTTTCCGAAACGATATTGAACGTAATCGGATAGACCTGGCTGATCACAAACGCATAGAGAACGGTAAGAGTGAGAACGCTCAGACCTAAAAAATAGAGCTGGGCAAAGATTGAATTTAGGAAGAATAAGAATCGAAAGTCTATAAGAAGATTGGTGACAACTCCGGCGAGCCCGACGCTCAAGATCGAGATGATATGTTTCGACCAAGGATATTCGGAGATACTACCTTTGAACAATTGAACAAACTTCACAAGAATCACCAACATATAAGCGAGGGTGATTAAGGTCGAGACTCCGTAGATGAGATCGTATCTGCTTTCGAATTTCTCATTCAAATCATTCAAAGGACGGTTTGTCGAAATGAGACAGACCGTATCGATCGTATAACCGATCAAAAATAAAACCGCGGGGATATAATGCGGAAGTAAAAGACGCAGGTTTACTTTTTCATTTAAAAGCAAAAGATTAAAATAGATAAATAGGGAAGGCCCGATCAAAAAGATAAAAAAGATTTCGAAGGAGAAAAAATGAGAAAAGGAAAGTCCCAACCCGTTTAATAAAACCAAACCTTTGATCAAAAAAAATCCCATCGAGACAAAGATCAAAAATAGAATGAAGTTTTTTAGACTGTTTCCTTTTAATATCTGAATCAACGCGAATACGAGCGAGAGAACTCCGCCAAAGCCGACATACTGATTGAATATATAACCTAAAATCTCGTTCATTTTGAATTTAGAAAGTCGGGGATTCGTTTTATTCTTTTTTCGACTCGAAAAAATAAATCTTTTATACAAAAACTTCGGGTTCTTGTTTCTAAAAGAACGGAATGATCCGGATCGATTTCAAGCTTTGAAATAAAAGATATTTACGAAATTCTCCCGAAAAAACGTTTCGGAGTCATTTTCGAAATTGGGACGGAGTTCCAAAAGGTCTCCGTTCGAAAGTAGAACAAATCGAAACCCATCTTTTTAATAAGACATTAGCAAACTATGGTCGAATTCTCGGATACGGAGTCCGTCGGATGTATCGACAGATCCGTCTCTATTTCCATCTCGACTTGTGAGTTCGCCCGGTATTTGCTCGGACTCATCTTTACGATATTCAAAAACGCTCTTTGAAACGTGGAAACCGAATTGAATCCGACCGCCATTCCTATGGAAATCACGGATCTGGACGGTTCTTCTTTGAGTAATTTCATAGCCTCTTTGACTCGATATATATTCACAAGCGTGTTGAAGTTTGTTTGGAGATGACAATTGATAAAGGCAGACAACTGATGAGTGGATAACCCCATCTCTTCCGCAACCGAGGGAAGTCTGAGATCCTCGTCTAAAAAAATCTTTTCGGTTTCCAGGAGATCGTAGAGTTTCTCTTTCATTTTATCGGTATCCATATTCGTAATATAGTAATTGCTTGCGGGTTCAATCGAGACCGGTTTTGAAACGATCTGTGTTACGGTCCGATTTCCGGATTCTTCTTTTTTAAAAGGGAATTGGATAAAATTGCTGAACAGAAAGATGGGAGAGACGATATAAAAAATCCCTCCGATCTTCATTACGGGTTCTTGGTAGTGTCCCGGGAAAAACAAATTTATCTTTTCGATGAGCATCAATACGATAAGAAAATAGATCAACCGAAGACCTTTTTTTACGTAGAAACTTTTGATAAAGAATTGAACGTAGAGACAATAGAAGACAAGAATCAGGATCGAAATTTCACTGACTGAAACAAAAAGATTGGGAAGAGAATGACTTTTCGGTTGGTTCCACAATGAGACGATCAGGATGCTCGAAAGAAGCGCGATCGATCCGATGGTAAAGAGCTCCTTAACAAAGGAACTTTGGTTCCGATTTGCAGTTCTGTCTTTTTCTCCCGGCTCAAAGGATTCTTTACAAACCGTGTAGATGATGATCGTTCCGGCGATTGTAAAGAATGAATACAAAAAATCGCCTACAAAACGTAGAATCTTATCCGAGAAATAATTCTGAGTGGAGAATATGAGCAGGTTCAAGCCGATCAAGATAAGAATCAAAGCCTGCTTTTTATGAAAGGGTCTCCTCCTTTTGATAAAATAAACCGAACCGAATGCGATATACTGAATCGAACACGCGAAATAAAGATCGTAAGACATGAGCAACCTACTGGAAGTGTTGTTTTTAGATCCTTTCATTTTAGTTCACTTTGAGGGTTCAAACCATTGAGTTTATAAACTCGAAAACTATTTTATAGAAATAGAGTTAAAAATAAGTGGATTTCTCGGAGAGTTCAAACAAGCTCGATAGACTCACGTTATCAAAATCCATCGGCAACGGTCCTGTTTTTGACATGTTTAAAGATATCAAATTTTCGCTCCGTTTCTATTCGCGCATAACGTTGAT
Source organism: Leptospira tipperaryensis (assembly GCF_001729245.1). Classification (NCBI taxonomy): domain Bacteria; kingdom Pseudomonadati; phylum Spirochaetota; class Leptospiria; order Leptospirales; family Leptospiraceae; genus Leptospira; species Leptospira tipperaryensis. The sequence goes on along the minus strand of NZ_CP015217.1, from coordinate 2,956,934 downwards.
TTTGTTTTTGCAAAGGCTGATGGATTCGAGTCTTCCTATGACTCCTTGAGGGATTGGTGATGATTTTTTATCCATGGAATTCAAATTTTAAAATGAAGGTAGTCGGTGGCTCGATCTAGTAGTAACTCTCCCGAATCCAAAAAAAAACTTCTCAAAGTATTCAGGGGATTTCGCGCGAAAACCTCTTCTAATTTTCCCGTTTCGAAGGGCGCTCAAGAGGAAGAATCGATCGGAAAACGTCTTCGATCGATCCAATGGAACGACGAAACTGCCTCGCTTGGAATTGTCCCAGAAGGTTCGCTCTGTCTGGTTCTAAACGGGAAGTTGGAGGAAACGCTTTTAAACACGGAAGAACGCAGTTTGATTCTTCGAGATTTATTTCCCGGAGATTACTTTCTATTTCAACCGGATAAGGTTCTCTACTCGGGTATATCAGAAATTCTTTATATAGAACCGGACGATCTTTTAAGAATCGAAGCCAAACTCGCGCACTGGAAAAAGTGGATCGCCGATCTCAAGAGGGAAAACCATCTTTTTCATTTATCCAAACTCAGACCTTCCCGAAAAGAACTTTTGGATTTTTTATCTTCAGTCGAATTATTGTTTCATCTTGATAAAGCGACATTATCGAATTTGGAATCCAGGATGGAATGGCTCGTAATACCCGGAGGGGAGATTCTACTCAAACAAGGAGACGTGGGCGATTCCATGTACATTCTTGTTTCGGGTAGACTTTCGTGGACCGTCCATTCTAAAAATCGAGAGGTTCTCGCGGAAGGAGAACTCGGTAAAGGAGATATCCTCGGAGAGATGTCTCTTTTGAGCGGGGACAAAAGATCCGCGACGGTGACATCCTCGAGGACGAGTCAAGTGGTAAGAATTTCGAGAGAAGACTTTCGTAAAAGTTTTGCAAATTCTCCGGATGCCCTTTTTCAAATTACGGGAACGATCGCACACCGTCTAGGAGAGGAACGACACAAAGCGTTTCAAAAAGCAAATTCGGTTCGAACCGTTTCCGTGTTTCCTCTCGGCGCCGATAAGGAATCCACTGAAAATTTTTATAGATCTCTTCAGAACGGACTCAAATCTTTTGGAAACACTCTTCTTGTGGATACACAAACCTTTCACAAATATAGAAGTAAGTCTTCCTCAAAGGTTGCAAAGGATTCGCAGACGTATCGAATTTCCGATTTGGTCCACTGGTTTTACGAACTGGAAAAGCATTATGAAAAACTAATATTTAAAACGGAATTGCATCATCCGGGTTGGAGAGAAACCTGTTTTCGCCAATCGGATCGGATTCTTATCCTGATCGATCCGGATCGAAGTCCGAGTTTGGACTTTTCAACCGCTCAGAGTCTATTACCCGGAGAAATTCAGAAAGAGATCGTATTCTTAATCGATTCTAAGTTTGAAAATTGGAAAAGAATCGAATCGATCTTACAGGAATTTTCTGGAATTTCACATTGTATCATTCGAAGAGACGTGCCCGCCGATTTCGGAAGGCTTTCTCGAAAACTCACTGGGAATAGTATCGGGGTCGCTCTTGCCGGAGGAGGCGCTAAAGGTTTTGCTCATCTTGGCCTTCTCAAATGTTTTGAAGAGAACGACATTCCGGTGGATATGATTTCCGGTACGAGTGCGGGATCGATTATGGGCGGACTCTTTGCGATGGGTCTTAGTTCCTCGGATATTCTTCCTCTCATCCGAGATTTTTGGTTGGATAGAAATATTCTAGGAGACTTTACGTTTCCATTCGTTTCTCTCGTCAGAGGAAAACGTTATTCGCATGCGATCCATGAATTTTTTAAAGATCGAAATATCGAGACACTTCCGATTCCGTTCTACGCGATCGCTTGTAATCTAACGAGAGCGGAACGAAAAGTTTTTGACAGAGGATCGCTCTGGAAGGCCGTTCGATCGAGCACTTCTATTCCCGGAATCTTTCCTCCCTTTTCTGAAAACGGAGAACTGTTTGTAGACGGAGGTTTGCTCGACAATCTTCCAGGTTCCATCTTGAAGGAGAAAGGCGCGGGTATTTTGATTTCGGTCGACCTCGGCGGAGGAGGGCAGATCGATAAGGACCTGGTCTATCGGGATCTCTTAAGTCCGCAGTATTTGGGAGAAGCTCCTTCTTTTCTAAAAATTTTCTTTCACCATCTTACGAGGCGAAGTTTGAAGAGCAAGTATCCCGGGCTCGGCGAGATTATGATGCGTTCTCTGATGCTTTCGAGTAAAAATACTCTCAATCGAACGAGAGACAATTCGGATCTCTACATTGAACTTCCCGTGGGAGGTTACTCCACTTTTGATTGGGACCAATTTCAAAAGTTATACGATATCGGCTACGAGACGGGAAAAAAGAAGGTTCATCTCTGGAAAAGCGAAATTAAGAAAAAACTAAATTCTTAATTAGCGTTTTTTAATTGAAATGTCCACAGTAAAGAAGTTAGAATTGTCCTTCTTTAGAAGCCGACATGCAACCTTCTCCTATCAAAACCCTGGAAGAATTTTCAAACGAGATTCCTTCCTTCCACGAACAAAACTGTATTATCGAGGATCGTTCGAGCGGAAGGGTTTTGTTTTCTCGAGAATGTCTTAGATTCTGGGAATTTAACCGATACGATGCGATTCCCGATAACTTCGCTTCCTTTTTATTTCATCTGCACGGAACGATTCGTAATTACGCCGAGTTTACGGATAACGTTCTCACTAAAAATATTCAAGAATCAGAATATTTTGAAACATTAATATCTGGAGAATGGATTCTTCGGCTTTTTTGGAAGGATTTGTTTAGGGAAGGGGACTATCGTTATAGACTCTATACGTTCGAAACTTTGGCGAAGGAAGGCGAGATCGAAAAGACCGAACAAGACAAGGGGGTTGAGAGCATCTTTTATAAACTTCCTCAGCCCGCTTTTTTATTCGATCCTTCCACTCTAAAATTTTTTTCCGTAAACGACGCCGCGATTTATCTCTACGGTTATTCTAGAAAAGAATTCGAATCCCTGAATCTTCTCGATATCCGTCCGGAAGAGGATCGAACCGATATCGAATCGGTAAGCAAAAATTTTGCACAGGAAAACGGGATTCAATCCCGCGGAATCTGGAGGCACTGGAGAAAGGATAAAAAAATTCTTTATATGAAAATCTCCGCGAATCGAATTTCCTACGGAGATTCCGATGCGGTGCTCGCGATTCTTTCCAACGTTTCCGACGCGGTGGAAACCAACTATGCCCTCAAACAAAACCGGGCCGAAAAACAATCGATCATAGAAAGTATGTCCGATCGTTATTTCTCTCTTTCCAGAGATTGGAGATTTATCTCCGCGAACAAACACTCGTTTGTCACGTTAGGAAAAACAAGGGAAGAATTGATCGGAAAGTATATTTGGGATTTATATCCGGACGTTTCCGCTCAGTTTTTTCGAGAGAAATACGAGCTCGCGGTCTATTCTCGAAAGCCGGTCTTTTTCGAATTCAAAGACGAACTCACGGGCAACGTCGTAGAATTTAGGGTATATCCTTTCGAGGAAGGTCTTTCCGTTTTTTTTCAAGACATCACCGAAAAACGAAGAAGAGAAACTGAGCAGAATGTTCTTAAAGAAATTTCCTTGAGAATTCCGAAGGCATCTACGGTAAAAGAATCCTTTGAAATTCTTTTCGAAGTAATATGCAGAGAAACACCTTGGAAATTCGCACAGACTTGGAAATACCAAGGAGGAGAACTGATCTTAGAAGAAAACGCTTCTTGGCATTCTTCCGATGCCACATTCTTACGATATAGAATTCTTTCCTTTGATACGAGGTTTAAACCGGGAGAAGCCTTGATCGGAAAGGTGTATTCGACCGATAAGATCTTTTTTTCGGAAGACATTCAAAAAGAATCCGACTTTAAAAGGACAAAACAGGCGGTTCAATCGGGAATCCGATCTTGGATCGCGGTGCCGCTTAAGACCGGTCACGAAAGTTACGTTTTGGAATTCTGTACTCATATTGAAATCGATTCAGGAGATTCTTATATTCAAATGTTTGAATTGATTTCCGATCAGGTCGAAGTTTTGTTTCGAAATAAGGAAGCCGAAGAAGAGAAGGATCAATTTTTCAAACTTTCCGGCGATATGTTTCAGATTTCCACACTCGAGGGAAAAGTGATCGAACGAAACCAAGCCTGGACGGACGTTCTCGGTTATACTCCGGAAGAATTTACTTCTACGGATTTGTCAGAACTCGTATTTCCTGACGACCGGGAAAAGATGCTGAAGATCCGAGAAGAATTTCGTAAAAATAAACAGAACATTTCCGAATCGGTTCGATACGTTACAAAAGAGGGTCAGGTAAAGAGTATTCTTTGGAAGGTCACCTTCTCAAAGGAACACGGACTTATATACACAACGGGAAAAGACATTACGGAAATACAGAGGACTCAGGTTCAACTCGAAACTCTTACAAAGGAGTTGAAACGTTCCAACGCGGATCTGGAAGACTTTGCGTTTATCGCCTCTCACGATCTCCAGGAACCGCTTCGTAAAATCATGGCTTTCGGGGATCGTTTGTTGAAGAAGAATTCAAACTTAGATCCTGAGTCCGTGGATTATCTTCAGAGAATGGCTTCTTCCGCGCACAGACTTTCCAATCTGATTGAAGGTCTTCTTTCTTATTCCAGAATCAAGAGCAAGGCCAAACCTTTTCAATATACGGATTTGACAAAGATCCTCAAGGATTCCGTAGGAGATTTGGAAATTTATATCAAAGAAAAAAATGCGAAGGTGATCGAGTCAAACGTAGGCTTTGCGTGGTGCGATCCCGCTCAGATCGGAATGGTGTTTCAAAACTTGATCAAAAACGGCTTGAAGTTCAATAAGAGCAAAATCCCGGAAGTGATCATTCAGTGTGTTCCCCATCCCATGGAGCGGAATTGGATTCAAATTACTTTTTTTGATAACGGAATCGGTTTTGACAAAAAACACGAAGAGAAGATCTTTACGCTCTTTCAGAGGCTTCACGGTCGCGAAGATTTTGAAGGTAATGGGATCGGACTCGCGGTTTGTAAGAAGATTATAGAACTTCACGGGGGAAGGATTCACGCTCAGAGTAAACTCGGAGAAGGTTCCACTTTTTATGTGGATCTTCCCGGCGTTCTGAATACGGAATAGATCGTATGAAATCGGAAACAAAAAAACATAGTTCCATTCACATCCTTGTCGCGGAAGACGATCCCGATGATCGGCTTCTTATGACCGATGGATTTCGCGAAAACAATCTGATCAACCCGCTTCACTTCGTAAAAGACGGAGAAGAGCTTTTCGATTTTTTAAAGAACGAAGGAGAATATTCTGATATTCGAAAGTATCCCCGTCCCGGGTTTATTCTTCTCGATCTCAATATGCCGAAAATGGACGGAAGGGAAGTTCTAAAAACGATCAAATCGAATCCCAAATTTAAAAAAATTCCAGTGATCGTTCTTACTACTTCCAGAGAGGAAGAAGATATGTTGGAGACATACGATCTCGGAGCGAATTCGTTTATACGAAAGCCTGTGGACTTCGGAGCATTTATGGAAACGATTCGGACCCTCGGAGAATACTGGTTGGAGATCGTGGAGCTTCCCAATGCCTGATCGGATTCCGGACGAGGTTGCGATCTTTCTGGTCGATGACGACGAGGAAGACGCGATTCTATTTAAAGAATATCTAAACGATATTCCGTTTCCAAAATACGTAGTCACTCATTACAAGGACGGTGAGAGCGCGCTTACGGCTCTTCGGTCCGGTGTTCCTTCTAAAAATCAAATCTATGTGCTCGATCAGTTTTTGGGATCTCAGAATGGAATCGATTTGTTAAGCGACATTCGTTCCCTGGTCGGTCCGGTCCCGGCGATTTTGGTTTCCGGACTTTCCAGAGACGAAATCGAAACCCTCGCAATGGAATCCGGGTTTGCAGGTTTCCTAGAAAAAAGAAATTTTTCGGCACGCGCTCTTTCCAAAGAGTTTTTAAACGTTCAGATTCTAAATCAAACACAAACATCATCTCCGATCAAAAGATTTTCGGAAGAAGCCGCTCGCGCTTTGAGAATGGAGACGATCGCACAGTTCGGCGGCGGAATCGCGCACGATTTTAATAATATTCTTAATATCATCATCGCCAATTTGGATCTTTTGGAAATGCAATGTAAGGAACAACCGGAGATCATCAACCGAATTCGGTCCGCACAAAACGCGGTGATGAGGGCCGCAGAAGTAAATAAGAAACTTCTAAACTTTTCAAGAAAACAATCTCTTCACCAAGAACCTACCGATCCTAATGTGCTGATTCTGGATTCTTTAAAAAATTCCCAGGAAATTTTTCCGGAGAACGTTCGAGTCACGTTTGATCCCGAAGGTTTCGGGGACCGTTGTTTACTCGATCGTCTGGAATTTACGAATTGTCTTGGACAACTTTTGCAAAATGCGATGGAAGCATTAGAAACTACGGGTGGAGAAATTTTAGTGGAAACGGTGAGGATTGTTTCCAATTTTCAAAAAGGGATTCCGGGACTCGAAGATGGAAATTATTTTCTATTGAAGATTACCGATACGGGAGTCGGGATCCAACCCGAAGATCAAGAAAAGATCTTTGAACCTTTTTACTCGACCAAGCCGAAAGGAAAGAATTCCGGATTGGGGCTTTCTATGGTTTACGGTTTTGTAAAACGAAGTAAGGGACACATTTTTTTTCAATCCAATCCGGGAATGGGAACCGAATTCTATCTCTACTTTCCCATCGTTGAATTAAAGCCGGAACCCCCGTTGTCTGAAAATTCCAAAAAACCAACTCGAGAAATTTTTTATTTCTATACGGAAGGTCCGTTTGCCGATTGGATTTCGTATTATCTAAGAAGTCTGGGTTATGCGGTCCATAAGGTTTCCGATCTTAAAGACTTAGGTTTGGATCCTCGTATCTTAGAAAAAGAATCTTGTTTGATTTCTGAAACCTGGCAGAATCGTTTCCTGGAATGGAAGGAGTTTGCCATAAGAGCCGCGAGGAGCAATTCTATGATAGAAATTTATTATTTTTCAACCTCCGAAATTTCGGAGGTCTTTCAAAAATCTTTTGCATTCCACTGGCCGATCTCTCGAAAATCTCTTGAGAATCATTTCGCCAAATTGTAAATTAGGCATTCATGAATCAGCTCGCACAACCCCATCTCCTGATTCTCGACGATGAAGAAGAAATCGCAGGAATCCTCGGCGATTTAGCGAAACAATGCGGCTTCGAAGTCACGATCACACACGAGGCCGGTCATTTTTTTGAAAAGTTAAATGAAGATACTCAGTATATCATTTTAGATCTGATGATTCCGGGAGTCGACGGGGTCGACGTTTTGCGGATGCTCTCCGGAAAAAAATTGGCGGTCTCCGTGATTCTTATTAGCGGCGCGGATAGAAGGGTTTTACAAAGCGCGGAAGCCCTTGCGATTCAATACGGTCTAAAAATTTCGGGTGTTTTAGAAAAGCCGATTCGTATTCAAGAATATCAAAGAGTTCTAACGGGATTGATCTCGGATAAGAAGAATGAAACTGCGACTCTTTCGTTTACGGGTAAAAGAGCCGCGACCGAACCTTCCTCCGCCATTTCTCCCGAAGAAATCGAAGAGGGGATTCGGGAAGAACAGTTTATTCTTTTTTATCAACCGAAGATTAACTTTAAAACGGGCGCGATCGCCGGTTTTGAATCCTTGGTTCGTTGGTATCATCCGGTTCGAGGTTTGATCTTTCCGGATTCTTTTATTCCCACTTTAGAATCCTATCCAAGCCTGATGGATGCGATGACTGAGAAGTTGATTCTCCAAGCATTGGGTCAGTGTTCGATTTGGAATCGTGACTTCCCGGGAATCGCGGTCGCCGTGAATATCTCTCCTGTAAGTTTGAACAAATTGATCCTGCCGGAAACAATCTCCAAAATGATCGAAAGTTTCGGTTTGAAAAACAATCAGCTCATCGTGGAAGTTACGGAAACTCAACTCTTGGAAAACATAACGTCCACGCTCGATATTCTTACAAGAATTAGAATTCGGGGGATCGGCCTTTCGGTGGACGACTTTGGGATCGGCTATTCTTCCTTGAAACAAATTCATCGTTATCCTTTTACGGAACTCAAGATCGATCGTTCTTTTGTAAGCGTTGCTCCCTACGATAAGGAAGCTCTCTTTATCTGTCAGGCTGCGATTGATCTCGGACACAAACTCGGAATGACCGTGGTCGCGGAAGGAATCGAAACCGCCGAAGTCGGAGAGTTGATGAAGAAGGAAGGTTGTGATAAAGGGCAGGGTTATTTTTACAGCAAGCCTATGCCTCCCGATGCGGCTCTTCAGTATCTCGCGGCTTTCAAATCCTAATACGTTTTCTAGTTTACTCTAGAAAGTAGAATCGGATTCTTCCGGAAGTATGAAAAATATTCTTCAGGATCCGGACTTTCCGATTTTGATCCGTGCGTATCGTGCTTCTCTCATTCAAAGATATTCTCCATCCAACTTAGAACGTTATTCCGACCTCGTAAAAATTCCAAGACCTGTCATCGATACTCTACTCCAATACTTTCTGCAATTACTCTATCCCGAGTATGAAGGAAGGGTTCTGCTTGACGGTGCGTTCCATTCTCTCTCGGGTTTTGTTCACAGCCCATCGAAGGTTTTTGGTCTGATCGGTTCGCTCGGTGCGGCGGCATTTAGTTTTGGAAGACATCTCGGAGCCGCGTTTAAGACAGGGTTTGCCGCATTGAATTCTTATCTAACCGCTAGACATTTTGAAGCTCTGATGTTCGAGTTCACAAAAGAAGAATTAAAAAAAGGAAACAACCCCGAGGACCCGATCGTCTTTGATAGAATCATCGCGCAGGTCCCCAAAAAGGAAGCGGACCAATTTCGAGACGATATCGTAAAATTGTTCGGAACTCTTTCCAACAGAGAACTTTTACAAAAGATCGTAACGATGATGAAGGCGATCGTTTCCAGGATGGAGCACAAAACAAAAACATATACAAAAGAAGAAGTCGAAGGGATCCGCCTCGGTCTATCGATCCTGCAAAAAGGAGAAGAACTTTTCTTAAGTCTTTCCGACGAAGAGATGAAAATGATCTTAACCGCGATCGAGAGGATTGAAACCGATTTTTTTGAAGACGCTCTTCGGAGAAACGGTAAGCTCGAAGCGTCGAAAACGGTTTAACATTCCTTTGTCATTTTTATAATTTTACGAAAATGCCTTGCGGGTAGCTTTCGAAATTGTTAGAATATGGGCCTTATTACGAGGTAAGGTCTATGAAAAAAATATTAGATTGGACAGTACGAATCGTCGCGGTGGTCATTTTGATTCCCGCTTTTTATTTTAAACTTTCCGGAGCCGATCGTTCGATCGCGACTTTTTCCGCGTTGGATGCGGAGCCTTTCGGACGTTACGTCGTCGGCTTTGCAGAATTGGCCGTTGTGTTGCTTCTCCTGATTCCACAGACGAGTTGGTTGGGTGCGATGTTGGGAAGTGTCATTATGATCGGCGCCATCGGTTCCCATATTTCCGTGTTAGGTTTTCAAGGCGGCGCGGGCGTTTCCTTTATTTTAGCTCTTGTCGTTCTCACTTGCAGCCTCATCGAACTCTACGCGAGCAAAGAACGTAATCCGATCTTTACGAAAATTTTTGCCGGTCAGGATTGAGTTTTTTAAAATTTGAAAAGTATGAGTTCCTACTTTTCAAAGTGGAAGACGCGGTTTTCATTTTTCATTCTTATCGCGAAAGATTTCTTCTGAAATTTCTTTTGAGGGAGTTCCCACAAAGTTTTGTCGGTGAAACAAGAATCGAAAAAGGTTAAGATGGATATCTCTTTTAAAAAGTGTGAGTTCCTACTTTTCTTTTTTGTAACGAAAGAATTTTTCCTTTCAACGCGGTAGGGATCGAAGCGGGGTCAAGTGATTTCACTTGACCGTAGCTGAGAGCCCGGTCCTGCAAGCTCTGCGAATCGCCTTTTCTACAATGAAACTCCAGGAACCGCCCCCAATGGTTTGAAGGAATCCTGCCTGATAGAATCTTAAATTTGGCGATGGGGCGACTCGAACCGACACAGATTTGCTCACGTGGATTTTGAAAGGAAAGTTAGATCTTAAATTTGGCGATGGGGTGACTCGAACCGACACAAAGTTGTTCACGCGGATTTTGAAAAAGAAAGAAAAGTTAGAATTTAAAATTAGCCTGATGGGGCGACTCGAACTGACACAGAGTTGCTCACGTGGATTTTGAAAGGAAAGTTAGATCTTAAATTTGGCGATGGGGCGACTCGAACCGACACAGAGTTGCCCCCGGTGGATTTTGAAAGGAAAGAAAAGTAAGAATCTAAAATTTGCCGATGGTCGGACTCGAACCGACACAGAGTTGCCCCCGGTGGATTTTGAATCCACTGCGTCTACCAGTTTCACCACATCGGCGGTTTGATTGCAAAGAAGGATCAGTCGTCTACTTCGATGTATTTGCCTTTTCCACGGGCTACGATCTTTCCGATCTCGTTTTCGATTTCCGCTCTGTTTTCAATTACTTTTTTGTTCTTCTTCACAAACCATCCGCGAAGATGGAGCGGTTGATTGACAAAAGCGGGTTGTAAAAAACGAATCGTGAGTTCGCCAGTGGTTGTTTTGAAATTCATGGCCTCGTTAATTTTCACCATGATTTCGTCTAAGATCGTAGATATAATTCCTGGGTGGATTACATCAGGCTGACCTTGAAACTTTTCCGGACAAGTGAAGTCACCATAAGCAGACTGCGTATCTTCATCAAAGGTGATTTTCAATTGAAGTCCGTCCGGATTGTCTGGACTGGATCCAAAACTTAAGTTTGCCCGAACCGAAGCTTTCATAAGTCAGAAATATACTATACATCCATGGCGTCAATTACAAAAAGAAGGCCGAATGGGTTCAAGATCGACACCCACTTCTGTCGATTTTAAGAACAGTAGCTTCTCCCAATGACAACACTCCTCTTATTCATGTTAGGCCTTTTATCCGCGGGGGCAGGCGCGTACACTCTCTTTCGAGATAAACCTCCTTCCAAAGAAGGTGATTCCGGTTCCGGAAAATCTTCTCCCGGAAGCGCAGGCCCAGGCGGTGGGACTAACGCTAGAGGCGATAGAGGAAAGGAGATTCCTGTTTCTCAGTCCGGAGGAGCTCCGACTTCTCCTTCCTCCGCTGGTTCTCCCCAAGGTTCGGGAGGAGGCACCCCAGCTCCTTCTTCCGGAGCCGGTCTTGGGTCCGAGGATGCAAGAAAACACAAAGAGCAATTCCCAGGTCTCCGCAAAAAACCTAAATTAGATCTAAAGAATAAAGTCGACGATATCATCCGCAATAATTCCAAATTTGCGAATCATCGCCGTCCACTTATCAACGCGGAAGCTCTCGTAGATAAGGAAAGTTACAACGGTGCATTAGAAATTTATAAAAGAACCAAGGGCCGAGTTCCGGACGAAGAGATCCAGGGAAAGATTCAGGAGAATATCGATCAGATCGAAAATCACCTGGAGAGCGACGAAGAGGAAGTCTATCGTCCCGAAAATTACGACGGCCCCCCGATTCCTCTTGGTGATTTGGTCCGTGCGATCAAGGACATCAGTGAGTCATTAGGCGATACGATTTCAAAAGGATTTGGAAATCCGATTTCCCTACCTCTTTCTCCCATGGATCCGGGAGCGATTCCCGGTCCTCCGACTCTTCCAGGAAATCTGACACCTGGTCCGGTCTCTTATCATATTTTCAGTCCTGGTCCTGCGCTTCCTCCGGGAAGTATCCCACCTCCAAGTCCTGGTTCTCCAGGCGGAGCTCCGACTAGTTTTATTCCTTCTTTCCCGGGAGGAGGCGGATCTTCAGGTGGTGGGGGCGGTGCCTCCGGAGGTGGAGGAGCTGGGATTCCCGGTGAAGCGGGTGTCGGAAGTCCAGGATCTTCCGGAGGCGGGGGTTCAGGCGGTGGAGCTTCTGCAGGAGGATCGGGTTCCCCTGGAGGTGGAGGCGGCTTTCCAGGAGGTTCCGGCGGTGGGAGCGCTGGTTCTCCTTCCAGTGGTGGAGGAAGTCCAGGTGCAAGAGATTCCGGAGAACATCTGGATCCGAACGCGATGGATCTTCCCGAAGATACTTTCTTTTCGGAAGAATGGGAAAAGTTCAAAGATCTTCCCCTTGTAGATCGAAGAACGGGAGAAAGTCGGAGGTCCGGAGGAGATCGAAGAGGACAGGATCCGAATCGTAAAGACCGCCGAGACGGAGACGACCGAAGAAGAGAAGATCTCTTCAAACTTCGAGACGAATATCTCAAACAAAAAGAAGAGCAGAAAAAAAAAGAGAGGGAAGAAGCGCCTCCAGAAGAGAGCGCTCCGGAACTATCGGACTATGACTGGCCGGATGCTCCGCAGAGAGACGACCTTCCTCCCTTCTTAGCTCCTGTAGTTCCTAAGATCGAACTCGTTCCGATCCTACTTCCCGATCCGACCGATAAAACCGTTCGTCCGGAAGAAGAACCTCCGAAAGCGCCGTCGCCTTCTCCACTGGGAGAATTAAAATTCGATTCTCTTCCGGCTCCTTCCGAGGGTCTGGAAAAGGAAGTCAAACCATTAGAACTTCCTGATATAGGTCTTCCCGATCCGGAATATCAAAAGACCACGGAATCGACTCCCGAGATTCCTCATCTCGCGCCGGCGTCTTCGCAAGGAGAAGAACAAGCTCCCGAGATCGAAGTTTTAGAAGGTGGACTCGAACCTTTTGACGAACAGGGAAATGAAGAGGGAGGAGAGGAATCCGGAGGTTCTAAAGACGAAGAACCTCGAATGATCCACGGGATTCTGGAACTCAAACCTCCGGAAGTGGACGACGCTCCGTTTTTGACTCTTACTTACGATTTTGGAAAAATTCCTCACGCGTTTAAACTATCTAAAAATTACAGTATTATGGAATACTCATACTATAAATACAAGCCGATGCTCGTAAAAGCCCAGGAGTTTGCGAGAAGAAAGATGTTAAAGAACGCTCTCAATTACTATCGTGTCATCAAATCCCAAAATATCCCCCCGGAACTCAGAAAGATGATCAACCGAAACATCAAGGACATCACCGAGTTTATGGAAAAATATCTTATGGCGAAGGGCGGTTAAACCCTTCTTCTTTAATTTGTTTTTTCGGAAGCCGGCTTTTCCGAACTCTCCAGAGAAAAATGACGATGGATGTTAAAACCGATCGTCCATTCTTTCTTATCATAATTGAAGTCGGCTCCGCGAAGCAGTTGTGTATGCGCGATTGCACGGCTGTTGGTGACAAAAAACTGAAACACGTGACCGCCCGTTTCAAAGTCCACGCCGAAACTCATAGGAACCGAAGTGTATTCCACTGGTTTGGAAAGAAGAATGTTGTTCACCGCGGCGTCGATCGTTTTCCCTCTCGCGATGAGATCGTTTATTTCGGAAGCTGAATATTCCACACCGCCGATCTTTGTCTTTCTATCTTCCGTATTGTAAGAATCTCCAACGTAATCTCTTTTCGGAGTGAGAATCGTACCAAACGTAAAGTCCACTCTTTTAAAAAGATGGAGACGGAACGAAACATCCAAACCCGTTCGATCGTTGGAAAGATGGTCTTTGACGTAGTTTCTGTGAACGAACATCGGAGAGAGTTGAATCGAAAGGACGTCGTTGAATCTTCTGGAAATTAGGAAAGAAGCGAGAGTGCTCTGGCGATCCTGATAACTGAGTTCATACGTGTTTAACTGTTTTTCTAAATTCGAATCGACGGTCGGAATTCCGGTCGTAGGACGAAGGTAAGGACCGAAGAATTGTTCTTGTTTCGAAGTCTCTTGACCGAACACTCCAAAAAAACTCATCGTAACGGGAAAACTCGAATCTTGAGTTAAAAGACGAATCTTCGATCTTGCCTCATAGGTCTTCTGAAACGAAGTCCTCGCGATTCCGACGGTGATTCGATCCGTAACTCCGTAGTCCAAGGAAAGTTGTGTATTGGCTCCGTTATCCAAACCGAGAAAATCATAGGAAGTGGACTTTGCGTCCCCAAACCTGTGATTGAATCGGAAGTCGAGACCGTTTTTGCCAACGTCTTCCGTGCTCGGCATGTGGATCAAGCTGGTTCCTAAGAATGCGGATTTTCTCTGTTCTTGAGAAAAGACCGGAGAAATAAACGTAAGAAAAACAAACGGGACGATAAAAAGAAAAGCGCGGTAATTCATTCTTTGCTCTGCCATAGGATGCTGGTTTCGATTCTTATTTTTTCATTGAGTTTCAAGATTACTAATTTAGGAATTTCGATTTTAAAGTCTGTTAGAATCACTTCAAAATTCGAACGGATCAAAAAGTCTTTTTCCTTTTCCTCGATCGTTCCTTGAATTTTAAAATTCTTTTTTGTAATTCCGTGTAAGCTGAAATCGCCTTCGATCTCTACCGTTTTGGTTTTGAGATCCCATTTTGTAATCAATCCTGCGAAGGAAGCGATCGGATGTTGTTCCGTTTCGAGATAGTTCTCGTGCATGTGATTGTTCATCAATCGATTGGGAACGTTCAACGCGTTGAGATCGACTCGAATGACGACTCTCTTCGTATCCAAGTTCGCGGAACCTTCCGCTTTCGAAACGGTTCCACGAATTGTTTCCTGAGGCGCTTCGCTCAAAAATTGAATGTTCGCTTCTTTTACGACCAGTTCTTTCGATTTCTTTTCGGAAAGAAGGCCGGTCGCAGAAATCGTAAATACGATCCCAAGAAGAAGCGAAATTCTTTTCGTTTGAGAGGGAATCAAGGATTGGCTCCTTTGAGAGTCCAGCAGTAGACGGCCTTGTTGATCGAATTGTTGTTATAGAGTCTCATGGATCCGGAATTGATTTTAATAAAAAGCAAACTTCCTTTCGGATTTCCCACGGTGACTCTGTTTCTTACGCTGCTGTAAGAAGTGATGTCAAGGCCTGCGTTTGCATTTCCCGCGCTGTGACAGGTGGAACATGTGGCGGTGGTTCCGGCAACTCCCAGTGTAGCGAATGCGGGAGCGGGATCCGTACAGTCTGCGTCCGTAACTTCCTTCAAGGGAGTTGTCGAACCCAAAAGGAAACCAAGATTTTTTAAAGAATCTTCTTTATCCGAACTCTTTTGATTTTCACAATTCCAAAAGATGGAAGAAACAAAGAGTAATACGATTCCGATTCGAACGTGATTGTGAATTTTATTCATAAAATTCTCCTTTGATTACTTTGCGAAGGTTTCGCAAAGAGTTTTGATTTTCATTTCCAAATTTGTGTAGCAGGGCCTTTACAAAAAATCAAAATTGAAGAAATTATTTTTATTGGAACCAACTCCCGATAATCTGGAAGGTAATCGATTTTGTATAAAAACGATTTGGTTCTTTTCGACAATTCTTTGTTGTTTATTTAAGCTGATCGATTTTAAATCAATAGAGCGATCTTGAAAATTTTGGCGATTCTTTTTTATTGATTCGAAAACCCATTTTCATTTTTGAATGCGATTCCCGGTGGACGGAAAGTTTGTATAACAAAAGATGGGAAGGAAATCTTTCTTTAAAAGGTTAGGGATGAAAATCATGCAATCCTTGGATTCTTACTTACTTTCTACGTATTATTTCGATCACGATTCTGCTTCCGTTCTCAAGTTTATAGAAGAATGCACAAGTCCTGACAATTCTCCTCTCGAAAAACTGAAAGAATTTTATCTGGGTGTGAGAGATAAGATTCGATACAATCCTTACGTGGTCGCCGATTCAAAAGAATCGTATCGAGCGAGTAAGATCGCCGAGAGTAAACAAAACTATTGCATTCCAAAATCTCTTCTCTTTGCGGCGGGAGCTCGTACGTTAGGATTTCCTTCTAAGATCGGATTTGCGGACGTAGTCAATCATCTTGCGAGTGAACGTCTGATCAAAGTTTTGGGAACTACAACATTCGCTTATCATGGATATGCAGAAATTCTAATAGACGGAAATTGGATCAAAGCCACTCCCGTTTTTGATCAGGATCTTTGTAGAAAGTTCGGAGTGGAACCTCTTGATTTTGACGGAACCCGGGACAACGTCTTTCATTCCTTTGACGGAAAAGGGAAGAAATTTATGGAATATGTAAATCAAAGAGGGGTTTTTGATGACTTTCCATTTGAATTCGTGATTCAAGGTTTGAAAGATTTTTATCCGGACGTTTTTGGAAAAAGTCTGAAAGGCGATCTGAGAAACGAAAAACCAGCTTCTTAATCCGATTTCCGCTCGGGACGCTTTCGATAATCCAAGAAATTCATATAGAATTCCTTTTAGTTTCTTTTTCAAAACGTGAGTTTTCCGTCGTTTTTGAACGAGCTTACGTAAGCCGCCTTCCTAACTTATACAATAGAATCGAATCCTTCTTATGTTTCCTGCTATTTCGGTTTAACGAATTCCTTTGGTTTTACTTTTTCATTCTAAGAATTCACTCTAATTTCAGTTTATAATCTCGAACAGCCTAAGAGAAAAACCGAAATGAAAACACTTGACTGACCCCTTAAGTTATATTAAGATTGGCGCCCTTAAACTTATGAAAACAATATATAGATTCATTCAAAGATTGGGCATTCGAAAAAAATTGATGCTCCTCTTTGGATCGGTTTTGATTCCAATTGCAATCTTAGTGGCGCTCGCTTTGATCAACACGAAAGATCGAATCGAGGACATAGAGACGATCTACGAAGATCGAGTCATTCCTCTAAAACAACTCAAAAAAATCTCCGATCTCTATGCGATCAATATCGTGGACTGCGTTCACAAAGTAAGAAGCGGCGCTTTTACTCCCGAAGAAGGAGTGATCAACTTAGACAAGGCGAGCACAGGAATACAGAAAGAATGGGCCGCTTACAGTTCAACACATCTTGTTCCGGAAGAACAAACTATCATTGAAGAATTGAATCCTCTTTTTGCCGCTTCCAACTCCGCTGTAGAAGAAGCTCGCGCTTTGATGCTGGCAAAAGACTTTGCTGGTTTAGGATTTTTTGCGGAAAACAGATTGTATCCGAAGATCGATCCCGTGACCGAGAAGATAGAAGAGCTGATTCAAGTTCAGTTGAGAATCACGGATAAGATTTATATCAAAGCAGAAAAAGAATTCGAGTTTAGCTGGATCGTCTTTACCTTTCTTTCGGGTGTGACTTTGAGTTATATTCTTTTGATCGCGATTGTTTATTCGATTCAGCTCGTCAAAGGGTTGAACTCTGTGAGTCGAGCGATCAACAACGCAGATTTTTCTCATCCGGTGGATGTGGAAGAGGATTCTAAGAAAAAAGACGAACTCTACTTTTTGCTCATCGCCTTTCGTCTTTTTCAAATCAAGGTAAAGGGAATGTTGGATACGATTCTTAACTTTTCGGAAAGTATCGTTGCGGCTTCCGAACAACTTTCTCAATCGGCGGATCATCTTTCTTCCAACGCACAATCCGAGTCTGCTTCCGTAGAGCAAATCTCCGCCTCCGTCGAAGAGATCAGTTCCGGAATGGAATACGTAAATCAAAACGCGGAATCTCAGTATGCTCTGATTTCTTCGTTTAACGGAGAAATGCGGGAACTCGAAGGGATGATCAATCGAGTCGGAGAAGCGGTTAAGAATTCTTTGAACAAAATTTCGGAGATGTATCTCAAGACCGACTCCGGTAAGAAGACGATGGGAGATCTTACGGACAGTATGGGGAAAATCGAAAACAGTTCTGTGGAAATGCAATCGATCACGGCTATCATCAAAGAAATATCGGAAAAGGTGAATCTACTCGCTCTAAACGCAGCGATCGAAGCGGCGAGGGCTGGCGAACACGGAAGGGGTTTTGCCGTAGTCGCCAGCGAAATCACAAGACTTGCGGAGCAGACCGATTCGAGCGCGATGACGATCGAAGAACTGATCAAGACGAGTAACGCAGAAATCGAAACCGGAAGAAGAATCGTTGAGAATTCCGTAATCGTCTACGCGGAAATTTTGAGCGGACTCGAACACTTAAAAGAATCCTCGAATCAAATCGTTGCCACGATGGAACTTCAACAAGAGAAAAAAGAAAAGATTCGTTTCGGAGTGGATCAAGTCGACGCGAAGTCCGAAGAAATCAGAAACTCAGTTAAGGAACAAAAGGTAGCGATCGCCGAAACAGCAAACGCGGTATCCAATATTTCCATCACCGTTCAAAATAGCGCCGCCAATTCGGAAGAGATCGCGGGAAGCGCCGTGAGTCTTTTGCAGATTGCAAAAAATTTACAAGATACGATGAGTTTCCTGAAGGGCTGAGATTTTTTTCTCTTCTTTTGGAAATAAATTTCCAAAAGAAGAGAATTCGATTTCAATTGTATGTTCCTAAGTATGAGACGCGCGTTAAAAATCGTTTTGTTATTTGATTTTCTCTCGCGGAAATATTCTTGAAAAGAAACCCAATGCAAACTTACAGACAAAGCTCATTGAATTCAAAATGGAGAATCAAAATTTTCCTTTTTGTTTGTATCGGTCTTTTGAATTTCTGTAGTCAGAAGGAAGAAGACATTCAAACCCAGGCCTTGTTTCTTTTGGGAGCCTACGATCAAGCTCAGTGTGCTCCGGAAGTAAATCTTGCGAGAACACAGGCCAATCGAACCTTCTTTACTTCCTTTGAATCCGTGAATGATTTTTCCAATTTTTATATAGTTCCTCAGAACTATCAAGGGAGCGCGTCTCACGATCTTTCGACTGAGCAGGTTTTGAGCGGAACAAAATCGCATAAGGGTTGGATCTATTCGGCTTATAACCCGACCAATCCTTGGATCAACAACAATCACCGAGGATATCCTACGATTCAGCTTCACAAAACTTCAGGGGGAAGTTTTGTAACTCCGGTTTTGATTACGTTTAACGTTTGGTTGGATATGAATCTGCGAAAGATGTCTCCGGAGAATGAGTGGTTTAGTTTCGCGACGATTGCAAACGATTCATCCGATGCTTGGAATAGTCCCGTCCTTGTGAATTTGAGTTACGACGGTTTTGTTCATCTGATGCACGTTCCTTCTATGGGCCAAAAGATTACTTCCTTTCAAAATAATTCTCTTACGTTTCCAAACTCTCAGTGGGTTCAACTCAAGATCTTTTTGGATTTTCAAAATCCGGAAGGTGTTGTGAAGGTCTGGCAAAACGGAACTCTTGTTTCTCAGGCGAAAGTCTATTGCAGAAAAAAAACGATCGCTCAACTTCATTTTGGTCTCTATGCACCTCCGACCATCTCTTCCGGTTCGGTTTTTAATGATGATCTGAAGATCGAAGAAATCGACGGGAGTCTTTGAGCCTTTCCCTTTTTGGAAAAGATAAGAATCTTCGCAATTTTATTTAAGAACTGACTTGAAGTCCGTTTGCAAGGATTTTTTACCGCTAATGGTTTGTCGTAAGAATGCACCCGCGAGAGGGATCGAAGCGGAAATCCTGCGATGCTTTTGGAAATCGAATTTCCCATCGCAGATTGGAGCGAAGAGCCCGGTCCTGCTCTTTTTCTTACGCCTCTTTTTGAAAGACGTCATAGCAGGACTCGCCCAGAATATTCTAAAAAATGAATATTCTAAAAAGTTTATTCCCAGCCGAGTTCTTCTCGGAGATTGTTGAGTCTTCTTCGATTGGCAAGAAAGTCAAAAAGGCCGAGAATGGATTCGGAACGGATTTGAACCGTTTTTGTTTTTTCTTCAAATAAGAATTCCACGGTGTCCGGAAAGTGAAAGACCCTCGTATAAAATCGGGTTTTGATATAATTTCCGTTTTCTTCCAAAACGCTTACTCGATCCGCTTTCTCCAACTTTTCTTTTAGTTTTTGATAAGCAACTTCCTTCTCTTCGTTGTAATGAAACGGGTCGATATGATGGATCGGGTTGTAGCTGGAACTCTGACTCGAAACGCAGTTCGGTCGGGGGGAACAATAATTGAGTTCGTCTTCAAAGACTCCCGTTCGAGGGCCGATGAGAGTGGTGCAACAAAGGAGAATCAAAAGCGCTGTTTCCATATACTCATTCGACTCAGATTGGATTCTCTTTTGCGAGGTAATTTTAGTTTCGATTTTTTTAAAGTTTCTTTTGAATGTGTGAGTTCCTACTTTTTTGTTCCTTGAGTAAGAAGTTTTGAGATTGATGAATGCAGTGGAGACGTTTTGAAAAAAAAATCCACTGCGCTTTTCTTGCGGATCGTGTAAGAAGAATTCGCTTTCCTCTAGAAGGTCTTTGAGTGGTAAAAGTAGGAACTCCACCTTTTCTCGAAGATTTCCCTTCTCGCCAGTTTCTTTCTGCCTTGGAAGGTTAGGGAATGTCCACTTTTGAAGAAGAACGTCGGGGAGTTCCCACAACTTTTCCAGAAAAGACGGAACTTACCGGATACAAACCCCGATTTCGAGGATTCTTTCTTGCGGGTTCTCCTGTTTTTTGGAAAAGTAGGAACTCACACATTTGTCTTTCTCATGACTTTCAGCCGGAGTTCCGTCCAAAATTTTTTAGAATTAAAAAAAAATTAGAATCATTCTAAAAAATATTTGCTTCGGAGGGGTTGGAGGATACTATGGGAGGGTCTAAAGTTTCAAAACAAATTCACAAAGGAGAAACAAAAATGCCTCAGGTTACATCCCTAGCGCCGGACTTTAAAGCAGAAGCTGTTCTTGGAAAAGAAATCAAGGAAATCAAACTTTCCGATTACAAAGGAAAATGGGTAGTTCTATTCTTCTATCCTCTCGACTTCACTTTTGTCTGCCCGACTGAGATCATAGAATACGATAACCAACTTGCAGAATTCAAAAAACTCGGAGCGGAAGTGCTCGGTGTTTCCGTGGATTCCGCGTTTACTCACTTAGCTTGGAAAAACACTCCGAAAAAAGAAGGTGGAATCGGCGATATCAAGTATCCTTTGATCGCTGATTTAACGAAGTCCATCTCCAGAGACTACAACGTTCTTACGGACGGAGGAGTTGCTCTCAGAGGAACCTTTATCATCGATCCAGCCGGAGTGATTCGTCAAGCTACGATCAACGACCTTCCAGTGGGACGTAATATCGAAGAAGCAATTCGTTTGCTCAAGGCATTCCAATTCGTTGAAAAACACGGCGAAGTATGTCCTGCGAACTGGGACGAAGGTAAAAAAACGATGGTTGCGGATCCTCAAAAATCCAAAGACTATTTCTCTGCAGTAAACTGATTTTTTCCTGTCCGCAGGCCTTTGCCTGCGGATGATGGTTCTTAAGTGATTGAGAGCACGGATTTGCGATAAGAACCCGGATTGTCCTTCCTCTTACGTTTCGTTTGGTAGAATGTCCCGAGAAGTTTCGGATCCAGAATTATAGTGAGTCGGGGTCTTTATGGATCTTTTTTAGATCACGGAAGAAACTTGAAAAAAACTCTCTTAGGCATAACCGTTCTTCCTAACATTCAATGAGAACGGAAACGAAAATCGCCGATGCGGAATTTTGTAGGAGTTCCCACAAAATTAGGGAAACTTTCTCATTGCAAAATTATGATTTTGTGATAAGGAAAATTCTCCGGAAACTCCCACCGCCCGCCCCGCCACCCAAATTCAGGGTGGGGTCAGCGAACTTTCACGAGTGAGCGTCGTAGTTCCGACAATTCTTGTTGAGATTCCACGTAGTTTGCGCGGGTAAGGAAAAGCTTCTGGGTCAACGGATATCGAGAACTTGAGCGTAACACGATTCGTGTCTCAGTTCGCAATAGAACTCAGTAATTTGCTCCCTTATGGGTCGCAAATTAGGTCGCAATAACTCAGCGGATCGTTTCCCTATGTGTCGCAATCCAAGTCTAACTTTCGGAGGCAAAGAAGATGGAACAAGTCCTGGAAAAAGAAGCCAATCAAGATGATCGGTTTTATCGCGCCGATAACTTCCCCAAAGGTCTGACCCGAAAGGTTGTAGAATCCATTTCTCATATTAAGAATGAGCCTTCCTGGCTTACCGAATTTCGCCTCAAAGCATTCGAAATTTACGAACAAAAGCCGATGCCGACCTGGGGATTCTTTCCTAACTTCAACGTAGACATCGATTCTTATACTCATTATATCGGATCCAACCAAAAGAAGAAAAAATCCTGGGACGAAGTCGATCCCGAAGTTTTGAAATCATTCGAACGTCTCGGAATTCCGGAACACGAACGAAAGTATCTCGCTGGAATCGAAGCGATGAACGATTCCGAAACCGTTTATGCAAACGTGAAGAAAGAATTGACCGATCTCGGAATTCTTTTCTGCGACATCGATACAGCTATTAGAGAATATCCCGATATCGTAAGAAAGTATTTGGGAACGGTCGTAAGCGTGGGAGACAACAAATTCTCAGCTCTCAACAGTTGTGTTTTTTCCGGAGGATCTTTTGCTTACGTTCCGAAAGGAGTAAAAACTCCGATGCCTCTTCAGGCATATTTCAAAGTTACCGCAGCTTCCTCCGGGCAGTATGAAAGAACATTATTGATTGCTGATGAAGGCGCTGAGATAGAATATTCGGAAGGATGTTCCTCGGTTCAAGACAAGGGAACCAACTTTCACACGGCCGTTGTCGAACTCGTCGCTCACAAAAACGCAAAGATCTTTTATACAACGATTCAGAACTGGAAGAAGAATATGTATAACTGGACCGTCAAACGCGGGTTATGCCATGAAAGAGGGCATATCACCTGGACCGACGTGAACATCGGCGCGAACACCGTGAAATATCCGGGAATCGTCCTTCAAGGGGATCATTCTACGGGCGATATTCTTTCTCTCGCGTTTGCGGGCGGGGGACAGATCCAAGACACGGGCGCGAGAATCATTCACGTAGGGAAGAACACACGAAGCAATATATTAGCAAAAGGTGTTTCTCTGGACGGAGGAATTAACTCTTACAGAGGACTCGTAAAGTTCACTACCGGTTCGGAAAATTCCTATTCTCACGTAAAATGCGACGGTCTCATGATGGACAATCGCTCTCAATCCCATGCGTATCCTTATAACGACGTTTCCGGACAACACGGAACCTTAAACTACGAGGCGACAGTTTCCCGTATCGACGAGGATCAACTTTTTTATCTTCAGTCTCGCGGCTTATCCGAAGACGACGCAAAACTTCTCATCATCAACGGATTCTGTGAAGGTGTTACCAAACATCTGAACGTAGAATATTCAGTGGAGATGACGAGACTCATTCGTATGATCTTGGAAGACGGGCACGTAATCCAGGAAAACAACGAATCCGTAGTAACCTAAAACCTAAACGATACGACGGAGAATTTTGTTTTTCCGTCGATATTTTTTTTGCGTAAGAATATTCATTTTATATGATATTCTTACGTTTCGTTTTTTCGAAAGCCCGCCTATCGAATCTTTTCTGAAATCCGGTCTTTTCCATTCTATAGAATCGATTTTTCTCTTTTTCAAAGTTTCCTATCGAATCAAATCCTAAACTTGTTTCCGGGTTCCTTTGCTAAAAGAATCCAAGGCCCCTTCCTTTTTTACAAAACGAATTCAAAATTCCCTAAATTCTTATTTTTGATTTTGGAAAAGAATGAAACGGCTTTCGCTTTATATCCATTGCTTTGTATTAAACAGACATCGAAAAACGGGTTCCCTTTCAAAAAATTTTGTGAAGCAAGTCGATCCAAGGTCAAAAGAATGGAAGCTTTTCGAGAATGTTTTTTTATAAAATTTCCTTGTTTTGAAAATTTCTTGACTAAACTGAATTTGAGTTTGTTACAATAGAGTATGTTCCGGGTATTCCTATTTATAATTGCATTATCCTTTTTTATGTTCTGCACTCCCGGAAAGGAACCTTACAATCCCGCGGTTCCTTATTCTCAAGCGTGGAAAGATACTGAGATTTTGAAATGTCTTCTTTTGCAAACACCGGAATGCGCCGGGTTTCTACCCAATTCGACAGGAGTTTACTTTCCGGAAAAGATCTCTGACACCGGACAAACACTCTGTTACGATACGACTACGAACATTCCTTGTTCGGACGCAACTTATCCGCGTCAGGATGCGGATTTCGTAAATCTTCCGTCGGCGCGCAGTTATACGGGGCCCACTTCTCATTCGGTTTATACGAATGATTATACGACATTGGACAATATTCGCGGTTTGATTTGGAAAACCTGTCCCGAAGGATTGAGCGGAAATCTTTGTACTATCGGAGGCGCGAATACTTATACATTCTCCACGGCTCCCGGAGCTTGTTCCGCTTTGAATTCCCTCAACTCCGGAGGCGGTTACGCAGGAATCAAAACCTGGAGACTCCCTTCGATCTATGAACTTTCACGTTTTGCAAATACGGAAAATCCCACCGGTGTGGATTCCGCAAACTTTCCGGGTAATCCGGCCACGACTTTTTATTCTTCCACGCCCTATTTGCTCAGTCCTGCAACAACGGGTTGGTATGTTTTTATGAACAACGGGTTTTACGATCAGATGAACTTCGGTACGGGGCCTTATGCCGTCCGTTGTGTTTCGGGAACTTCGCTTCAATCTCCTTCTCTTACGGATAACGGGAACACGACCATTACGGACAATCGAACCGGTCTTATTTGGCAGAGTTCCGGAGCGAGCACAGGCACTTGGCAACAAGCCTTGAGCACTTGTTCTGCATTGAATCTTGCGGGGTTAAGTTGGAGACTTCCAAACCTGAACGAACTGCAAAGCATCGTCGATTACTCGATTTCGAATCCTTCCATCAACGGGACGTTCTTTCCCGGAACCGCTTCTCAGTATTATTGGGCTTCGGGCACCGATCGTTTCAATCTAACATACGGTTGGTCGGTGTTTTTTAACAACGGTCTGATGGGCGGAAATGGAAAAGCCGCGGCCTGGTATTATCGTTGTGTTTCCGGTCCTTAAGCCGAGATTTCGCATTCCAAGATCGACATTGTAGATAGGACGTTTTATCGAGGTACGAAATTTTCCTAGTTTCAGTGTAAAATGATATTTCCTTTCTCGGATCTTGTTAGGAAATTGCCGTCTTTTACTATGAGTGCGACATGGAAACCCTAGATTCTCATCTCTTGAATTCCGAATTCTTTCGGCAAATTTTTGAAACCAGTAGAGATGGGATTGCAATCGCAAATCTGGACGGAACCTTCTTAGAAGCCAACCCGGCCTTTCTTTCTCTTACCGGTTATTCTATCGAAGAACTTCGCGAGATCACACTTTGGTCTCTCACACCGGATCATTGGATCGCTAACGAAAAAAGAATATTTGAAGAATATCTGCTTCCAACTGGGTATTCTCAGGAAATCGAAAAGGAATACATTCGTAAGGACGGAAGGATCGTTCCCATATGCGTAAAGGCTTATGTGATTCAGGACGATTCTAAAAAACCGATCGCGATCTGGGGAATCGTAAGAGATATCTCCGAACAGAAAAAAAACGAAAGTATTCAACAAAAACTTTATCACGAAGCAAAGGAAGGCTGGGACGCACTCAAAAGTATATTCTTACTCAATCCGCTTCCGATGGCCCTTACCGAAATCAAAACCGGAAAAATCTTGGAAGTGAATCAAAAGTTCGCGGAGCAAGTAGAATCTACGATCGAGAAGATTATAGGAAAAACAACTTTGGAGTTAAACCTCTGGTTTTCCGAGGAAGTCAGAGAAACGATTCTTTCCGAAATGAAACGCGACGGTTTTGTGGACGGAATCGAAATGCCATTTCGAACCACGACCGGAAAAGAATTCTGGGGTTTGTTTTCAGCGAAAGCGATCGAATACAAGGGAGAAAAAGTTCTTCTGAGTATTACGGTTCCTATGACCGATCGTATCAAAGAAGAGAAGGAAAAAGAAAAACTCTTAGACGAAGTTCGGGAAAAGGAAGAAATTCTCAATCAGATATTCCGTCTCAATCCATCCGCAATTACATTATCAAAATCGAATGGAGCTTATCTTTTCGTAAACGATCTCTTTTTGGAATATCTCGGAAAAACGCGAGAGGAAGTCCTGGGTAAGACCGCGGTTGAACTCGGAGCTTACTACGATACCGGAGATCGTGAAAAAATCATCAAAGGCCTCGAAAAAGACGGAGTTGTTCGAAATCTGGAAGTCAAAATACGGACTCCGGACGGAAAGATAAGGACCATTCTTTTTTCCGCGAGAATGTTGGATTTTTTAGGAGAGAAAAAAATTCTCGCGATCGGACACGATATTTCAGAGATCAAAGCCTATGCTCAAGAATTAGAATCTCTCGCAATGGAATTGGAACGAAGCAAGAGATTGTTTCAAAAATTATTTCAGCTCATTCCTTCTTCACTCGTTCTTACGGATTGGGAAAACCGCAAGATCATCGACGTCAACGAAAGATTTTTGGAAATGGTAAAACTCAAAAGAGAGGAAGTTCTCGGTAAGACCACTCCTGAAATCAAAGTCTGGGAAAACGCGGCAAACTTTAGAAAAGAAGTCTACGATGCTCTTTCCAAACACGATGAAGTTAAAAATTTAGAATCTACTTTTACTGCTTCGGACGGAACCGAAATTCCGATCCTCTATTCCGCAAGGATCACCGAGCTCGAAGGAAGAAAACACGTTATCTCTCTTGCGACCGATATTTCGGAAAAGAAAGCCGCAGAAGAGGAAAGAAAGGCTTTGGACGAAGAACTTAGATTGAGCAAGGATCTTTTCGAAAAACTATTCCAACTCAATCCGGCCGCCGTATCACTTTCCGATCTCGAAACGGGAATCTATCGTCAGATCAATCAATCGTACTGCGATCTTATCGGTTATTCGAGAGAACAAATCATCGGTAAATCATCCATCGACCTGGGGATTTGGAGAACTTCCATTGACCGAGCGACGCTCATAAAACAATTGCAAGAGAAGGGCGGAACCGGACCGATCGAAGCGAGCATACAAAGTTCGGACGGGACCGTTAAACACGTGTTATCCGGAAATCGCGTATTCCAGTGGAACGGAAAACCGATGTTACTCGCGCTTTTGATCGACGTAACTGATAAAAAAAGAATGGAAGCCGAAAGAGACGAATACTTCGCGAAGATGCAGGAAAGTAAGGACCTTTTCGAAATGGTTTTCGAAATGAATCCGGACACGATCACACTCAGCGATCTTCATACAGGAAAGTATATTAAGGTAAACGAACACTTTTCGGAAATGCTTCAGTATTCCAAAGATGAGACAAAGGAAAAGGGCGCGATGGAGCTCGGAATCTGGAAGGATCTGCAAGAAAGGGAAATCGTCGTAGAGAAATTGCAAAAAGACGGAATCGTAAGGGACTACGAAGTTCAGTTTCGAAGAAAGGACGGCAAACTGGTCGATACGCTTTTTTCGGCGCGTCTTGTCAATTTAGGAAACACTCCTACTTCCATCGCCATCACTCGGGATATTACTCAGATCAAAAACGCAACCTTAGAAAAGGAGGAGCAGGCAAAACAGATCGCATTACACGCGCAGGCTTTGATGGAGATGACGACAGATTCCGAATTCGCTTCCGGAAATTTAGAATCGGGAGCGAGAAAGATTGCGATTATGGCCGCGGAGGTTTTGAATTGTGATCGGGCAACGATTTGGATTTTTGACAATGATGACTTGAGCAGTTGGTCCGTAGTCGCCGGCTGGGATCGAAGAGATCAAAGATTTATCGAAAAAATACGGATGAATCTAAAACTATATCCTCGTTATTCCGAATCGATTCTCAGGGATCGATTTGTGGATGCGACCGACGTGATCAACGATCCACGCACTTTCGAATTGTCTAATGATTATAGCATTCCCTTGGGAATCGTTTCCCTACTCGACGTTCCTTTTTTCGTAAGAGGAAGAATCAAAGGTATCGTCTGTTTGGGACACAGAGGCGAGTTGAGAAAGTGGAAGGGTTACGAAAAACAATTCGTATTGACGATCGCCGAACAAGTCACACAACTTTTGTTAAACGCTGAAAGAAAAGAAGCAAAAGAAGAATTGGAAAAAGCAGTTCTTGTAAGAACCTCCGAATTAGCACAGGCTCTGGAGAATTTACAAAAGACCCAGGAACAACTGATTCTTTCCGAAAAAATGGCTGCCCTAGGACAACTCGTAGCCGGAATCGCACACGAGATCAACAATCCGTTAGGCGCCATCTCGGCGTTGAGCGGAGAATTGAGGGCGTATCTAAATTCCTCTGCGGATCGAATGGAAAGGCTCGGCCCGGAACTTTCCACTGTCAACGGGGATTATGTGCACAATCTTTCCGAGTTGATCCGAAAGGGAATCGAGAGTAAGGAAAGTATTCTTCCTCGAGAAAATCGAAGAACCGTTTTGAATGAACTTCGAACTCGTTTGAAAACTCTTGGATTTGAAAACTCGCACGATATTGCGGATCGGCTTTTAGACAACGGAATCCCCCAAGCATTGGATGAATTTCCGACCCTTTTTGACAATTCCGTACATTATCCTCTTCTAAAGTTCGCGTTAGATGAAATACAAACATATAAAAACATTCTTTCGATACGATTGGCGGTGGATAGAACTTCTAAGATCGTTTATGCGCTTAAAAACTACGCTCATATCGATACGGAAGAAAGTAGAGGGAAGGTCGTAACCGATCTCGCCGAAAACATTGAAACCGTTCTCACGATCTATCACAACAAGATCAAAAGCGGAGTGGAACTCGAACTGGAGTTTTCTACGCGTCCGATCATCAAAGCCTATCCGGATGATTTAGTGCAGGTCTGGACCAATCTTATCTATAACGCGCTTCAGGCGATGAAGTTTAAGGGAAAGATAAGGATTTCCACCTTGGAATCGGAAAAGGAAGTAAGAGTTTCTATCGAAGACAATGGACCCGGAATTCCTTTGGAGATGCAGGAGAAAATTTTCGATCCTTTCTTTACCACCAAAGGCCCCGGAGAAGGAAGCGGATTAGGTTTGGATATCTCCCGAAGAATCATAAAAAAACACGAGGGAAGAATCGAACTCAACTCGGAACCGGGAAAAACAGTCTTTCACGTCATTCTTCCGAAAGAATAAGTCTCATTGTTCCGTCGGTTCTTGATTTTGTAATATTCTATTTTTGGAAATGAACGTCGGTTTAAATTTGTGGAAAGAAGAGCACAAAAAATTCTGGACTGAGAATCCAACTTCCGGTTCTATCTCTTCTCGTGTCCTCCATCCTGACAGAGACTGTTTTTTTCGGAGCCGTATTCGGTTTATTGATCGGATTGGGAGCGCTTCTTCGACCTAACGCAGGAATCCAAAATCGGCTCGTGTTTCTCCTGAACGCGTGCGGATCTATATTATTCTTTTATGTTTATTTTCTTTTGAAAGACATTCACTTTGAAACTCGATTTTTAAACTATATGTATGTTCCTTGGCCTTGGTTTTTGGGCTCGGGAATGTATAGCCTCTTTTCCGCGACCGTTCGAGATTCTTATAGCTGGAAAAAAGATCGATGGATGTACGTTCCGGGTTTGTTTCTTACGATTTTGATTCCGATCTGTTCTTGGATCCAACCCGATTGGTTTGGAAATCGACCGGAAGATTTTTTTTATAAGAAGACTACGAGCATCTGGGATATTTTATTTCTTTCGGGCTTCTTTGTAAATTTAGGATACTACGCGTTTATTTTTTGGGACACACGTTCTCTTTTTAGAATCTCTCAATTGAGGACGGAGCCGGGAGGGCGTCTTCTTTTGCTGATCCTAAGCGGCGGGGCGAGCGTTACTCTTCTTTTGCTTTCCGCGTATTTGTTAAGAGAATTGGATCTGCTCTATACTTCCGTAGTTGCGACTACGTTTTACAGTGTGATCGCTTATCTTTCTCACCAGAGAACTCCGAAACTCTTGGGCGAGATCGGACCGGCGGTGAAGGAAGCGTATCAGAATTCGCGGCTGGAAAGTGTGGATCTTTCCGTAGTCGATTCCCGCCTAACACTTCTTATGAGTCAGGAAAAATTATTTCTTCAAGAAGATTTGGATCTTTCCACTCTCGCTGAAAGACTCGATTTAAAACCGTATCAGTTGACGGAATTCTTAAATTCAAGAAAAGGAATGAACTTTTCTAAGTTTATCAATTCGTATCGGGTGCAAGAGGCCGCAGATATTCTCAAATCGGAGGAAGGAGCGAACATACTTTCCGTGGCTTATCGATCCGGTTTCAACTCAAAGGCAACTTTCAATCTTGCGTTCAAATCCGTTTTTGGAACTTCTCCAAGAGAGTATTTGAGGAAGTCCAGATTGAGTCGGTCCAGTTAGACGATAACTTGCAAATTATTTTCGGTGCAGACTCGGTTGGAGAAAGGATTGAATTTTCCTTGGAAAAAGGTTTTTCCTTCGGAGATCCGACCTTGAAAAAGGGGATCTTTTACTGAGTTTTTAAAAAAGTAGGAACTCTTACTTTTTCAAAAAGTTGAAAACAACATCCTAATTTTAAATTTAAGACCTTTTATTCGACTCAAATCCGAATCTTAAGCGAATTCTAACAAAACCAAGGTTAAACTCCATCTCCATAAGTGAAATATGCGTACTACGCTGAAAATTTCAGGAGAAAAAATGAGAATTGGATTTCGAACAACAAGTGTGTTAAAAACAGGAGCTTCCTTCTTTCTGTTTTTATTTTTAATGAGCTGCGGGAGTGAAAACGAAAATTCCTCGCAGAAAAACCTCGCTGCCTTGGCGGCATTGATTCCCGGTAATTCCGCAGCGTTTTTAAACGGGAACGCTTCCGCGAGTCCCTTCCAACAGGGAATTACAGCTTCGCAGATCGATTCCGCGTTTCAAGCGGAGAACGACGGAAGTTTTACTTTTAACGATTCGATCGTGATTCGTTCCGGCGACGGAACTTCGATTGCGGCGAATCTCTTTCAGCCTAAGAATCTCGTATCGGGTCAAAAATATCCGACCGTGATTTTTGTAAACAGCTGGGCTCTGAACGAATACGAATATATCGTTCCCGCGGCAAAGCTTGCAAAAAAAGGTTACATCGTTTTGAGCTACAGCACTCGGGGGTTTGGGATCTCGGGTGGTCTGATCAATACCGCCGGAATCAAGGATCGTCAGGATTTGTCTGCGGTATTGGATTGGCTTCGGGCAAATACTCAAGTAGATTCTTCTAATATAGGTATATCAGGAATTTCTTATGGAGCAGGGATCTCTCTTATAGGAGTGAGTTTTGAACCTAGGATTAAAACCGCAGTTGCGATGAGCGGATGGGGGGATCTAAAACGTTCTCTCTATGGAAACGATACTCCTCGTTTGGTCTGGGGTTTGATTTTGATCGGCGCCGGTTACTTTACGGGAAGAATGGATCCAGTCATCGCAGATAATTTTACAAAACTTCTTTCCCATAACGATATCGCGGGTGTCACCGCCTGGGCCGCGGAACGTTCTCCTGCGAGTCTTGTTTCCGAACTGAACGCATCCGGAAAACCAGTTTATATCTCGAGCAACTTTGAAGATTTTTTATTCAATCCAAATCAGATGCTCGACTACTTTGCTTCTTTGACCGTTCCTAAAAAATTGGATATGAACGAAGGAATCCACGCAACCGCGGAAATCGGCGGTGTACTTGGACTTTCCAATCCGATCTGGGACAACGCCTATGATTGGTTCGACTTCTGGTTGAAAGGAATCAACAACGGAATTATGATGAAGCCGACGGTCACCTTTCAGAAAAGATTCAACGGACCGAGAGTGACTCTTCCTTCCTGGCCTTCTTCTACCGTTTCGGAAAAAACTTATTACCTAAAACCGAGAACCCTTTTTACGGACGGAAAAATTTCTTCCACTCAGAATACAAACAATCTGAACACAGGAATCCTTTCCGGCGCGGATACGATCGCGACCACGGGGATCCCTTTGATTTCCGATATTTTGGCTTCTCATCTGGAAGTTCCTGTAACTGCTTCTTTGGATTGGCTGAGCAGGATTAACGGAATCGTCTACGAATCGAATTCTCTTTCTTCGGTTCTGAAAATCAGAGGTAAAATTTTCTGGAAGGGCCAGGTTTCTTCTTCATTAGGAAAAGCGAATGTAAATGTTTACTTTTACGATGTGGGAAGTAACGGAGTCGGAAAACTGATCACTCACGGAACCGCTTCCATCTACGTCTCCGCGTTTGAGACGACGGATCTTACGGTTGATCTCAATGCGGTCGCTTATGACGTTCCCGCCGGAAATCGTATCGCCATCGCTCTGGATACTTTCGATCCTCAATACGCGCCTCCAACCGCTTTGGTCTACGGTTTGGACGTGAAACACAATCCGAGTAAACAATCCACACTCTCCATTCAATCCGAATGAGAATCGGATAATCATAAAACGAGTCGAACTTTGTTTCGGCTCGTTCTCTTTCTTTGTAAAATCTAAAAAATGACAGAGTTTTAACAAAATTTTTTATCAATAAAAAGTTGAATTCTTAGAAAAATTCGTTTCTATTGCCTGATGGAAAATAAGGCTCTGGATTCGTTTTTTTTCGGTTTGGCTTTTATCATTGGAATTGCGATTCTAATCGGAAGTTTGTTTTTTCCAAAGACCGACGACGCGGTGGATCCTGCTTCTGCGGCTACGAACGGGCCTACTTTTTTTCAAGAGTTCTCCGAAGGAATCGAATCCTTTCTGCAAAGTGTGAAATCGAGTTCCGATACAAATCAATCTTCAACTCCTTCGAACGAACCCCAAGAAGAACCGAACGATATTTTTAATCGCGCTTACGACGAGTATGGAAAGAGAGAATATCAGAAAGCCGCGGATGATTATTCCAAATATTTAAAAAGAGTTCCTGGCGACGCTTCCGGTTATTACAATCGCGGTCTTGCGTTCTACCGTTTGGAAAATTATTCGGACGCTGTGAATGATTTTGAAAAGGCGGCCGAATTGGATCCTAAAAAAGCCTCGGCCTTTTTGTATAAGGGGTACAGTCACGAAAGGTTGGATGATTGTATGCAGTCGATAGAAGATTTTCAGAAGGCGATCGACTTGGGATACAATAAAGACGGCGAACTCTATAAATTCAAAGCGCGTTGCGAAAACAGAGAAGAGGATTATAACCAAGGATTAAAGGACGCTCTAAAGGCGGTCGCTCTGGATAAAAAAGATTCCTACGGTTTTTTTGAAGTGGCTTATGCTCAATACGGTTTGAAAAAATATGCGGACTCAGTGGCAACGTATTCAAAAGTTATTCAGATGAATCCGAAGGACGATGTGGCCTTTCATAATCGGGGGCTTGCCTACGTTTTTTTAAAAAAGACTTCTTTGGCCTGTAAGGACTTTCAAAAGTCGTTCGATATGGGTTACGAGGATTCTAAAGAAAGATTAAAAGAATATTGTGAATGAGAATTTTCATCCGTTGCACGGATCTTTTTAAACGCAGACCAAGATTTGATTCTTAGTTTTTTTGTTTGGAAAGGTTAAGAAGGAATTGGAAGGCTACTTCTGTTTCAAAGGCTCGTAATTCGAAGATTGCGAGTGATTCTTATAAATGCTAAAGTGTTTTGTTTTAGAAATGAGCTCGATTCTCCCGATTTTGTTTTCCTCTTGAATTCTTTCTCGAATTTTTTCCGAGGATACATAGGGAGAATTGTATCCGTGATCAAAGACGATCCATTCCTTGAAAACGCGATTGTCCCGAATCGGATAGACTGAATTCCGAAAGGAAACAAACGGTGAGATATGAAAACCCGCCGAAACAAAACTCCCTTCCGGAATCTCTTTTAGAATCGTTCGTAATTCCGAGGCTTTTTCTTTTTGAGGAGCGAGCTGGATCGGATATTGTCCGTCTTTTCCGTTTCTATAAACGGAAAGTAAAAAAGTGAATATTAGAAAAATCTTAAGTTTTTCCTCTCTAGAAAAAGGGAAAAAAGGAATTTTCTCTTTTTTTTCGATCCAACCCTGGATTCTTTCGGCCCCATTTTTTAAAAATAGAATCAAGAAGGGAATCAACGGATAGATGTAGTAGCTGTACATTTCTCTTACCCAAGGATGAACCGATAGCCGAAAGACGGAATAAAGTCCTAAGAATGGTAGAAGGAGCCAGCCGCCGATCAGATTCCAGAATCCCCATTCTAAACTTAAATCTCTTAGGCCCTTTGCGTATTGGCGAATACTTTCCGGATTTTGAATGTAGTTGAGAATCGTTTGATACGGATTTGTTTCCGCATTTCCCCAATACTCTTTCCAATTTCTTCCGGCGGAGTCGCCCACAAAAGAATTTAGAAACGGATGTAAAATTCCAAAATAGATAAGGGAGAGCAGGAAGACTCCGATCCATTCCTTTTTTCTCTTTGTATCCGTAAAAATTAGCATGGACGAAAGTCCCGCTGCGTATATCGAAAGATCTTCTTTGATTCCTAAAAACAAAACGAGGGATAAGATCCAAAGCCAGGGTTTTTGTTTTTGTATTCCGATTAAGAGCAAGAGAAATAGAAAAGGAATCAATACTTCGAAGTGTAGAGAATGTCCCAATCTATAAAAGCTGGAAGAGCCCGCCCAGAGTAAAACGGCGCTGAGAGAAAGTTCTTCCGATATAAAGGATTCTCTTAGATAAAAATAGAGAAGGGGAAGCGTGAGAGCGCTTAAGAAAAAAACTCCGATCCCAAATCCAAGCTCGGATCCGAATAAAATCGGAAACGGAGACAAGAGTAGAATGGCGGGCGCCATGTGATGCGAAAGAAAATTTGCATTCTCCTGCAAACCGTAATACTGTGTTTCGAAAAAGTTTCCTTTGACTAAGGTGAACATCATCCTCGCTTGCGCCGTATAATCAAAGTCCCCGAGTAAAAAGGAATCGAGGGCGTTCTTTGTATAAAAGATTCCTTCTATAAAAACGATCAAGGACCAATACACAAGCCAGACGAAGGGAGGAATCGTCTTAAAAGATTTTTGTTTCCGTTTATTAAAAAACCAGAATAAAACCGTTCCCAACAATAAGGATCCGAATAGAAAATAACCGGAGAAACCCTTGCTTCCCATCCAGTATTGAATGGGAAGATATAGGAAAAAAAAAGGATAAAGAAAGGGAAAAGAAGACATATCGATTTCTGTCCAAGATGAATTCTTCGATTCTAAATTCTCTCGAAAAAAGAAAGTAATATCGGTTTTCTATCGTTCTTAGAATGGAAACGTGCTCTTGTCTATTCCGCGTTTTCGATCCGATAGACGCAGGCTTTTGAAATCGCGGTGCTATCGATCAGATAGGCCCTGCAGTCCTTTGTCCAACGATCGAACGAATCGGTTTGTCTGAGTTTGGTGAGAGC
Source organism: Leptospira tipperaryensis (assembly GCF_001729245.1). NCBI lineage: Bacteria > Pseudomonadati > Spirochaetota > Leptospiria > Leptospirales > Leptospiraceae > Leptospira > Leptospira tipperaryensis. Next base: position 2,921,742 of record NZ_CP015217.1, on the reverse strand, counting down.
CCTTTCATACAATAAACTGCAGAGATAACGAGCGGTCATGATCATTAGATTTTCTGCAACTCTCTCTTTGGTGTCGTCCTTGCCGATCAAACGAAAGTGAGCGATCGCAATTTCAAGTAGATTGTATTGTTCGGTTAGAAATTTGGACGGCTCTATCACTTCTTTTCGAATCGACTCCAGATACTTTCTAAAATTTCCGTCGGCTGTCATTCCCGCGATGATGGCTCCTGTTGCAATTCTTACGTGAATCTGACTTGTCCCTTCGTAGATCGTATTGATTCTGGAATCACGAAACATTCTCGATACGTCATAGTCTTCCGTATAACCCGCGCCTCCGTGAATTTGGATCGCGAGGTTCGCGCACTTATGAGCTTCTTCAGAACAATAGTATTTTGCAATGGGTGTAAGAATGGACGCGAGATTCCCCCAGGTCTTGACTCTTTCATCTTTTCGAATCTCTCGATCTTCTTTGTCGGATTTTTCCAAACGGACCTGATGGTGTTGATATAGATCTACGACTCTTGCAATTTCAAATGTAAGAAGTCTCATCGCATTGACTTCTCTTTGGATCTTGTGAAGCATTTCGGAAACTGCAGGAATTTCCGAGATCGGTTTTCCAAATTGGATTCGTTCTTCCGCATACTTTTTGCATTCGTAAAATCCTCCCGCGCCTCCGCCGGGACCACCCGCTGCGCTTCCGAGTCTCATGAAGTTTGTCATCCCGGCCGTGTAACGAGTGAGACCGAGTCCTTCTTCTCCGAGGAGTTCTGCGGAACTATTTTCGTAGACGATCTCACAAGTGGGGGAGGCGTGAATTCCCATCTTGGTTTCGATTCCGGCCACGTTTACTTCGGAACTTTTTACAAGAAATACGGACAACCCTCGAGCGCCTCCGTTTTGTTTTCCGGTTCTTGCAAGAGTCAAAAGACTGGATGGATAAGGACCGAGTCCGCAGCCTTGAGAAATAAAACGTTTTGTTCCGTTGATCCGATAACTTCCGTTTTCAGTTTTTGTCGCGGTAGTTCTTACGTTATTCAGATCGGATCCGAAATCGGGCTCCGTAAGAGCCATCGCAAAGAGGGTTTCACCTAATGCGGCTTTGGCGGCGAATTCTTCTATTTGTTTTTTGGTTCCGAATCTTGCTACAATCTGAGCGAGATTTAGGAGTGTGATCGTCATACAAAAAGAAACGTCTCCTCTTGCCATGATCATTACAAAAAACGCGCCCACGGTTGCGGGTAACGCGAGTCCTCCGGCTTCTCTCGAAATCGAATAGGACATCAGTCCCGTTTCTCGAAACTTTTCGTATATGGATATCGTTTCGTCCGGAAAGATTACTTTTCCGTTTTCGTAACGAAGGTGTTTTTTATCCATGGTCTGAGAAACTTGAGAAACTTCTTTTCCAAAAAATTCCCCTAAGGATTCCAAACTGGATCTGTAGAGATCGATCGCTTCTTGTACGTTTGACGGAGCCATTTCAAATCTCGGATCCGCCGTCTTTTGATAGTGTTTATAATCAAAGAATTCTTCGCCTTCGGTTGATTTTACGATCGAAGGCCAATCGATCAGATGTTCAAAAAATAATTTTAGATCTTCGTCATCCGTAAAATAATTGTTAGCTATCATATTCTTTTATTAGGATCCTTATGCCGTTTGAGAAACTTTGTTTTCTCTTCCGATGCTAAACGCCGCGTTCAATCCGTCGAGAAAGGCCCTTTCGGCGTCGATTCCTTTTGCGTCCTTGGCACCGCCGATGAGAAAGATTTGTTTTTGAGGATACAAGGTCCTATACGTTTCGTAAAGGGAGCTTTCTTTTTCTTGTCCGACACAAAGGATTAAAGAATCGCAGGGATATAAAACTTCCTCTCCGTTTTTTAGAATCACTTTGAGTCCTTCGTTCGTGATCTCTTTGTAGTTTAAACCTTGAAAGAATTCAACACCGGAAGCTTCCAGTTCCTGTTTGAGAGCCCAGAACGTAGTAGGTCCGAGGCCGGCTCCGTGTTTTCCGTTTCTTCGAAAGATCGCGACTTCCCTTTTTGATTTATGAGGTTGGATGACAGCGTTCGTATAAGAATCGATATTGTATTTTTTAGAATAGGACTCAAGCGTAGGATCGTGATCTTCCGTTAGTTTGTGTGCGACGTCCACGCCGATTCCTCCGCCTCCGATCACTGCAACTTTTTTTCCGGGTTTAAATTTTCCGGTGAGATAATCCGTATAGTTTCCGGTTGGAAGAATGCCGATTCCGGGAAGATCGAATTCTCTTGGTTTGACTCCGGTTGCAAAGATGATAGCATCCGGATCGATTTCGTTTAACAATTCGAGATTACAATCCGTGTTCAAGCGCATCTCGACTCCGAGCGCGGGAAGTTCGTTTTGAAAATAACGGATCGTCTCTTTGAATTCCGATTTACCGGGAATATTGGAAGCAAGATTGAACTGTCCTCCCAGTTGATCCGATTTCTCTATTAGAATTACCTTATGTCCCAGAGACGCGCTGGCTCTCGCCGCTTCCAGTCCACCGGGGCCCGACCCGATCACAACGACCTTTTGCGGTTTTATCGGAGAATGGATTTCGTATTCCAGTTCGTTGACCGCTTGTGGATTTACGAGACAAGAAACCGATTTGTCGATAAACGCGTGATCCAAGCAGGATTGATTACACGCGATACAAGTGTTGATACGATTCGACATTCCAGTCTGAATTTTTTTTACGATCTTGGCGTCTGCGAGAAAGGGTCTCGCCATCGAAATGATATCGGCTTGCTTGTTTTCAAAAATTCTTTGCGCCGTGATCGGATCGTTGACTCTGTTCGATGCGATGATGGGAAGGCCTGGAGTTTGTTCTTTGATTTTTCCCGCGATGTTCGCCCACGCTCCTCGCGGAACCAATTGACTGATCGTGGGAATTCTGGATTCGTGCCATCCGATCCCGATATTTAGAGCGGAAACATTCTCTTTTTGTAATGTTTGTGCGAGAAGACATACTTCTTCGAAAGTAGGATTTCCGGGAATGAGATCGATTCCCGACATTCTAAAAATAACCGGAAAACCATCCGGAAGATTTTTGATTACGGAACGAAGAACTTCTACGGCCATGTTCATTCGTCTTTTGGAGTCGCCTCCAAAATGATCGTCTCTTTGATTCGTAACGGCAGAGAAGAATTGATTGATGAGATAACCTTCGCTTCCCATAATTTCCACCGCTCCGAAGCCTGTTTCTTTCGCGAGTTTTGCGGCGAGTCCGAAGTCCTCCACGGTTTTCCAACATTCTTCTTCCGTGAGCGCGCGCGGAATGTATCTGTTGATGGGGGCGCGGATCGCGGAAGGCGCTACGCAGTTTCTATCAAACGCGTATCGACCCGCGTGAAAAAGTTGAGCGCACATGATCCCTTGTCCTTTCAGAAGTGAGTTCATCTTTTGCAGCTCGGATGCGTGTTCTTCGTTTTGAATATTGAAAAAATGTTTGGAACCTCTGGCTTCTTCGTTTACGCCGATTCCACCCGTGACGATGAGTCCAACCCCTCCATCGAATCGTTTTCCGTAAAACGCGGCCATTCTTTCTGCGGTTCCGATCTTACCTTCGAGTCCGAGGTGCATGGACCCCATTATGAATCGATTGGGGATTGTAGAATTACCTATTTTAACAGACTGAAACGCTTTTTCCATGATCGATCTCCGTAGATCCTATTATTAATTACCAGTGGTAATATAATTGGAATTCAAGGCAAGGAATAAATTACCACTGGTAATTATAGTCTTGCAGAAAAATAATTCCCGTAATATATAGTGGATATGCCAGCAAAGAAAAAGGGTTCGCGCAGCCAACACCTCGGAGTCGGCAGGCCTTTTAAAAAAGACGGGATTACGGTTCGAGAGGACTTGATATCGGCGGGCGCCGAACTTTTAAAAACCACTCCGCTGGAGGAGATATCACTTCGAAAGGTGGCCGCTTATGCCGGAGTAAGTCATGTCGCTTCGTATCATCATTTTGAAAATAAGAATGCTCTGCTCGCCGCCGTTGCCGAGAAAGGTTTTCAGAAATATTTTTCTTCTTACCAAAAAGAACTCAAAAAAACGAACAACGATTTTATAGGAAGAATGCGCGCGCTCGGTTGGACATACATTCAATTTATTCTCAATAATCAACAATTCGCGAGAATCATGTTCGGAGGAGTGGATCTACATCCGGCTCTCTCTGCGGTTTCCAGAAGGACTTACAGACAGTTGCACGAGATCATTCGAATGGGACAAGGTTTAGGGGCGATCAGACAGGGCCACGCTCGGGAAAAAACGTTGGCGGCTTGGTCTATGATTCACGGTATCGCGATGCTTTTTCTCGAAGGAAGAATCAAACCAAAAAAGACCGACAAAGAGATGAAAGAATTTATTCAATCCGTTACCGAATACACCTACATAGGAATGACAGTGTCGTCTCCGCCTAATCCGCGTTAGATGTTTATTCGAACAAATTCCTTTTAGGCGAAAGATCTATCTCTTCTTTTATCAAAACAACAAGAGGAATGAACTCCCGATTTTTCGACCTCAACGACAGAACGTTTAGAATCTTTATAAAACAACGAAACTTTTCTTCTTTTCCCGCTTCTCCGGTTAAAATGTCCTCAGTTCTTAGTTGAAATTAGATAAAAAATTATTTACAAACTTCTGATTTCCCGGAGAGTCTCCAGGCCTCTTAGAATCCCTATCTTTCTATCTGTCGAAATCGTTCGACTAGTCATTGAGAATTAGATAAGGATCAGATTGGAGCAAGCTGTAATTCAGAAAGGAGAAAGTTCAATGGCGTTTGAAAGCCCGGACGGAATGTCCTCAACAGAAGGTGTAGGTTTCCTATCACAGATGGGAAATTCTTTTAAGAGTATTCTCACAGGAGTCGTGTTGTTACCGGTTTCGTTTATCATCATCTACAACGTAGAAACCTGTGAACAAGCAAGCGCGGCTCTCAAGAACGCGGCGCCCGCAGGATCCGCAAAAGAAGGACAACCTTCTTACATTACGGGAACCTTAAAGGCAAGTCCTCTTAGCGGAAACTTTGTTAAGAGCGGATCTTATATTTCTTATTCGGTAAGCTCCGAAGTCTATGCTTGGGACGAAGAAGTGAAAACGGAAGGATCCGGAAGTAATAAAAAAGAAGTTCGGAACTGTGTTCTCGAATGGACTTCTTCTCCGGAAAATCCGTCCAGTTTCAAACTCTCCGGATGTCGTTCCAAGGCGTTCCATAGAAAGTCAGTTAAGGATGAATCCGACTCCGCTTCCGGTGGATCGGTTCTCGTCGACGGAAAATCGTATTCCGTAAATCTTTCCGACGTCGATTTCACTTCTCAGGTTTCTTCCAGAGACGCAAACGAAGACGAAATCAATAAGAACGGATTTGTTTTGGGAGAAGGTTATCTTTTCAGTTCCAAGGCCTGCGCGGACGAGGAGAAAGAAGGTTGCGAAAGGGTAAAGGTTTCCGTAACTCCGATCCCGGAAGGTGAGATGACTTTTATCGGCGATATCAAAGGAACCAAAGTTGGGAAGTTCGTATCGGAAGAAGGAAATAAATTCTTGAACGCGAGCGTCGGCGGCTTTTCCGAAACGATGAAAGACATTCAATCAGACGATAACACCATGAAATGGGTGGGACGTTTTATAGGATTTTTCGCGATGTTCAGCAGTTTTACTCTAATGGCGGGACCGCTTACTTCTCTCTTAAGTTTTATTCCTTTTGTAGGAGATCTGGGAGGAGGATTGATCAAGGTCGTTCTTGGAGTGATCGCTTTTGTTCTCACTGCGATCACGATTCTTCTCGTAAAATTCTGGTATATCTGGCTGGTCCTTCTCTTGGGAGCGATCGGTTACGCGATTTACAAAAAAAAATACGCGCCGGCGACTTCCGGACCTTAATTTTAGAATCCAATTTTGATTTTAGAATTGGACTGGTGCCTCGTAATGAGGGCCGGTCCTTTTTTATGTCCGCCTTCCAATTCTTCTTAAAATAACGATCGTTATCTAAAATGCGAGTAACTTATCATATAGTGTAGCGATTGATATAAAATTTGAACGATTGATATAAAAAAACATTTGCATATATTTATAAAATAATTAGAATCTAGTATATATATAAAACCCCGTAACGATCGCTACAGGGGAGTACCTCCAGGGAAACCGACGAAGAGGATTTAGGGATGAATTTGAAAAACGAAACAAAACGAAAATCGAGCTTTGCTGTGCCACTTTCTAAAAGTAGAATTCTATTTTATAGAATTCTAATGGCTTTTGCACTCTTCTTTCTCTTTTCCCTGGGATGCAAGCCTCAATCCACAAAATACGATTCTAAGATTTTTTTTGATAATATTGATTCCTATGATGGAATCACTCTTTTTACGATTTTGAACGGATTTCCGGTTCTTAAAAGTTTCTTTGTGAGTTTGGAACCGGTCGATTTCAACAAGGCTTTGGGCGATAACCTTGCAAAGGCTACCAGAGACGACAATTTAGGAACACTTCGCGCCACACAATCGGCTCTCCTTGTCAGTCGGCCGAGCATTCAAGCTCTGAGTACCGATTCCGCTTCTTTGATCGAAAAGTTGGAAACCACAAACCCGGGCGCATACGACGCGGTGCAACCTCTCTTTGAAAAAATTCGTTATTATCCGAAACCGGTGGTTCGGAATTTGGTTCCGATTTCGGCTAACGCGATTCGTCAGGAATATCTTTCTAAGAACAAGGATCAAGTCACTCAATCGATTCATAATTTTTCCAACGATCTGAAAAGTCAGAGCACTCACGATCTTCTTGTGGAAATCGAAGACGTCGCCTACAAGGGTTTGATCGCGAATACAAACGCAAGAGCCGGTGTGGAAAGTCTTCTCAACGGTTTTTTTGATCCGGTTTTGGTTGCGGATCGATCCCTCAAAGACGGTTTTATTTCCATCATCTACGACTTAGGCGAGATGATGTTTAAGAGAGCTGGTTTTTCGGATTTTAAAACTCCGAATACCGCGATGAAGGAACTCGTATTCAATCTCGATAAGTATTTTACCGCAGGTGGAGCACAGTATAACCCCGATTATAGCGATCCTTTACATCCCGCGGAACTTAAAGCTTTTATGATGGAGAGTTTTCAAAACGTTCGAACTCTTCTCGATACCGGTACGATTACCGCTACTCCCGTAAATCTTTTACAAAAGACAGCGGAGAATTTAAGTCTTTTGGATTTTGCGGCACATCCTTCGAACGTAGACGGTTCTCTCAAGGAACTCATTCGTATCGACGTGGACGGTAAAGACCGCGCCTATGACGGAACAAGCCGTTCCATGTCGGCTCTCGAAACTCTTTTTGTGGTTCTTACCATCGCAAATAACTACGGGTTTACCTGGAAGATGGGATCCACTCCGAATTACTGTCACTATGATGCGCCTCCCGCGAATACGGATTGTGAAAACGATTGGATCTCCGGGACAACCGGAGGAGAACTTACCGTCGGTGACGCGATTCATTCTTTGAAATCGGTGATGGGTTCCACGAGTTCATTCAATTTTAAGAATATTACAAATTTAAGCGGCTACAGCGGAAAAGTCTACCGAGACGGGGTAGTTCATCAGTTCGACATCAATAGCCGGGTTCTTTCCCTTTTGGAAGACAACGCTCGTGGTATTACCGCTCCCGTCACAAATCCCGCCGCTGCTAACTTTGACCGAGTTTACAACAAGACGCTTCCTTGGGCTCTAAACTGGATCAAACGTGTTACCTACGGTGGTTACGGCCCTTATTACAATAAGAACCGCAGAGACGGATCGGGAAATTTTCTTTCTCCGGACGGAACGATTACCCGCAATGCAAATCTTTCCGAAACTCTATTTCAGCCCACTTGGAATACTCATAAATACGAGGTTCAACTCAATCTCCCGGCGCCTAACAACACCAAATACGTGGGCCTCAGAGGCAACTTTCAAAATGGAGCGAACGTTCCGAATACGTATTATACGATCACCGAGATTCCAAAGACCGACGGGGAGCGTTCAGTCGATAGCGACGAGGAAGCCTTTTACAAAAATCTTCAGTGGTTGTTATATGAAAAACGGTTTGTGGCGATTCTTCCCGTACGCGCAAAGTTAGCCGCAACCGTTCAATTTGAAGAAGCCCTTTTTATTACCGGTATCGGAAACGGTCTCGTGGGAATGCTCAACCTCAAACCGAATTGTTTGCCGAGCGCCTGCGCGACGGATAACGGTAGATGGACGATCGACAATGGAAATTATGTAAAAACTTATAGCGCGGCGGGTTCGGATCTTACTTATCTTTCCAATACTCCGGGTGATTCCGTAATGCTCTTGGAAGGTTGGGGGTTTGGCGCCGACGGACAACAAGCCTTTCAGGTTACGTTCGTTTATCCGGCTCTTTGGTCTTTGATCGTTCCAAGTCCCGATTTGATCTATGGTATGTTGCCCCCAGTGATTTCGCTTAACGTTCCTGTTTTGGAAAGACTTGGCTTTACAACCGTAGGAAAGGTGATTCCGAATCAGGTAAACGCAAACTGGGCTCAGAGAAACACTTTAACTCCTCTGGTCGTCGCCTTGACGAAGGCGTTAGATGATCAAGTCTCGGGTCAACAAACCGCAGGTTTTAAGAATCCTTATACGATTCTTACCGATCTCGCTGAGATTCTTTCCAGACCTCTTGTGTTCTTTGGACCGGATACGACGGCAACCTTACCGACCAATCCCACTCCTCCTAGTTTTACTCAGATTCGTACGGTGGGAATGGCCGACGGTTTTAGAAACCCGATCGCTTCCACGATGGAATACTTTCCTCTTACAAATTCAGGAGCTCAAGAATACAGAACGATCATCAGTATTCTTTCCGAAAACACGAGACGTTTTCAAGACGGGGCTCTGAATCTAATCGGCAAAACTCAACTCCTTACGGGGCTCGTTAAATTCTTAGGTCAATTGGGTCAACCGGCGAACGTAAACGTAAAGATAAAAGTTTTTAACGGACTCAAACTTGTGATGGGAGAGATCAAACTCAACGCTGAAACTCCGACCGTCACTCAGTTCAACATCGAGACCAAGTTTACGGAATGGAGAGACAAAGTAGCGAACTACCCGACCGTCAACGGAACCAATATCTTCGATCCGCTTTGGGTCGGTGTCGACGACGTCGTCAATCTTTTCAAAGATTATCTTTCCAGAAGTTCCGGCTGGTCCATCGTCGCGAGTTTGGATTTTTTATTGGATCTTCTTTTGGATATTTCTCCGAGCAACGCGGATATCACTCAACTTTTGAACTTGGCTTCTTCTCTTTTTTACAATCCGGATAACACGAGATCATACACGATTACGAACATTCTTACACAAAGCCTTCCTCCCGTTTTGGACGCGATGGCTCCTTACGGAAGACCGCTCTATGGAACGGGTTACTATCTGGCGACAAGCGGCGGCTTTTTTTCCTATTTAGAAAATAGAATGTTTATGAATCCCGCTTTTACAACGAAGGATTTGTTTTCCGATCTGAAGAATTTTTTAAGATCGAATGTCATTCAAAACAAAGAAGATACGAATCGTTCCTTCCTATTTGCGACTGGAACTCTGATTCAACAGATGGCGGACATCTATCAAGCGGGAAGAAAGTTTAGCCCCGTCGGTTTTTATATGTATGACAATTGGAACGACGATCAGCCCACGTCGACGCTTTGGGATGATATGAACTTTATGTTTTCGGTGCAGTAGAAAGAAAGAGGATTGGGGTAAAAAAAAGATGAACAAAAATAAAAATTCAATCTCGGCGGTAATTTTAACGGTTATGATTTTTCTGGGAGCCGGTTGTAATTCGGATAAAAAAGCCGGTTCTCCCCTCAACAGCGTTCTTTCTCTTTTTGGACTTTCGACGGATACTACGGTTTCGGCTAACGTGGTTGCTCCGTATACGGAGACGGATACTCCCACGAGTCTTCCCGCAAATTTCGGAGCGGTGGCGCCCGAGGCAACACTTTTCATTGCATCCACTACGGACGTGGATCGATATAAGAGTATCGAGATCAGATTCTCTCACCCGATGAATAAAACCACCGTACAAGCGGATTTGATTTTGTCTCCAAGCGCCGGAGTTTTGGCCGGTCCGGGAAAGGGAGGAACCTTTTATTGGGCTTCCAGTTCTCGTTTGATCTTCGATCCTTATAGAGAATTTAAAACCAACGAACAATACACTCTTTCCCTTACTAACAATTCCAAGACGATCGATGGACAGGATCTTACGAGTTATTCCCAGTCCTTTACGACCGAACCGGATTATTTGATGACGAGTAAGATCAACACAACGAACACGTTAGGCGGAACTAACGACATTACGTTCAATAAGGCCACCACACCGACCTTGACTCTGACTTCTACGTTTACAAATCCTCTGACCGGAACGAATTCGATTCAGTCCATCAAACTCAAACACATGGGCGATACGAACGCGAGCGGAATCGATATATGCGCGGCTCCTCCTTGTCCGATGAACACCACGTTAACCACTAACTTGACGACGTCTGCGATTCCTCCGTTCGTAGGCGGGAACGTCTACTACTACGAAATCACAGTAGCATCCGGAAAAATTTTCAAACGTTTTGCTACATTCAATTATGGGAATGTAAATACGGCTCCGGATAACATGATCGTCAACGGAGGTTCGATCATTCTCGATCAGGCCCAGGCGATGCCGTTCTTATCAAAAGTCTTGGAAAGATTTACAGCCGGAAATTTTAAGGTAAACGGAAACACATTCAATCAGTTTGCGGATTCTCCAAAAACGAACGCGAGAAGGTCTACTTATTGTATCGACTATGATGGGATCGGAAGTTTCGCGATGCCTCAGTATATTCGAAACTATGGAGATTCCGCCACGGGTTATGGAGACGGTTACTGCGGACCTTCGGGTGAGAATCCGGGAGGTTTTACACAGGAAGGTTGTGCGACTCTGATCTTTACGAGTTGTACCGACTTTGATATCGACGTTTATATCACCGGAATTACGATCTATACCGGTGTGACTGGTTTTCCAGCTTTGAAAAACATAGGCGTCAGCATGGTCGCAAACAATACGGGAGAATTGGGTTTTCAATTTAAAGGAAAAACTCTCGCAGTCGATATGGTGATGATCGCGAGGAGCCGAGGCTCTTTGTTTCTCGTCATAGGCGCCGGAAATAGATTCGTATTTTCCACGACCGCGTATTTGAATTACAACGACTCTCCTCCTGCGGATAGGGTCACAACCGGTAAGGCGAGTCTGACGATCGATTCCAACGGAGATACTGCGTTAAACATCTTTACTCCGATCACGACTCTTTCGAATTTTGATACTACCGATTGGTCCAACAATCTTACGGTAAAGGACAGAGACGGAAGAGTGAATCAAGTGAAACTCGAAGCTACCACGAGCGGGCTTGCGGGTTGGCTCGCGGGAACAACGGAAGGCGCCGCGAACGGAATGGTTCCTTCCTTGACTCCTTTGATTACGAGATCGATGTTGCGTAACTTTATCGAAGACGTGGCTCCTTCCGTTTTGAATTCTATCATCGGATCCTTGAAGTCGCCCGGAGTGGACATCGCGCTTCCTTCTTACTTGCCGGCCCCGCTTGCAAATTTCCCATTGAACATCAAGATTAAGTTGGGTATGGATTCTCAAGTGAGAGTGACTGGCTCCAATCGAGGAATCGTAGGTTCGATCGATCTTGGAATTTCGGCGAAGAATCCGATCGGATCACCGAGAACTCACCAGGTTATGAGCGGATTTGTTGTGACAAAACCGAACGGAGCGATGAGTAATCTCTATCAGTTTTCTCAGAGTGCGGCTAACCCCGGTTTGTTGCTTTCTCTCACCGTGGATTCGATCACTCAGGCCGCGTATCATCTCTGGAAAAACAGAGCCTTGGATTTGACCATCGATAAACTTTTTATTGATACGATCAAACAATACGCCGGAACGGATCCTTTGTTTCAGTTGACCGAGTCTTTGATCAAAGTGGCTCCGATCGTAAATATCCTAGCGCCGGGAAGAGACAACTTAATAGGAATCGATCCGACGACGGGCGTTCTTGTTCCTGCGATCAACGGAACCGACGATATCGTAATCTCGGTGAGTCCGATCCATGCGCCGAACGGAGTATTAAAACCGGTTGTGGGAACGGCAAAGCCGAAGTTGGAAGTCAACTTTACTGACATTCAACTTTCGATCCGTGGAAAGAGACCGGATAATTCCACGTATCTGATCAGTACTGCTAGGGCTAGTTTGAAAGGTCTTGCCGATTTCGACTTCGTAACTTTTTCCAATCCGACGAACAATCCGGCTTACGCAAATCTAAATGCGTTGAAGATCGTAATCTCGAACGGTTCGAGTCTTTCCTACACGTTAGACATCTTGGAAGGTTCTTCCGGAGCGGGGGCTCCGAATCCGTTCGGTTTGGATCCTAAGGGAATTTTAGCGGTGGTGGATCCGCTCGTTCCTTCTTTGATCGTTCCGCTTGTTAACAACGTATTGAAGGAGATTCCTCTTCCTCCTTCTATTTCTCTTCCTGCATTGACGCACCCGACAAACGGAACCGCTTGCGGAATCATCGCGAAGACGACTCATTCGATTCTTCAGACTCTGCCGATTGTAGATACGGAACCGTATCCGTATGTGTTTGGAGGACTCAAACTCAATCCGGGCGGACCAGCGATCAGCGATCCGGGAGTTTTGATTACCTGTCCTTAATATTCAAAATCGATAAGAATATTTTTAAAGGCCGCTTTTAAAGCGGCCTTTTTTGTAAGACTATTCGCAAAAGAAAAGTAATCTTCCGATCCTTTATAGTCCGCCAACTTCGTTTAATAGTTATTCGAAATGGAAGAGTATATTCTAAAAATCTCAAGTTTCAATCGAAAGAAAGGAAAAAAAGACAGAGGAAAGGATGATCTGCAAAGCGAACGGTTTGTTCAAAGGTATCCCGACTAATGATTGAGAAATATCAATCGATTCCATGGATTTGATAAAGGGAAATGTCTTCCTTTTCTTTCTAAAAATGGTAAGTTGAATTCAATTTCCTGAATGGATCCGATTTGAAATAGAACTAGCCAGGATAATCGTCCGAGGGTATCCCATGAGAATCATCGTTTTAGGCGCCGGAGTTTCCGGTCACACCGCCGCGACACTTATCAAGCGGTATTTGGGTAAAAAGCACGAAGTCACGGTAATATCTCCGAACTCACAATGGAATTGGATTCCTTCAAATATATGGGTCGGAGTGGGAGCGATGAAGAAGGAAGAGGTGACCTTTCCTCTGAGACCCGTTTACGAAAAGTTGAAGATACAATTTATCCAAGGAAAAGCGCTCAGCATTCATCCCGAGGGAGATAAGAACGAAAGTCGACCCTTTGTAACATACGAACATACCGCCGGAAATGAAGAGGGTACGAGCGGTACTCTTACATACGATTTTTGCGTCAATGCAACCGGCCCAAAATTGAATTTTAATGCGACACCGGGACTTGGACCAGAGAACGGATTTTCTCATTCCGTTTGTACTTATTCTCACGCGGAGAATGCCGCGGTTTCGCTAAAAGCCGCGATTCAGAGGATGAAAGCCGGAGAGGAATTGAATTTCGTAATCGGAACCGGACATGGAACCTGCACCTGTCAAGGCGCGGCTTTCGAATATTTATTTAATATCGATTATGAATTGAGAAAGGAAAGGGTCAGGGATAAAGCAAAACTTCTCTGGTTGTCCAACGAATATGAGTTAGGCGATTTTGGTATGGGAGGAATGCATTTAGATCGAGGCGGATATATAACAAGTAGCAAAATTTTCACTGAATCGCTCTTTGCGGAAAGAGAGGTTCAATGGAAGACAAAGGCTCACGTTACCAGAGTGGAAAAGGATAAAATTCATTTCGTAACATTGGATGGGGAAAAAGGTTTCGTAAAATCGGATTTTACGATGTTGATTCCTCCGTTTGCGGGAGTTGGGTTAAAGGCGTTTTCAAAATCGAGCGAGGATATCACCGAAAGAATGTTCGCTCCGAACGGAATGATGAAGGTAGATGCAGACTACGGCGTGAAAAATTTTGAAAAATGGGATCCGAACGATTGGCCGAAAAATTATCAGAGTCCATTGTATTCAAACGTATTTGCTATAGGGATTGCCTTTGCGCCGCCTCATCCAATTTCGAAAATCATGAAGACGAAGGATGGAACTCAGATTTCTCCTACACCCCCTCGAACCGGTATGCCTTCCGCAACGATGGGGAAGGCGGTGGCAAAGAGTATTGCGGATATGATTCGTTCAGGAAAAAAAACTCCTACGCACACGGCATCGATGGCGGAGATGGGCGCCGCTTGTGTTGCTTCAGCTGGCAAAGGATTCTTCGACGGAGGCGCCGCTTCAATGACGGTTTATCCGATTGTCCCAGACTACAAAAAATACCCGAAAATCGGAAGGTCTTTGCGGTATACGACCGGTGAGATTGGTCTAGCCGGTCACTGGATCAAAACGATTCTTCACTATATGTTTCTATACAAAGCAAAAGGAAAATTCGGTTGGTGGATCATTCCTGAATAAGAATTGGAGAAGGAAGAATGGAGACACAAGAAGAGACAGAACTCGTTCTCGATAGCAACGAGAAATTAAGAGACGCCTATACCCAAGGCGATTTTACATCGGTTCCAAACGGCATCACTCGATATTTTAGAACTGCCTTACTCTGGCAACTCTGGAGATTTATATGGATTAACTTTAGAATGACTCTGATGATTTTGAAGTCGCATCACTGAGATAAGATTCCAGATACTTTTTTAAGAACGGTATTTAGCGTAGAGGAATAAGGGGAAAGTGAAAGGATTTCGTATTAAATCTTATTTTCCAAGGGATTCTTTTTTGAAAATGCGGTCGGCGTTTAAAACACAAAAAAGGCCCGGGGGGAAACCGGGCCGAAACAAATGTTGTGGTTCTGGTCTTCTAAGAAACTACTGTTTGCCGTAAGTCTCGTCCTTTTGAACGTCGTCGGGAGGAGTCCATCCTTCCGGAGTGTGGCATGATAGACAGTTTTTAAGAGAAGCGTTCTTTTTTAATCTCGCTTCAAAGCCGGAAAGGGCTTTTAACTTCTTTATAATTCCTTCATATTCAACTTTCTTCATCTCCGAATCTTTTGCGGCGACCATCGTTCCTTTTCCTTTCTCTTGAAGAATTTCCTTTCCTTCCGAATCGGAAACGGCTACCGTTCCTTCACAGGTGCAAAAAGAAGAATCTTTTGTCTTTGGATCGAACAACACGGAGAAAGACGTTCCTCTTACTCCGGCTGTGGAAGTCGCAGTCGCAACGTTGAACTTTCTTCCCTTTAGTCCGACCACCTTAAACCAAGCAAACCCCTGGTTCACTTCGATTCTTCCGTCTTTGGATTCTCCGTGAAGGCTCGCGAGTTTGATCTTGCTGTTCTGCTGGATTTTAAATTCGGAACCCTTGTATACGACGGTAAGTCTGGATCCGTTCCCGGTAGAAATCAAATCTCCTTCGTCCACAAAGTCATTGGATTTGAGAGGTTCCCAGGCGCTCTTGCCCGATTTTTGAACATGAGCTTTTCCTAATAAAAAGCCTACTTTCGCATCGCCTGTTTTTGTTTCCTGACTGAGGAGCACAATCGAACCCCCGGTCATGGTGAGTGATATCAATATCGACGCGATCTTTACCTTGTGATTCATACAATCTCCTAATTTAAAACTCTATGGTAGCTCTTAAAAGAATCCACCTGTCTAATGCGGAGTAGGCGACTACTCCGAAATTTCCAACTCCGCTAAATTGCGCCAAATAATCTTTTTGAGTCCTCGCGTTTCCCGCTTGGTCCATGTATACGTTTTGTCCGACTCCGTTTGAATCGAAGTTTTTATTTTCAACATAACCCAATGCTAATTTAAACTGAGGCGAGACCAACCATTCCAAAAAGACACTCACTCTTCTAAACGAACTCTTGCTTGAATACCCGTTTGAATTCGTTTCGGTTAAAACATTTTGAATCTGCGGTGATAACGGTGCGTTTGAAGTTGGAACTCCAAGTCCGGGAAGCAATTCTTTCTGAGTTGTTTCCGTAGTTCCGAGTGTTCCGTTGCTGCCTGTTCCTCTTTCATATCTTCCTAAGAGCGAAAAGTCTCCGAGTCCGAGGGAAAGCCACGCGTAAGCGCTTCTTCCATAACTATCCTTTCCGTAAACGAGAGGAGTGGAATAGAGTTGCATACGATCTCTGATCTCTCCTCCGTTTTGTCTTTTGAAAAAAGCCCCTAATCCTAAATTCCATTTGAGAGAACCGGTCCAAACAAAATTGACTTCCGAACCCGCTGTATCCGATTGTAAGGTCCGTTTATTTTTTACGAGAACCGTGTTTAGATTTAGGTCGTTCGGAAGACAACCGGTCTTTCCTTCATAACATTCATAACCGGCGGAACCGAATGCATTCTCTCTTCTGTAAAAAAGATGAAAGCCGGCTTTTGTTTTATCGTCTAACTGCGGTTCAACGGACAATCTCGCCGAGACGTCCATTCCCGCAGAACCGATGTTTTGAGCCTCTCTATAACCTTCTCCGTTGCTCACCATCAACTGGGAGCTAACGATCGACCATTTTCCCGTGGCGCTCAGTCCGATATCGGCGGGTTGCGGAGCAAATCCTAGGGATTCTAAAGGCGCGCGGTCGATATATCTCCATTTCCAATAATTGCTCCACTGCGTATATGTATGAGGAAGTTCCTGCATTCCGAAATTAAGAGTATAACTTCCTAAGGATGTTTCCCAGGTTTTTTTAACACTCGCACGACGAACGCTCAGAATATAAGGATTTTGTTTTGTTCCACCGTCCGTTCGTGTATCCGATGTTAGCTGAGAATTGCGGATCAATTCTCCCCAGAGCTCGGTTTGTATTCCGGTTTCTTGAAACGTTTTCGAGATCATGAGCAAGGTCCAAGGAGTAGAAAAGCCGGATTTATCGTTCTGGCTCATATAAGGATTTGCGGGCGCATTTAGTCCCGTTGTAGCCATAGCGTTTGGTTCGTTTTGTATTTTAGAACCGTAAGAAGGCGAGATCACGGCTCTTACGTCTAAGCCGTAATAAGCGTCCGGTTCGTCTTTTTTCGTTGTAACCACTTGTTCAGCGTTCATTGTCTGGACCAGAAAGATGGATAAAAACAGAATGAGGTAGATTTGAATTCTTTTCATGATTCCCCTGAACCGTTACTAAGAAAAAAAAACTTTTTTCCGTCAATTTTTTCTGTGTTTTCATCCCTCATCTTTCTTCTTAAAAAAAACGAAGAAAGGCAATTCTTTTCCTGAAAATATGTCTGTGTTGGAAATGAACTCCATTTTTTAGGGAATTAAGGGATCAAATCGGGAATGACGAGAAATAAATTATGAGCTTAAATGCTCTGCTAAGCAGGTGAAAATGATAAACTCCGGCCGTCGCATACGTTGGTTTAAACTATTCTTTTGGTTCTCCATCAACACAGTGATCGGGACGATGAATTCTCTCCTGATCGCCCACAATTCCAATTCTCCATTTTGGAAAGTTTTTCTTGCGACTCAGATTACGACTCATTTCGTATGCGGGATCGTTGAGATGACCGTGGAATCTCTGAATTCTTCCGGTCATAAACACGGATTTTTAAAATCGGGATTCACTTTGCTTCTCGCTTCTTGTTTCGCGGCTATCATCGGAGTTGCAGCAGGAGGAATTCTTCACGCGATCGCTCTTTCCGATGAAAGTCCCGGAAGAGAACACGGAGGTTCTTATAACATTCTTCTGAGCTCTTTGATCCTTGCGCTTTTTATTTCAGTTTTGGAGAAGTCGATGCAGATCCTCATCGAAAAGAAAAAAGAATCCGAAAGCGCTCTCAAAGATCTTCACTATGCGGCCTTACAATCTCGGATGGATCCGCACTATCTATTCAATACTTTGAATACGATTCACGCGTTATTGGAAATCGATCCGGTAAGAGCGGACCGAGCGATTTTATTGTTATCGGATTCGTATCGATTTTTAACGGAAAGGCATTCCGCAAGATTGGTTTCCTTTAAGGAAGAATGGGATTTTACAAAAAATTATCTCGAACTTCAGAAGATTCGATTTGCGGATTTTATGGAACTCAAGATGGAAAGTGACGGAGATTTTTCAGGAATTTCGATTCCTCCTCTTTCGATTCAACCTCTTGTGGAGAACAGTTTTAAACATTCTGAAAGCTCCGCGAACATTCAGAGAAAAATTTATGTGAAAGCGATAACCAGAGACGGAAGAATCCGAATTTCCGTCGAAGATAACGGAACCATCTCTACATCCAAAAGAGAATATACGAGTCCCACTGGAGGTGGATTTGGAATGAGCGCGATAAGAAGTACACTAAGAAACATACAAGCAAGGCTTGACTATAATTTTAGAGACGCTATATTGAAATTAGAAGAAGGGAAATCCGGAGGAACTACGGTTCTCCTTGAGTATTCAATATGAACGAATCAAATTTTAGCGTGTTGATCGTGGAAGACGAAGTTCCCGCGAGGGAACTCTTGAGAAAGTATCTGGAAGAATGGCCTTCCTTTAAGATTGAAGCCGTCGTAGGGAACGGGCGTCAGGCGCTTGAAATTTTAGATCGAAAGGCTTTTGATCTGATCTTCTTGGACGTGAATCTTCCCGAAAAATCAGGGATTCAAGTTTTGGAAGAGAGGGGAAAGGTGGCTCCGGCGCTTGTGTTTACTACCGCGTATCGGGATCACGCGTTACAAGCTTTTGAGGCAGGGGCTCTGGACTATCTTCTCAAACCTTATTCCAGAGAACGATTTCGAGAAACGATGACAAGAGCTGAAGAATTTTTATCCGTTCGAAAGAAAGGAAACAAAGTAGAATCCTTTTTGTTTTTTCGAGAGTCGGGTGTTTTACATAGGCTTTCTCTTTCCAAACTCCTTTATCTCACCGCAAACGGTAAGAAGTGTGTCCTTCACAGTTTGGAGAAAGATCACGAAACTTCCAAACTTTTGGGAGATATGGAAGCCGAACTTCCTTCCGATCGTTTTTTAAGAATTCATAAAAAATATATTCTAAATTTAGAATATATTTCCGGTATGAAGTCGAACGCGGGCGGCGGCTATGAGGTTTTTTTGAACGACGAAGACGAAACGGTTCTTCCCGTCGGTCGAGAATACGTTTCCAACCTCAGAGAAAGATTTCGAGAAAACGGAGTTTGATCATCGAGACTTTAGCGGAACTTCACGTCCAAACTTTAAATACAAACCTCTTTTTGTAAGAATCGGTTTGTCGGAACAAGCGATTCCAATTGAAAAAGAAGTCGCTCGGATACGATCCGAAGTTCTTCTTTGGTATCGTTTTTGTTAAAGAAGTATAAATATTAAGATAAAAATGGGAGCATTTTCTATTCCCGCTTTTGTTTTAGGGCGCTTTCTTTTCGGAGGCGCTTCGAGTCATTTTTAAAAAAGAATCCTAACAATTTAGATTTTTAAGAATGGAATACAAAAATTCTTATCTCACAAATTGATTTCGTTTTTAGGAATCGGATTGGATTTTTAAAAACCTTATCCCTTGAACCAATGTTTTTTTCGAAACCAGTAGATCATTCCGGGTGGGATGAGGCTGGCTCCTAAGACCGTGCAGAAAAGAAAAAAAGTGCTGTCATACGGAATCGCAGTAAAGTTCATTCCAAAAAAACCGGTGAGAAAGGTAAGGGGCATAAAGATCAAGCTGATCAGAGTGAGTCTTTTTACTACGTCGTTTGTTCTTTGAGAGATCACTGAAAAGTATGCATCCATCGTGTTCCCCAAAAGATCACGATCCATATCGATTGTTTCATACAAACGGCTGAGGTGATCGTAGACGTCTCGAAAGTAGATTTGAATTTTCGGACTTAAAAAATGGCTGTCTCTTCGGATTAAACTGTTTACGATCTCTCTTTGCGGGGAAAGGACTCTTCGAATTCGGGTGAGGTTTCTTTTGAGATAGAGAATTCCGGCGATGGTCTGTTGGCTGTCTTGGTTGACCAAGATCTGAGTTTCGGTTTTTACGATTTCTTCACTCATCTTATCCAAGATCGGAAAGTTCGAGTCCACGGTCTGATCAAAGAGTAGATAGAGAATCTGATCCGTTCCTCGGGAAAGGGGATTTCCCTGTGACATACAACGTGCTCTGAGTTGTTCAATGAGAGGTTCTTCTTTTTGATGTACGGTAACTACGAACTTCTCATTGAAAAAGATATGAATCTCGTTGCTTCTAAGGATCTTTTTCTCCGCGTCGTATTGGAAACGATGGAGAACGATAAAAATATACGATCCGTATTCGTCGAGCTTGGGTCTTTGATTTTTATTGATACAATCTTCGATCGCTAACGGATGAAAATTGCATTCTCTCGCTAGAAAATCGAGATCGCTTCCTTCTGCGGAATCCAGGTCGATCCAGACAAGGCCTTTGGAACAAAGCCATTCCAATTCCGGAAGTCCGGGAGGTTTTTCTCCGGCTTCGAGTAAGGCCTCGCAAGGACCCGAGACGGATTTTTCTAAATTTCCTTCCGGAAAAAATTCTGTAAATAAGATCCGTTTCAATTGATTTCCCGGACTGAGGCTAACTTGGAAAGTTTCTCTGGCAAGGAAATTATCCTCCGATACGCGTCTTCGATGTTACTCAGGACAAGTCGGTCGCTGGGAGGGAAAAGATTTGGAATGTGCAATTCTTTTTTATGACTGGAACTAATTGTTCCGACAAACCATCCGCCGTAAAATCTTCTTGAAATCGGACTTTAAGTCCGTTTGGAGTCAGATCGGCGGAAGGACAAAAGCTTCGATGGATTCAATTTTTTTTAAGAAGAACTCGGACTTGAGAAAGAATGGGCGGACTTGTCCCGCAAGGTTTGTCAGAGTTCCTACAATTTTGTAGAGGAAAAAATGTCGCTCGTAGAATTTGCTTTTTTGCGCTAAAGACAAGTCTCGCACTTTTTCCCACGAACCTGCCAACCTCCACCCAAAACTCAGTGCGTAGCTCCCGATGGGTCGCTACGCAGGGAGGGGCGCGAACTTTTTCACGGTGAATGTCGGAACTACGACAAATCTTCCGTTAGGTATTCTTCAGAGTATAGACGAGGTAGTTCTTAAAGTCGTCAAGGGTGAATTCTTTTTTGTTTGTGAGGTAGTTGATCATATAACCGATCGTAGTCGACGCGAGATTTTTGATTTCAAATTCGCTGTAGTTCGGTTTGATTACTCGGATTGTTTTTTTGGAAGTTTCAAAAAAGATCATATTAACGAGGTGGATGTTTCTTCGTTTTAGTCTATGAATCTTTGGTTGTAACATCAGATTCCAATAGAGACGGAGATAATCCTCGTTTTCTTTTACGAGAGTGATGAGACTTTCCGAAACGAGGGAGATCACGTCCTCTCTCGAAGCGTTTGCGACGAGTTCGTCCGGAATATAACGTTTTAGAATTTTATCATGTGATTCGATGATTCCTTCCAAGATCGCTTCTTTGGAATCGAAGTATCGATACGCGAGACCGAGAGACATTCCAGCCTTCGACGCGACCTGTCTCATCGTGGTTCCGTGATATCCCTGTTCGGAGAAAAGTTTCAGGGAAGTTTTTAGAATGAGGTCTCGAGTATCCTTCGCCATTCTTATCGAATCGAGTAGAGGACCTTTCTCGCACCGATTCTTTCCCGATTGGTTTCCATTCGATTCTTATAAGAAAAAGCCTTTTCGGGTTTAAATACGGAGAAGAGGTCGTAGAGTTCGATCTCAAAGAACAACATCGCTTCTGCGACTTCTTCCGGATTCTTTTTCATCGCTTCCGCGACGTTTACGACAACGTGTCTGGAATTGATGAGGTCCGGTCCTATGATTTCGGAGATCTTTCTAAAGTTCGATTTTGTGATCGTCCCGCCGACGGAAGTTCTCTTTCCCCGTTCTCTCGAAAGATAGACGATATTTTTTGTGACTCTCATCACTTCTTCGTCGTCCGGGATCAGATCCATGGACGCGGAAAGATCCGAGCGAGCCGCTGTGACTTGGTCCAGGTCTTGAAATGCGCGGGAGTCCGCGATTTCGATCAAATTTTTATAACCCGTTATGGTTTCCAAGTTGATCGACTTCGATATTTTTCCGTAGTTCACGGGAGTGAGCATACTTTTGAGAGTTTGTATAAAATTTTTGAGTGCGTAAGAAGATTCGATCATAGGGGCGCAGATTCCTTCGATCTCTTCTTTGACGAGCATCCGGATATCCGTCCTTGCCTCGGGCCCGCCGATCTTCACGGTAACCGGAATGATATCCTTGGCCGCCAGGTGGAGAATTCGGATTTCATCCGCGTCCATATCCTCGGTTTCGGTCCCGCCTTTTAACCCGCAGATCGGATATTGATCCGTGAGAGAAACGAGGGTTCTTCTGATTTCGATGAGTTTACGGTCTATCTGCTCTTTCACATAGAAAGTATCGGTGATTTTTGAAAAACCGATAGAATTTTTAAGGCAGGATTGACAACTGAAGTGAGATTCTTTTTGCTTTCCCTATGAACCTGGAACCCGAGGTAAAATCAAAAGATTCCTCCATTGGGGAAGAATCTCCGATTAGCTCTACTCTATCCTTTATTCTCATCGTGATCCTGGTATTTGCCTTCAAATCCTCGGTTTTAGACGCGAATAATATCCCCTCCGGATCGATGATTCCTACCCTTAAAATCGGGGATTTTCTCTTCGTAAACAAGATGAGATATTCGATTCGAATGCCTTTTACCGAAGCCGAACTCTTTCGAATCGATAACCCGAAACGCGGAGATATCGTCACGTTTGCGCCACCGCAGAGAGCTCTCAATTTGGGAGATACCCGCGACGGATTTTTCGCGAAACGTTATGTGAAACGGGTCATCGGACTTCCGGGAGACACGATTCGAATCAGTTCCAAATTTCTTTCCACAAAAAAAGGAAACGTGAACTATTCCGTCATCGAATACAAGGAAAAAGGTTCGGATACGTTTCAAGGTTACGACCCTGTCGAAGTGGAAGAGGGGGAATTGCTGGGAGATCTCGACAATCTCTACGCTCCTACACGATCCTTATTCTTAGAAAAAAAACCGGGCTTTGAACACTTCGTCTTAGAAGGTTACGAAGAAGATAGAAAGCGCCTCGACGGATACGAATGTAATTTTTCGATCGGTTGTGAAATCCCGGAAAATCAATACATGGTCGTCGGAGACAACCGTGACGATTCTCACGATTCTCGCGCCTGGGGTTTCGTAAAAAGAGAAGACATTCTCGGGAAAGCGCTCGTGATTTATTTTTCCATCAATTGGAAAGACAACGTCTGCGAATACAAGAGCGGAAAAGAACTCGCGGAAAAAGGGCCCGAATTCGCCGAACGTTATCAAGGCGAAGACCTCGTAAAAAATTGCCATCCTTCCGAGATCGGACTCGTGAGAGAAGAGAGCAAAGCGGGCTGGATCGAGAGAACCGTACGTTATCGACTCTGGAGAATGGAAATTCGCTGGAATCGAATCGGAACGATTCTACGATAAACTCATGTCTGAGAAGAATTTAGAACCTAAGGATTCGTCCGGATTTCAGAAAGAATCCAAACCTCCGGAGAAAGAAGTTTCTCCTTGGGAATTTGCCGGTTTGGGAATGGAATTCGGTTTGATCGTGGTAGGTTCCGTTTATCTCGGAAATTTCCTGGATGGGAAGTTTCATTCTTCTCCTTTCGGACTTTTAGCGGCCTGTCTACTCGGATTCTCTTACGGAATCTATTATATTATCTATCGAACAACTCTCAAAAAGTAGAATGTAGAACGGGAAATCGTTTCTATATCAGAAAATTCTTCTTTTCTAAAGTTCTATCTTATAATCCTATCATGGACGGAACTCCGGCCAATTTTTTTAGGAAGACTTTTACTTCTTCCATTCGACAAATTCAAATCCTCCGCTTAAAAAAAGAGGAAAATTTTTGGGAAGGTTTGTCATAGGAATACGGCTGACCTATGTATATAAACCCATTTCGAACTTCTATCCTTCTTCTTTGCATTCTCTTGGAATGGAATTGTCTTTCTTTTGCAAAGAAGGACCGGGAGGAGCGCTGGACGGAAGTGATGAACGGAATCGAATCCGCAAATCCGGAAATCGCCAATCAATGGGAAAAAAAATCCCGTCTTTTTTTGGAATCTTTAGTTGAGGATTCTGCGGAGCTCCGAGAGAAACTTAGGAATTTTATTCTTTCTGAAAGTGCGAGAAGATTCAACGATTCTCTTTCCAAAAAAGAATTCGAACGCGCTTCTTGGATCGCGAGAATTTTTAGCGAAACGGTTCCCGTTCTCGGGATCGGAGAAGCCGCGGTGGAAGGAATCAAATCGAAGAACGTCTATTCCGCGAGAGAATACTTTGCCGCGGATCTCATCGCCTATTCGGGACAAACAAAGGATTTTCGATTTTTTTCTCTGATTACTCAGATGATTCCCAACCCGATCAGCGATCCAAGACTCGCTTTCAATCTTTCCTGTCTTCACGCGCTCAACGGTAACAAACAAGAAATGCTTCAGTATATGAAGATCGCGCTTTTTCTCGGAAAGGAATCCGTAGAATTTGAAAAGGATTCCGACTTCAATGCCTTTCGTTCCGATCCCGATTTTATAAGAATGCTCTGGGAAGGCCCCGCTCTCGATCCGTCTTTGATTCCTCCGGAGGAAAGATCGAAATAGGCGAGTCCGTCCGAGTTTGGAAAAGTAGGAACTCCTTTCCTTTCCCTCCGATTTCGTTGCAATCCTTTGTCGGACCAAAGGCAAGTTCTTTCGATTCTCGAAAAAGTAGGAACTCACACCATTCTAAACTTCGAAATAAAATTCTAATATCTTTCTCAAAAGCGCTTGTCCTTTCTTGAATAAACTCGTTTCAAAAAGGAAACAACAGTGATGAATTGGAAGAAATATCTCATCGGACTTGGAGTCCTTACTCTAGTTTTGGTCGTCGTCTTCGGAGTTTATTTTCCGGAACGGAAATTTCTTTCCGGAAGTATTCTCGCGTTATTCTTACTCTTTCCTTTTTATCTCCTTAAGATCTTTGCGATCCTCAAATATCCCAAAAACGGAGTAAATATTCAAATGGGCATAATGACGGTCTCTTTCTTTTGCAATGGAATCGGTCTTTGGATAGGAGTTTCACAGAACGATGGTTCTGATTTTATAATTGGTTTTTTTATTGCCCATTTCAGCCACTTTCTAATAGTTGTATTCGCGAGCTGAATCTTCCGGATCCCGTTGCAATAAAAAGAAAACCGGAATGTCGCCAATTCTGTGCCGGTGGTTTTCGTTACAACGATCCACTATTGACTCGAAAAATGAATCTAAACCAGACTTCTTTTATGACAAAAAAGTTAATCTTCTTTGCGTTCTTAGTTATACTACTTCAATTCCCTATCTTTGCGTCCGAGGAATCTTCTCATAAAGAAAAGGCCTTCGATCTCAATGAAGTCATCGTCCATCACTTGATGGATAACCCTGAGTTTCCTTTTAACTTAGGCGGCGTCCAGGTGTTCGAAGGAGAATCGGGCTTTGATCCAAAGAACGCTTCGATCTTTACCGATCACGAAAACGGAAAACGTTTTCACTACGTCGGCGGTTTTGATATGCACATCACAAAACGCGTAACTATGATGTGGATCGTAGCTCTTCTTCTTTTTCTTATCTTTATTCCCGCGGCTCGAATCATCGCGAGGAATCCTCTGAAAGTTCAGTCTCGTTTTGCGAACACTGTGGAAGTTTTTGTAAACTTTCTCAAAAAAGACATCGTGGATGAAAGTATGCACGGACACGGTCACGGCTATTATCACTACATCTTCACGTTATTCTTCTTTATTCTCTTTTGTAATTTGATGGGACTTGTTCCTCCGGTCGGAGAACTTCTCGCTGTCGTGGGAGAATCTGCGGGAATCATCCACGTAGATCACCACAACATGCCTCTCGTAGCAAAACTCTGGAGTGGAATTACGGTTACCGGTGATATCTCGGTAACGATGACTCTTGCTCTTCTTACGATGCTTTTGATCTACAGCGCCGGCTTTATTTACCAAGGACCAAAGTTTATCTGGCATTCCGTTCCAAACGGAGTTCCTCTTCCGCTTTATTTGATCATGTGGCCTCTGGAGTTTATCGTTTCTCCAATGGCAAAAACATTCGCACTTACCGTGCGTCTTTTGGCAAACATGACAGCGGGACACGTTATCATTCTCGCTCTGATGGGTTTTATCTTTCAGTTTCAATCTTGGGGAATCGTTCCCGTTTCGGTGATCGGTTCCGGATT
Organism: Leptospira tipperaryensis; assembly: GCF_001729245.1. Taxonomy (NCBI): domain Bacteria; kingdom Pseudomonadati; phylum Spirochaetota; class Leptospiria; order Leptospirales; family Leptospiraceae; genus Leptospira; species Leptospira tipperaryensis. Next base: position 2,895,422 of record NZ_CP015217.1, on the reverse strand, counting down.
GATTTATGTTCTGGAGATCTTTGTGGCTTTTCTCCAGGCATACATTTTCGTATTGCTTACTTCCTTATTCGTTGGATTAAGCATGCATAGGCATTGATTGTAGAATATTGCAATAAACACAGGAGGCAATGGGCAATATGGAATTTGGATTAGGATATATTGGTGTAGGAATCGCTGCAGGAGTCGCAATTCTCGGAGCGGCACTCGGAATCGGAAGAATCGGTGGTTCTGCTACTGAAGGAATTTCAAGACAACCAGAAGCTGGTGGAAAGATTCAAACTGCAATGATTATCGCTGCAGCCTTGATTGAAGGCGCTGCTCTGTTTGCTCTCGTAATCGCTTTCCAAGCTGCGGGAACTCTAAACGAAGGTTTGAAAGCTACTGTTGAATTCCAAACAAAAGCTTCCGCACCTGCTACTGAAGAAAAAGGAAAGTAAAACTTGGTACTCTTAGCTGCTAAGGGATTAAGCCTCCTAGATGTAAACCCGGGTCTGGTAGTCTGGACTCTGGTTACCTTTCTAGTCGTAGTCTTAGTTCTGAAAAAGTTTGCCTGGGATGTGATTCTGAAAGCGCTCGATGAAAGAGCGGAAACCGTTCAGAATGATATCAAAAAGGCCTCAGAACTCCGTTCGGAAGCGGAAGCTCTCCTAAAGGATTACGAAGCTAGGTTGAACTCTGCCAAAGACGAGGCGAACGCGATTGTTGCGGAAGCCAAGTCGGATGCTCTGAAACTGAAGGCCAAACTTCTCGAAGAGACAAATTCGGAAGTGAAAGCCCAGAAAGATCAGGCAGTGAAAGAGATCGAACTCGCTAAAGGAAAGGCTTTGGAACAATTGCAATCACAGATAGTCGAGATGAGTATCTCCGTTGCAAGCAAGGTTCTTGAAAAACAATTAAAAGCGGAAGACTACAAAGCTTTTATTGAAAACGAACTAGACCAACTCAAAAAATTGAGCGCATAAACAATGAACGACTCCGGTGTCTCGAAAATATACGCGTCTGCCCTTTTGGGAGCAACAACCGCTCCGGAAGAAGTGGAACAGGAACTCGCGGATTTAGTTCAGCTCCTTTTTCAAGAGGATAAAATCAGGAATTTCTTTCTTTCTCCTACGGTTTCGATCGACGAAAAAGAAACGATTCTTGTAAAAAATCTCCGGGGGAAAGTAACGGAAATCATTCTGAATTTTCTCGGAGTGCTTTTAAAAAAAGGAAGATTCATCAGTCTTCCTGAGATTCAAAAACAATTCACGGAAGAGCTGGATAAAAAAAGAGGAAGAGTTCGCGCGCAAGTAAGAAGTTATCCTTCTTTAGAACCTTCTCAAATTACCAAACTCGGATCCATTCTTACGGAAAAATTCAAATCAGAATTCATTCTGGAAGCTTCAGAAGATAAATCTCTTCTGGGTGGATTTGTCGTACAATTCAATGACTTAAAAATCGAAAAGTCAATCGCTTCCCAGCTGGGGGAAATCAAGAAAGCCATGCTGGAAAAGAAATTACCGGTTGGAGCCATCTATGAAAATTAAAACAGACGAAATCACGTCCGTTCTCAAACAGGAAATTTTAAATTATAAGAAAGATCTCAGTGTCGAAGAAGTCGGTACGGTTTTAGAAATCGGAGACGGAATCGCCAGAGTGTACGGACTCAAGAATGTGATGTCCGGTGAGATGGTCGAATTTCAAAACGGAATCTTCGGACAGGCGTTCAACCTGGAAGAAAATTCAGTGGGTGTGGTTGTTTACGGAAACTACCTCGAAATCCAAGAGGGATTCACCGTAAAAAGAACCAACCGAATTCTCGAAGTTCCCGTGGGTCCTGAACTTCTCGGAAGAGTTGTGAACCCTCTGGGGGAACCTCTCGACGGAAAAGGTCCGATCAGCGCAAAACTCACAAGACCGGTAGAATCTCCAGCTCCCGGGATCGCGATGAGACAACCCGTTGCTGAACCGATGCAAACCGGTATCAAAGCGATCGACGCGATGATTCCAGTGGGTCGCGGTCAGAGAGAGTTGATCATCGGTGACCGTGGAACGGGTAAAACTTCCATCGCGCTCGATACAATCATCAATCAAAAAGGAACCGGAGTTGTCTGCGTTTACGTAGCGATCGGTCAGAAAGCTTCCACTGTGGCTTCTACCGTGGAAATGCTCCGCAACAAAGGCGCTCTCGAATATACGATCGTAGTTTCCGCAACTGCCGCGGAACCTGCACCGCTTCAATACATCGCTCCTTATTCAGGATGTAGTATGGCGGAATACTTTATGTATAACGAAAAAAAAGCGACCCTCGTTGTTTACGATGACCTTTCAAAACAAGCGGTTGCTTATCGCCAGATGTCTCTTCTTCTTCGTCGTCCTCCGGGTCGGGAAGCGTATCCTGGAGACGTATTCTATCTTCACTCCAGACTTCTCGAAAGAGCGGCGAAACTCGACGACAAATACGGCGCGGGTTCTTTGACTGCACTTCCAATCATCGAGACTCAGGAAGGTGAAGTTTCAGCTTACATTCCTACAAACGTGATTTCGATCACGGACGGACAGATTTATCTTCAGTCCAACTTGTTCGCATCCGGTAACCGTCCTGCGGTAGACGTGGGAATTTCGGTTTCTCGGGTGGGTTCTGCGGCGCAGATCAAAGCGATGAAACAAGTAGCGGGAAAGATGAAACTCGAACTCGCGCAGTTCCGCGACTTGGAAGCATTCGCTCAGCTCGGAACCGAACTCGATCCTGCTACGCAGGCTCAGCTCGATCGCGGGAATCGAATCGTACAAATGCTCAAACAACCGGTGTCTTCTCCGTTCCCGGTGGAAGAACAAGTTGTGGAAATCTTCGCTGTGACTCGCGGTTTTATGGATAAGATTCCTGTGGCGAAAGTTCAGGAATACGGAAAGTATCTCTTAACCACGATCAAAGAAAAATATACAGAAGTTTTGGACGCGATCCGCAAAGAAAAGAAAATCTCCGACGAAGAAAAACTCGGGGAAGTTCTGAGCGCAATCGCTGACGAATTTTTAAGAAAGCACTGAGATAGAGGTTCGCTTTGGCAACTCCAAGGGAAATAAAGAAAAGAATCACCTCGGTCAAGAACACGAGAAAGATCACCCGGACGATGGAAATGGTCTCTACGGCCAAGTCCAAGAAGATCAGCGACCGGGTGAACGCTTCTCATCCTTTTTCCAATAAGATCAAGGAACTTGTGTCTTCTCTCGCGTCTCTGAGCGGGGTTGTTCACAGCCCTTACTTAAGAAGACCGGACAAGATCAAAACCGTAGCGCTTCTCGTGATCACTGCGAACAGAGGTCTTTGCGGAGGATATAATTCCAACGTAAACAGACTTGCTAAAGCAAGGGTTGCGGAATGGAAAAAACTCGGGGTCAACGTTAGACTCTTTGTCGTCGGGAAGAAGGGGATTTCCTTTTTCCGATTTGCGGGTGAGAAGGCTGAAAAAACTTTCACTCATATCGACGACAAGGCCGGATACAAGGATGCCGAAGAATTCGCTAACCTCTTTCTGGAATTATTCGCTAAGGAAGAAGTGGACGCGGTAGAAATCGCATCCACCGTTTATTATTCTTCCGCTTCGCAAAAACCGGAAGTAACTAGAATACTTCCTTTTGAAGTGTCAAAAGACGGAAATGTAAACGACATGATAGCATACGAGCCGAGCCCAGCGCTTGTGCTTGAATCTTTGCTTCCTCTTGTAGTTAAGACCGCATTCTTAAAAGCGATCCTCGAAGCCAATTGCTCCGAGCAGATTGCGAGAAGAATTGCGATGAAGTCTGCGACAGACGCGGCTTCTGAAATGATAAAACTGCTCACTCGTGGATACAACCGCGTAAGACAGGCAAAAATTACTCAGGAAATTTCTGAGATTGTTGCCGGAGCGGACTCACTGAACTAATCACATCGTATTGGAGCGACTTGGATGAATAAAGGTAAAATCAAACAGATCATCGGATCCGTTTTGGACATCGAGTTCGAAGGCGGAAAACTTCCCGAAATTTATAACGCGCTTGAAATTGAGGCGCCCGTTTCCGGAAAAAAAGAAACCATCATCGCGGAAGTGCAAACTCATATCGGCGGAAATACGGTTCGCGCGATCGCACTTTCTTCCACGGACGGTTTGATCCGCGGACAAGCGGTAACCGATACGGGAAAACCGATCAGCGTTCCCGTTGGAGAAGTTACTTTAGGAAGAATTTTTAACGTTCTCGGGAAAACCATCGACGAGGGTCCGGCGATCACCGTAAAAGAAACTCGACCGATTCACAGACCGGCTCCTGCTTTCGACGAACTCACTTCTAAAACGGAAGTTTTCGAAACCGGAATCAAAGTCATCGATCTTCTCGCTCCTTATATCAAGGGTGGAAAGACCGGACTCTTCGGCGGAGCCGGGGTTGGTAAAACGGTCCTCATCCAAGAGCTCATCAATAACATCGCAAAACAACACGGTGGTTTCTCCGTGTTCGCCGGAGTCGGGGAAAGAACCCGTGAAGGAAACGACCTCTGGAGAGAAATGAAAGAATCCGGAGTTATCGACAAGACCGTTCTCTGTTACGGTCAGATGAACGAGCCTCCGGGCGCTCGTCTTCGTGTTGCGTTATCCGCTCTTACCATGGCGGAACACTTCCGCGATTCTATCGGAACCGACGTTCTTCTTTTCGTGGATAATATCTTCCGTTTCTCTCAAGCGGGATCCGAAGTATCCGCACTTCTCGGAAGAATGCCGTCCGCCGTTGGTTATCAGCCGACTCTTTCCACGGAAATGGGTGCGCTTCAAGAAAGGATTACTTCCACTAAAAAAGGTTCGATCACTTCCGTTCAGGCAATTTACGTTCCTGCGGACGACTTGACCGACCCGGCTCCTGCAAATGCGTTTGCCCACTTGGACGCGACTACGGTTCTTTCTCGTGCGATCTCCGACAAAGGGATTTATCCTGCGGTGGATCCTTTGGATTCCACTTCTCGCGTGATGAACGCACAAGTGCTTGGAGAAGAGCACTACGCGGTTGCCCGCGAAGTTCAAAGAATTCTTCAAAGATACAAGGATTTGCAAGACATCATCGCGATCTTAGGTATGGACGAACTTTCCGAAGACGACAAGGTTCTCGTTGCGAGAGCGAGAAAGATCGAAAAATTCTTATCTCAACCTTTCCACGTTGCGGAAGTATTTACCGGAGCTCCCGGAAAATACGTAAAACTCGCCGATACCGTTCGCTCTTTCAAAGAAGTGATTTCCGGTAACTACGATCACCTTCCTGAGCAAGCGTTCTACATGGTTGGATCCATCGACGACGCGATCGAAAAAGCGAAAGGATACAAAGGATAATCGGAAATGTCCGCGAATAAACTGAACGTATCCGTAATCTCTCCCGAAAAGATTCTCTATAAGGGAGAGGTCGACTCATTGGTTGTTCCGGGTAACGAGGGATTCTTCGGAATCCTTCCCAATCACGCGCCTCTGGTCGCAGTTCTTGGGATCGGAGTCCTCGAAATTCGCAAAGGAGAGAAACTGAAAATTCTCTCCGTAGAAGGCGGGTTTATCGAAGTAAAAGACAATTCTATCAGCATTCTTACCGATCACGGCGCTTTGAAGGAAGACATCGATCTTCAGGCAGAGCAAAAAAATCTCGCAGAGGTTGAAAAACTTCCCCCTTCCGATTCTAAAAATCTTCTCCTCCAAAAAGCAAAAACCCGAATTTTAGTCGCATCGCGCTAACTTTTAGGGGTCCTCCGATCCGAAAATAGTAGCAGAGATTCCCTTTTCTCCGAATACAATGGAGAATAGGGATCGGTAGTTTTATGAAAACAACGATCCGTCTCATCGGCTTATTGGTGTTATTTATAAGCGTAGGTTATCTTTTGAGAAGAAACCAGGACTGGGTTCGAAGTATCTTCGAACCGGAGAGTATTTCAGCGGCGATTCGCGGAAACGTTCAAAAACCTGGAGTTTATCTTCTCAAACAGGGAGATACCCTAGAAGACTTGTTGAAGATCGCGGGCGGATATAAAAAACCTTCGCAGACAAAACAAGACCTGAGCCGGGAAATCCTGGACGGACAGGTCATTGAACTGAAAGACTGATAGAGGAAGATGGCGGAAGACTACGACATGATAAAGGACGATAACGCTCCCGGTGGAGGAGACCAGAATTCCGGTATGGACGAATTACAATTCGATGATATCGATTCTATGCTCGCTTCCGGTGAACCGGATTCTGCTCATTCCGGCGGACTGGACGACCTGTCGATTGAAGCCGATCCCTTAGCGAGCCTCATCGCGAGCTCCGGAGAAGAGTATCCGACCAGCTTTGAAAACGACTTCTCCTTTCATCCGGAAGAAAGTTCTTCGAACGAGTCTCTTGGAGACGATTCCCTGGATCTGGAATTAACCGATCCACTCATAGACGCAGAAATAGATAAATTATTAGACATCAGCGAAATCTCAAAACCGAGCAAATCCAATCTTTCGCAATTGGAATCGGACGATTCCTTTTTTGTACCGGCGGATGAGAATGAAACTTCCGATCAGGATTTTTCCGAACTCGATAGTTATCTCACGGAAGAACCGGACGCAATCAGCTTCGGAGAAGAATTGGACGATTTGGATGATTTCGGTTTAACGGATTTAGACGACGAAGGTCCGATCTCTCTTCACGAAGACGATCTGCAAGGAGTCAAACCCGACTTCTCTTTACAAGACTTTCACATGGAAGACGAACCGCAGGAAGAACTTGATCACGGAGATCTTTCTTTTGACGAAGACGATTTTTTAAACGAAGAAGAAGGCCCGATTTCCCTTTCCGAAGACGAGCTTGGAGCGATCGGAGCGACGGAAGCCCCTCTTGCGGATTTTTCTCATCCCGACGCGGGAGAAGAAGAATCGATTGCTCTTTCTAGTTCTGAACTCGACGGAATTTTAGACACCGACGACAAGACCGATTGGGGTTCTCCGGCGCTCGACACGTTAGACGATCTTGAAGAAGACGGCCCCATTTCTTTGAGCGGGAACGAACTGGACGACATTCTTAGCTCTCCCAACGAACCGACGGGCGAGACTTCCGAAGAAGACGAACTTCCCGATTTTATTACACATCACGACGAAGAAGAAACGGAAGACGAAGGACCGATCGCGCTTTCCGAAGACGAGTTGGGAAATCTTCTCGCTGACAACTCGGGGGAGGATTCGAACGAACCTCTGGGTTCTTTTCCCGATTTGAATATAGGAGCAGAAGAATCGACATCCTCCGTTCCGGACTTTACACTCGACTTGGAAGGCGAGGAGCCGATCTCTCTTTCTCTCGACGAACTCGATAACATTCAATCCGACGCAACGACGTTAGACGAAAGCTCGTCGGCTTCTCTCGGTGACATGGATTTCGATCTTCCGGTCGAAGAATCAGCTTTGGAATCGGAAGACGACGAACCGATCGCTCTTTCCGAAGAAGAACTCGGAAATCTTCTCTCCGACGATTCGGGATCGGAAGCATTGGAAAGCGGGGACGGATTTTCCGATCTTTTACACGACAATACTTTACCGGAAGATTCCGGTTCCATGTTCGGCGGAGACGATTCTTTTACTCTTCCCGTAGAACAAGACTTAGGCGAACCGGACGAATTCGGATTGGATGAAGAATCCCTTCCGGACCATTCCGACTTTGCTTTTGAGCCGAGCGATTCCGTAACGGAATCGGACGACGCCGAAGACGGCGAGCCGATCGCACTCTCACAGGAAGAATTGGGAAATCTTCTTTCCAACGATAGGGAAGAACGAACAACCCAATCCTTATTCGACGAGGCAGCTTCGGAAGAAGACGATCTCATTTCTTTACCCGTAGACGAGTTGGATGAGTTAGGCGAAGTTTCGGAAACCACCAAGGTTGAAGACGACGCATTTGCGCTCGACGACTTCGAATTGCCGACGAACGATCTCGACGCTTTAGAATCTCCTAATTCTTCTTCCTTGGAAGACGAGGATGGTCCGATCGCACTTTCGGACGACGAACTTGGAAATCTTTTATCCACCGAAGAAGGCGAAGCCGAAGATTCTTCTTTTAACTTTGAACCGAGCGAAACTTCGATTTTGGATTCCGACGAGGACGGTCCGATCGCTCTTTCCGATGAAGAGCTTGGAAATCTCTTATCTACCGAAGCTCCGGAATCAGAAGATTCTTCTTTTAACTTTGAACCGAGCGAAACTTCGATTTTGGATTCCGATGAGGATGGTCCGATCGCACTTTCCGATGAAGAGCTTGGAAATCTTTTATCTACCGAAGCTCCGGAATCGGAAGATTCTTCTTTTGACTTTGAGCCAAAAGAAGAATCCATCTTGGACGCCGATGACGCGGACGAACCGATTGCCCTTTCTACGGATGAACTGGATCATCTCCTAACAGACGACGCGGAAACGAGCGCGGAGGAAGAATTTCCGGGCGCGGCTTCCGAGATCGATTGGGACGCTCCTCTTTCCGAACCCGGCGAAGTTCCGTTGGAAGACGAAGAACCGATCGCTCTTTCCACGGATGAACTCGATCATCTTCTTACCGATAACGAAGAAACGAGCGCGGAGGAAGAATTTCCGGGCGCGGCTTCCGAGATCGATTGGGACGCTCCTCTTTCCGAACCCGGCGAAGTTCCGTTGGAAGACGAAGAACCGATCGCTCTTTCCACCGATGAACTCGATCACATTCTTACCGACGACACGACCGCGACTTCTTTAGAAGAAGACGAGGGGCCGATTGCATTGTCCGAAGACGAACTTGGCAACTTACTCTCCGATGTCGAAGCTCCCGCAGAAGAGGGTGAGGACCTAAACGATATCTTAGGCGAACTTCCCGCATCCTCCGATCTCGATGCATTCGGTTCTTTGGACGAGGATGTTCCGCTCGCACAACTGGATTCTTCTTCCGCCGAGACTATCATTCCGACTGCGGAGACCGTGGAAGACGACGGAATGATCATCGTCTTAGACGAGTATGCGGACGAAGAAGAACTTTCTCCGATGGAAGAGGTGCGGAAAACTCCGGATCAAATCGTGTCTCAACCTTCCGCGGGCGAGACAGGAGAAACCACTCCTTCCAAAGAAGAAATGAAACGTATTATGACTTATCTGGACGAACTCCTCGGAAATCTTCCGGACGATCTCATTCGAGAATTCTCACAATCTGATTATTTCGAACTTTATAAAAAACTAATGAAGCAAATTGGTGTATGATTCATGGGTTTGTTAGAGAGGGTCAGCAAGTTAGTAAAATCCGATTCTCCAGGCACGCCCTCTTTGTCGACTTCTACGGAAGAAAAAAAATCCTTACTCAAAAAATCGGAAGCCCTCAAAGGTAAAAAAAGTTTTTTCCAGAGAGCCTTGGGTATGAGGAGCGAATCTCCGCAGACTCACGCTTCCTCCGAACCCATTATCGATCATCATTCTATGCCGGAAGTCGGAGAACACTTACCTGACTTCGAATCCGATTCTTCTTTATCCGAGGACTTTTCTCTTCCCGAATTGGATGGAGACGCTCCGAGTTTTAACGCGGAAGACTTACAAGTTGAGTTTCCGGATTCTACTTTTGAAACCGGAGAAGAGAATTCTTTTGATAGCGGCGATCTACTCGAACTTCCGGATGATCTCGTCGAACCCGAAGGAACCGTCAAAGAAGAGTTAGACGAAGATCCTTTTACTTCCTTATCCGTGCCGGCCGAGGATCAACCCGAAGACGACTTTTCTTTAGATGAACTCTTTGGAGAAGAATCTCCGGAGGAACCTACGACAGATTCGGAAGTTCCGGTTCCGAAGGCAAAAGAAGAATCTGAAAAGAAGAGCGAGTCTCCCGCGGTCCTAGAGGAAGATCCTTTCGGAGATTGGGTAAAAGAAGCCGAAAAGGAAGCGAATCGTACCCCTTCGAAAGCCGATTCAAAGGCGGCTTCCGCGGAAAAAGCCGATTTTCTTTTTGACGACGATTCTAACTTTACTACGTCTCCGATCGATTTACAGATCGCATCTCGAAAAAAATTAGAGAACTATATTTCGGTTTTTGAAATCAGCAAAGAGATCGGAGTTTCCACTGATTTTGCGAACTTCTTTGAAAATCTTCTTTTTTCCATAATGGGACAGATCGGCACCGAATCGATCGGTATCTTTTCTTCCAAAAACGGGGACAACGAATTCTTCCGCTTAGAAGAATATCAGGGAGAAGGTTTTAATCAAGAGTGGACGATTTCTTCGGAAGATGAAATCTATCACGCGGTGCATAACGCGGGTTCGGTCTTGTATGCAAAAGAACTTTTGAAACCGGCGCTCCCCGCGAAGGAACAGGAAATTTTAAAACAATCCGAAGCCGAGCTTCTCGTTGCGATTCGTTACTTGGATGATTTTTTCGGAATCATAGTCCTCAGTAAAACGATCAGCGGAGAAGACTATACGATCGAGGATCTTGAGTTCTTAAAGATCATCGGTGAAATCGCGGGTTCCGTCTATCGTAGAATCTACGACACGGAACAGCTTCATCAGGAAAATATAAATCTAAAGGAAGTGATCCGCGCGAACGAGCTGATCATTTCCCTCGCTCGGGATTTCGGCGCGATACGCACCATCGACGAAGCCTATGACAAATTGATCTCCTCGTTTAAGGAAGAATTAAAAGTCCGAAGAGCTACCTTTATGATCTTGGACGGGCATACAAAAAATGAGTTTAGAGTTTTTGCATCTAATTTACTGACTCCCGAACACGTGGGAAGTTTTACGCTTCCTCTGGAAAGTTCCATCGTGGGAATCGTCTCAAACATTCCCGGTGTTTTTAGAATCGAAAATTTTAGAAAACATCCCGAACTCATGCAAAAACTTTCGAACGACGAATTAGGGCTCATGTCCGATTTTATCGTGATTCCTTTTATCAATCTTCACTGGCTTGTGGGAATGTTGATCATACACGAGACGGACGTTCCTTGGACCGATAGCGATCGTGAGACCGCAGTCGGTATTTCGGAGGTTTTGGCCCCCGTTTTTTCCAGTCTTCTTCTCATACAAGAAAGAGATTCCGTGTTCAAGGATCCGTTTAGTCCCGTGGAAGAAAAAATCGAGAATATGATCTTAAAGGCCGCAAGACTGGGAAGTTCGTTTAGTCTTACTATATTCAAAGTTCAGAATGTATCCCGGATGGTGAAACTAAAAGGTTCCGGGTTTTTCTCCTCTTACAGCGAAGAACTCAGAAAGGCGATCCAGGAAAATCTTTCCGAATCCGATTTTCAGTATAGAATCGGTCAAGGAAAGTATGCGATCATCCTCGACGGAAAGGATCGGGAAGAAACTCAGATTCTCATTCGAAAGATCAAAAACAAACTGAACGATACGGATCGAAGAACCAAAGATTTCCAGACGTCCGTTATCCAACACACTCTCTGTTATCCGGCGGATACAAAGGAAAAGGAAAGAATTCTCGAATTGCTCGAAGAATCCTGATGTTCGAGAATGTTATTCAATTCTCTGAATTTTCTCGTCTTCTTTGTAGTCTTTCTCCTTTGTTACTTTCGTTTCGGTAAACTCGGACAAAACCGTCTCTTATTTTTCGGAGGTCTTTTCTTTTACGGTTTTTGGAAACCGGAAATGGTTCTTCTTCTTTTGTTCTGCATCGCATTCAACTTTGCGGGCGGGATTTATCTTGGAAAAGAAAGCGGGAATAAACAAAAAAGAATCCTTGTTTCCCTCATCTCTCTCAATCTTGGAATTCTAATCTTCTTTAAATACATTCTATTTTTATTGAGTATTTGGAACGACACGTTAGGTGTCTTTTATCCGAAGAGCGGAGTTGTTCTTCCTGAGATTCTACTTCCAGTAGGAATTTCTTTTTATACGTTTCACAATATCAGTTATCTTTCGGATATTCGATCCGGAAAAATTCTTCCTTGCGCTGATTTTATTCGTTTCGGAGTTTACGACCTTTTCTTTCCATTGTTGCTCGCGGGTCCGATCGAAAGACCGGATTCTCTGCTTCCTCAGATCGAAAACGATCGTGAGGTCACCGAAAGCGGTTTTTTATCCGGGATCATTTTATTCCTCTGGGGAATTTTTAAAAAAGTTTTTATCGGCGATCATCTCCTGCTTTTTACCGGAAAGGCGATGGAGTCGGGGATGGAACTTCCTCCGGGGATGATCTTTTGGATCGCGTTTTGTTTTGCGTTTCAGGTCTACGCCGATTTTAGCGGTTATACGGACGCCGCTCGGGGACTCGCAAAGATGCTTGGATTTCGTCTAACGCTCAATTTTAATTTTCCGTTTATTTCCTCCAGCCCTTCCGAGTTTTGGAGGCGCTGGCATATTTCCCTATCGACTTGGCTTCGGGATTATCTCTACATTCCTCTGGGCGGAAATCGAGTTTCCATTTTTAGACAAAACGTAAATTTGATGATCGTCTGGATTCTCGGGGGACTCTGGCACGGGGCCACTTACGGTTATCTCGTCTGGGGTTGTTACTGCGGATTACAAGTGGTCGGATACAATCTTTTTCAGAAATACGTTCTTAGATTCCTTCCTTTGAATATTCAAATTTTAGAATGGGTTTTAAAACTATCCGGCGTCCTTTTGACTTTTTGGATGTTTGCGCTCGGGCTGCTCTTATTCCAAGTCCATTCTCCGAGTGAACTCTGGGATTTTGTTTTAAACGCGTCCGGAGGATTTTATTGGAACTCCGTCTTTGCCGCGAAACTTTTGTTTCTTCTGCTTCCTCTTATGATCGTCGAACCTTGGATGGTTTTTTCCGGAGGTACTGACTCCTTTTTGGAAAAGATCGTAACCAGACCGACACGATGGATTCCGCTTTCTTTCGGAGTAGCTGTTTTGTTTTGTCTTTTCGGAGTTTTTGAAAAGAAAGAATTCTTTTATTTTCAATTTTAGAATAAGCCCGGTATAAAAATGAAAATTTCATGGAAAGATAGAATACCGAGATCGACCGTAAAGACGCTGTTAGTCGTTGCTCTCTTTTTTATACTCAGTTCTTTTTTTCAGATTCTTATTTTTCCGTTTCTCGTAGACTTTCAGGAAAAAAATTCATTTCTCTACGAACGTCTTTCTTATATGGATGAAAGTCTTTATACGGATGCGGAACATTCTAAAAAGAACGCGCCGATCGTTTTTTTGGGAGACAGTCAGATTCTTTCCGGGGTCCATCCAAAGGAACTCGGATCTATCTTGTCCCGTCCGATCTGGTTTCTTCCTAGGCCTTCGGAACAACCCGAGGGGATGCTCTTACGATATAAGGAATACGAAAAAAAAATCGGGATCAAACCGGCTCTGGTAGTCGTCAACGGTTCCGTCTTTTCCTTATCGGAGATGGATGTTGCGAGCGCTCATAGAAGTCTTGTGCTCAACTATGATTCCTTTCATCTTGCGCTTTTTTTCAATTCGACTCTGAGAAACTTTTATCTAAAAAATCTTTCCTCCGGTCTTTTTTATATTTTTGGAAGAGTGTTTCCTTTTCTTCGTCTGAATGCGTCCATGTCGACCTCGGTCAAAATTATAGGAGAAGGGGATGAATTTAGTTATTCGGAAAAGAAGATGGAGAGTCTGATTTCCGGAAATCCGTTTCGGAAATGGGCCGCGAACCGGAAGCGAAATCAGTTTCTAAATTTAGAATATTCAAAAAACAAGGGATACATGGATTGGGCAAGATACGAAACTTACGACGGAGTCTGCGTTCCCAATTCTCAACTTCAACCCTTGCCTCCGAACGCCGAACTCGCTTTGCAAAAAACGAGATCTTCTTCCTTAGAGGCTTGGAAAGTATTGTTTCGTTATTTGAAGTCCCGAGGAGTTGCTATTCTGGCGATTGCACTTCCTTTTCGTCCTGATTTTGATTCACGTTTGAATTCTTTACCGCAGATGTCGCAGTGGGAATCGATTCTTATAGAAGAGGAAGTTCCTTATTGGAAATTAGGTGGCCCCTATTTTGCTAAAGAGGATTTCGGAGATTATACTCACTTCAATACTTGCGGAATGAAAAAATTACTTCCTCCCTTGGCGGAGGGAATTTCTAAAAATTTGCGAGCTTCCGCATTCTAATCCGAAGGGGAGGTCGGCCCAGAACTAAGAAGTTGAAGGCCTTGTTTAAAAAACGGCACTTCGTTTAACAACGAGCCTCTTTCTTTTTCTTTCCTAGTCTTCCCATCTTCTTCATTTTAAGAATGTATTCTTCCGCGTCCGGAACCTTACACGCCGTCTTACCGGTCATTACGTTTACGGTTCCGATTTTTTGGGAAACTTTCAGAGCTTCTTCCGTAAGCTTCGGATAAAATCCGCCGACTGCGATTACAAAGCCGTTCATACAATACTTCACGCGGTTCTGAGACTTGTGGATCGTAGATTCCACTCTTTTTAAGAGTTTGAGGATTTCTTGAGAATCGATTTGTTCGTCCGTGGTGATGGAAAGCAAACTGGAGAATGTGCTCCAACCGGAGGAGGCGATACTTTCCTTCGGGGAATCGATCCATTCTTTAGCGAGCTCCCAACCGTATTTGCTTTCGGCGGCGATCCACGCTACTGTGCATTCGCTAATCATGGGAGACGCCGCGGTCTTGACCCAAGACTGAAGATCTTTTTTTTGAATTTCTTTTTCATCGGCGATCAACCCGGCGAGATACATCGCATCAGCGTTTCCTGTTTTATAAAGTTCTAATGATAGCGAATTGTTCTTTTTGATTTTTTTCTGAATCTTTTTAAGATCCCCCACCTTTACCCCGAAGAGCGGTTCTTTCGCTCCGTGATTGATAAAAATTTTTTTCACTCCTTCGGAACCCATCGATTCCAACTCTTTCATGATCTCTGCTGTGTTCACTTTGATTGTCCTTTCTTTCTATTGGAATTGTGTTGCAAAAGAGGATTGAGAAAAATTTCTCCCCGTGATTCTTCTTTTAAAAAATGTAAACCCGTAATTTTACTCTTACCGGACTTGAGGTCCGATTTCAACTCAAATTTCAGGAAGAAAGTTAATAGGAACAAAAGAGTCGATCGGAAAAATAAACGGAACTAAGGTTTAGATTTTTTTTCGATCTTTGTTAAACGGATTCTTGAACAAATTCTCTCGAAGTGTTCAATTCTTCCTCTAAGATTTTTTGAATGGCCTTTGCGTGAACCTTGTTTACGATCTTTTCAAGGATCGTAATTTCTTTCGAATCCGAAAGAACCAAGGAGACGCTGTAATAATCCGAAGAGGGAAACTCGGAGGAAACGATCGTATAGATTCTTGTAGAAACCGCTTTGATCTCGTTTTTATTTACGACTTGTCTGCAACGAGTCGGAATCGGAGTGTCATAGATCACAAAACGATTTGGATCCATCGCGATGTTTGTCGAGTTGAAAGAATGATCCGCGATCACGTATAAACCGTATCCCGGGATCGCGAGAATGAGAAGTGCGGTCAAAAGTTCTTCTATGGATTTGAAATCCAACATTCCCACAAAGATGGTTCCCATTACATAAAGAAGAACCGGTAACAAGGCGAGGGAAGAATGATCGTATTTATCGTAAGAAAGGACGGTCTTATTTCTTTTTTTATGAATCGATAATTTTTCGGGAATGATTGAATTCATTATTTTGAATATTCTTCAACGACCTATAAAGATCTTCGAACTACAAGTTTTCGGAATTCTTCCTTAGAATTCAAGGTTTCTTTTCGGTAGCTCATTCTCTTTTTATAGATCTTCATTCTCTACTTTTGTTTAAGACGGATTATTTTTTCGAAATTCCAACGCGCCGACGCGAATGCGGTGAAGTTGGTATCGATTTCTAAAAAAAAGTTGGATCGTAGCACAAGGAATCCGATCTTTCGCAACTCGAAAGTTTTCGATTTTTACGACTCGGATTTTAATTTCAAAATTTATACGATGTTTCGTAATGTTTCTTCGATATGATTTTTAAGATTCTGTGTTTCTTCCCAGGAATTCAAATCTTCGAAGACGATTACTTTTTTAGAATCGGTCAACTTCAATAGAATGGAATAAAATTCGGCGGGACTTTCCGACTCGTAATCCGTTTTGATTTCTACTTGTGCTATGGTTTGTTTTGGAATTCTGAACGTCGGTCTTGTGGGAAACGGACTCTGTAGAATTTCGACAAACTCGGAATCGATTTTTACTTTCGTAGAATTGAATGAATGACGAAAAATCGTGTAAATGGCGAATCCGAGAATCCCAAAAATGGTTAAAGAAAGAATCGTATCGAAGAGAGAGTTCATCTTCAATCCATCTTCCAAGAAGAACAAAAAAAGAATTATCATTCCAATCAGAAAGATCGAAGTGATTTGAAATTTCTTATGAATCAGAACGATTCCGGATTCGGTTTTTAGAATTTCAAGATCGTCGATTTTATTTGAAATCATCTTTATGCCATTCTAACAATCCTCGATTCTTATTTTTCTGAAGAAAGTTTTTATTTTCACAAAGGATTCTTCCAGAATTCCAAATTCGAAAACTTAAGGTGCCGCGACGAATTGTACGGTGTAACCGTAAGTTTCTTCAAACGCGGATTTTTGTTCTTCGGCGGCCCAAATTTCCAAAGAAGGATCGTATCCTTTGCTCGTTTTTAATAAGAATCGAATCTGATTTTTTTCGATCTTACAGATCACGTTTGGAACAAGCCCTCCTCGGTTCCGATTCAGAGCGGAGCTGATCCTTAAGATGGCGGAAAGTTGTCTTACGAGAGTTTGATTTTTTTCCGAAAGTCGGCTGTATTCCCTGTGTTTGATTCGAGGAGTATTTTTTCTGTGGTAACGCGCCGTGAGTGCGATGATTTCAATTTCTAAAAACGTAAATCCCAAAAGCATTTCCGAATTTCGAATCATATAATAACTGTGTTTGTGATACGCCGAATGCGAAATTGATTGTCCGATTTCGTGAAGCAGAGAAGCGGCTTCCAAAAGTTCTCTCTGTTCTTGTCCTAATTTGTGAAGTCCTTTCAACTGATCGAAAATCTGAAGGCTCAAATCGGCTACGTGTCTTGAGTATTCTTCGTCCCTTGAAAACGCGCGCATAAAGTTGTGAACGGAAGTCTGACGGATATCATCCAAGTGTTTGGAGTGTTCTGTGTTTTCAAAGTGTTCCCATTTTCGGATCGTGTCATAGACGATCCCTTCCCTGAGCGCAAATTCCGAAATCGTAAGACTCTGCACGTTCGCGAGATCAAAAATTTCTTCTAAGATCAGAGTTCCGCCTACGATGATGTCCGAACGTTTCGCGTCCAGACCGGGGATCTTGGCCCTTTTTTTGGAAGTGTCCGCTTCTAAGATGAGGTTTCTCATCTTTTTAAATTCAGGAGTTGAGAATTCGAAGTTGTTCAAGCTGATCTCTTCGGTTTCCCCACGGGATGCGAGAATCATTCCCGCGATCGCTTGGATCGTTCCGGACGAACCGACTACGAGGTCCGGTTTTAAGTCTCTGAGAATCTTTCGAAACGGAAGAAGCATTTCTTCGATATGAAGTCTGCACTTTCGGATGTCCGAGTTGGACAACGTTTCTTCTTTAAAGAATTTTTCGGTCAGACGAATCGCGCCCAACTTAAAACTTTTGGAGAAGAGTATGTTTCCTCTGTGTCCGACGAGCAATTCCGTGCTACCTCCGCCGATGTCGATCATCATGATCTTACGATCAAAAACGGGGATGCCTTGGAGGATGCCGAAGTAGATCAAACGGGCTTCTTCATAACCGCTCACTACGTCGATCGATATGCCGGCTTGTTGATAAGCCGCTTCTAAGAATTCTTCCTGATTGGAAGCTTCTCTGAGTGCGCTCGTGGCAACCGCTCTGATCTCGGCTCCTGCGTTTTCCGCGAGGACCTTAAAACGTTTGAGACAATCGATACCTCGTTTGAAGGATTCGGAGTCTATACCTCCTCCTTCTTGCAGACGATTGCCCAAGCGCACCGATTCTTTTTCTCGGGCTATGGCTTCAAAAGTACCGTTAGCCCGAACTCGAACGATGATCATGTGGAATGAATTGGTGCCTAGATCGATAGCGGCGAGAGGTTTTTCCTGAACCATGGTTGAACAGATTGCTTTCCTGCTAAAATCGAATCCAGCTTAATTTGTTTTCTCATTTTTTTGTTTTGCAGTTGCCGGGAACCCAACCGTTGAAATTATTGAAACCGTTCAAATAGGAAAGTTCTGCAGGAATTCCCGGTTTTAACAGATAATAAAGATAAATAACCTCCGCGGTTGAAAGGTACACGAAATGATATTTGATAATCTCTATGCCCTGTTTTCCAATGATATGGGAATTGACCTGGGGACGGCAAATACACTGGTGCACGTGAAAGGACAAGGGATTGTTCTTTCCGAGCCATCGGTTGTTGCGGTTCACGCAGCGACCGGAAAGGTGCTCGCAGTAGGGCAGGAAGCAAAACGGATGTTGGGTAGAACCCCGGGTGAGATCGTTGCCATCCGTCCGATGAAAGACGGTGTGATCGCCGACTTTGAAACCGTGGAAAAGATGATCCGCTATTTTATCGCGAAAGTGCATAACCGCACAACTTTTGTAAAACCGAGAATCGTGATCGGAGTTCCGTCCGGAATCACCGAGGTGGAAAGACGCGCCGTCCGTGAATCTGCGGAACAAGCGGGCGCGAGAGAAATATTCTTAATTGAAGAAGCGTTGGCCGCGGCGATCGGAGCGAACATCCCAATCAACGAACCTGCAGGAAACATGATCGTGGATATCGGCGGTGGAACCACAGAAATCGCGGTAATCTCTCTCGGGGGAATGGTAATCGCAGAATCCATTCGCACGGGTGGAGACGAGTTTGACGAAGCCATCATCAAATATCTTAGAAACCAATACAATCTGGTCGTCGGAGAAAGAACCGCGGAAGATATCAAGCTTACGATCGGAAACGCATATCCTGAAAAGAAAGCGGAGACGATGGAAGTTCGTGGTCGGGACGCGATTTCGGGACTTCCAAGAACTCTTGAATTGGAATCCAACGAAATCAGAAAGGCCCTCAAAGAGCCGACAGACGAAATCTTAGACGGAATCAAACGAGTTCTGGAAAGAACTCCGCCCGAGCTCGCATCGGATATCGTGGAAAGAGGAATCGTTCTCACCGGAGGTGGTTGTCTCCTCCGAGGACTGGAAACCTATCTCTCCAAAGAAACCGGAGTTCCGGTTTTCCGCGCGGAGAACCCGTTGACCTGTGTGGTTCTCGGAACCGGAAAGTATCTCGACGAGTTGAAATACATCAAACCGGGAATTCGCTAAGAAATTCCAAGAAGAACGCGCCTAAAAATCCGGAACGATTTTTTGTTCCGGAACAAAAGCCGGGAGTGCAAAAGAAGATTCGATGTTATGGTTTCAACTCAGCCGAAGCAAAGAGACGGTCTCACTCCTCTTTTGTGTTTTATTCTCCATTCTTTCCCTAACATTCAGAAGTAACGTAATCGTTCGAGGAATCGCAAGCTTCCAAAGAGTGGGCGATATCGTTTCCGGATCCATCGATTCCTTCGGTGGATTTTTTAAAGGCGCATACAATAAGTTAGAATCTTTTGAAACCGTTCGTAAGGAAAGGGATTCTTGCGTTGCGGTCATGGAAGACTATAAACTTCTTCCTCAGGATTTGGAAAAAGCAAATCGTGAAAACGATACTCTTCGAAAAGAACTTCGTTTCCAGAGTCGTCAGAAATACTCAAGTCTCAAAGCCGAAGTTTTATCGGTTCGTCTGAACTCCATCTATAGAACCATCATCATCGACAAAGGATCCGACGCGGGAATCAAACCGTATATGCCCGTGACCGCAAGGGCCGTGGATCAAAAGGGTGCGATCATAGAAGCGTTAGTCGGAAAGGTAATCGCAGTCACCGGCGGATCCGCGGTCGTTCAACCTCTGATCAACTCCAACTTCAACATGGGAATTTCGATGCCCGATACAAATCTCTGGGCCAATCTTTCCGGAAACTCAGGAAGAGGAACCGAAGCTCTTTTAAATTATATCGATAGCGGAATCATCATCGATCCGAGGGTCTTTGGAGAATATCCGATGGGCCCGAACGAGATGATTCAATATACGGAATCCTTGAGTAAGATCGGGAAACCAGTTTATACCTCGGGCGGCGGCGGTGTTTTTCCCGCGGGAATTCCGGTAGGAGTGATCACGGAAGAAGGACCGCGTAACGGAAGTTTTAAGAGCGCGTATCTAAAACCTTTTGTTCGTTTTGAAATGCTTGAAAGTGTGACGATCCTTTTGAAACTTCCCGAAAAATGGCTGGAAACTTGGCCGGAAGGACAAAATATCACGATCGAAAATCCTTACTTCGGGGAACTCAATTATCCGGGAGAGGAAAAAGTTCTCAAAGAGAATTCTTCCAAAAACCCATTGTCGCCTAACGGGAATAAGCCGCAGACGAACGTTCCTAAAAATCCGTCCCTTCCTCCGAGCGAGGATGATTTGCAATGATCTTAGAAAAACTCGTTATCGCAGTCGGAATTCTGATCGCACACTTTTTAAACGGATCGAATCTTTTCGAGATCGGATCCGCGATCAAACCCGACTTTATGATTCTTCTCGTATTGTTCTTTGCTCTGAGAAGGGGCCCCCTCTACGGACTCTGGATCGGATTTTTCGGAGGACTTTTGACGGACTCGGGACTCGGAGGAGAAATCACTTCGGGGAACGTGGTGGCATACAAGATAGGACTTCATTCTTTGACATTTTGTCTGATCGGATACTTGGTTGGAAAGTTTGCGCGTTCCGCGTATCACGAGAATTATCTTTCCATCACGATCTATTCTTTGCTCATCACGTTTATCACAAGAGTTGCGACGTATTACCTATTCTCCATTTTCTTTCATGAGAATATGAGTTATTCCTTATTTTTTACTTCTATCTTCAACGCGCTCATCGCTCCGGCATTTTTTTACGCTTTGACCTGGATCTATCAACTGGATCACATGGGGGACGCGTAAGTTGTTAGGCGGAGCTCAGTCCGCGACGGAATACCGTCTTGAGAGAAATTTCCGTCTTCGATTGTATATCTTTTCGGGGCTCGTCGTTTTTACGTTAGCCGCGTTTATCTTTCAATTATTCAATCTTCAGATCTTCAACGGAACCGACAACGCACTCAAAGCGGAGAAGTTTGTAAGAAAGAGCGAGATCATGCCGGCGGCTCGGGGACAGATGTTCGACCGAAACTTTCTCACGCCGGAAACTTCTATGGCGCTCGTTTCGAATTATTCTTCCTTGGACGCGATCTTAAATACTTCTCTTTTTAAATACGATCCGGCGACGGTAAAAGCGTTTATCCACGAATTTGCGAGAACCCTTTCGATTCCGATTTCGTATTACGAAGACGAACTCATAGAACCCAGATTTTCTAGAAACCTAAAGTCGAAAAAGCCGATCGTTCTTTTGGAAGGGATCACGACCGCTCAACAGGAAAGAATATCAGTATTCGATAATATATCCAAATACATCATTCTTCTTCCGTCTCCGAGAAGAATCTACAAGATGGGGCCCGCTCTCGCACACGTGACGGGTTATATCGGAAAGCCGACTCGGGACGATTTAGTCGCGGGAGAAATCAAATCGTATCAGTATCTCGGAAAGAACGGATTGGAATTAGAATACGATTCCGAACTCAGAGGTCTGGACGGTTTTAGAATCCAGAAAAGAAGTTCCGAAGGTAATATCGAAGAAGAAAGAGTCGTAGAACATTCTTCTCCCGGAAACAATTTAATCCTTACCATCGACAAAGATATCCAGATCGCCGCTCACAAGGCTCTCAAAGGAAGTAGGGGAACCGCGATTGCGGTCAAGGTTGCGACGGGAGAAATTCTCGCGATGGCTTCCAATCCGAGCTACGATCCGAACATTCTTTCGGGAAAGAATAAGGCGGATCGAACCAGTCATTTTAAACGAGTCAAGGACAACGGCGGATTTTTAAATCTTGCGATTCAATCCAAGTTTCCCCCGGCGTCCACGTATAAGACGTTAGTCGCTCTTGCTGCTCTGGAAAGCCAACACAAGATCGGATATACTCCGGAGACTTCTTACTCCTGCAACGGAAGTTTTGTTTTAAAGTCGACCTTTGCCGGAGTTCCGGATCAAGTTTTTATGTGTTGGGAGAAGGGAGGTCACGGGACCAACGACCTCGCACACGCTCTTCAAAAATCCTGTTCGGTTTATTTTTACAATCTCGGATACAAACTGGGATCCGACGCAATTCTAAACTACTCTCGACTTTTTGGATTGGATAGTAAGTCCAAGGTGGATCTTCCAGGAGAGATCACGGGCTTTGTTCCTTCTTCCGCGTGGAAAAAAAGAACATACGGAACGAAGTGGTTCGACGGAGATACGATCAATTTATCGATCGGTCAAGGATTCATTTCCTCGACGCCGATGGGAATGGCGATGTTCTACATGGGCCTTCTCAATCGAGGACAGATCTATCAACCCTATGTAGTGAGCGAGATTCGAGATCCGGTGGATAACTCCATCATCAACAGAACAACCCCTCAAATCTTAAAGGACATTCCGATCAATCAGTCTTCTGCGGAAGCGATCAAAGAAGGATTGAAGCTCGTCGTAAAAAGCGGGACGGCGGCTTACGTGTTGAACAAACCATTCTTACCCGATATCGCGGGAAAAACGGGAACGGCTCAGACCAGAAGACGAGGCGCTTCCGGATCCAACCACGCTTGGTTTGTGGGTTACGCGCCCGCAAACGCGCCCGCCAGCGAACAGGTGTTAATCGTAGTTTTCGTTGAATACGGAGTCGGTGGAGCCGCAGGTGCGGCGCCCGTCGCGAGAGAAATGTTTCACGCGGCGTTTCCTCCGGGAACTTTTAAAAAATCGCAGGACGTAGCTCCGCCTTCTTCGCCGACGGCAGGACAGGAGGGACCTCTTGAAGCCAGATAAGTCCATAGAAAAGATAGATTACTTTTTAGTAATCTCCGTCGTCATCGTCGTTCTTTGCAGCGTGTTGACCCTTTACAGCCAGGAAGTCAACTTCGAAGACGGACCGGGAAAATGGTATAGACAACTTTCTTATTTTATCATCGGTCTCGTGATCATGTATTTCGTATCTCGGATCAACTATCAGTTGTTAGGTGCTTATGCTCTCGTGATCTATGTGTTTACGGTTTTTCTTTTGATGATCACTCTGATTCCCGGGATCGGTCACTTGCCATCCGGAAGGGGAGCGCGTTCTTGGTTGAAGCTTGGACCGATCGGGATCCAGGCTTCCGAGTTTGCGAAGTTATCCACGGTGATTCTTCTCGGGCAGTTTATGGTTCTGAAAGAAAAGGATATGAAGAATATCGCAGTTCTTTCGATTCCTTTCGTGATCGTGATCGTTCCTATGATCTTCATTCTTCTGCAACCTGACTTTGGAACCGCGGTTTCCTTTTTGCCGATTCTTTTTACGATGCTCTTTCTCGGAGGAGCGGACATCCTTCACATAGGATCTCTTTTGACGTTAGGAGGAATCACTCTGATGATTCCTATGTTCGTGGAATATTCCAGGCTGACTCTTATCAACGATATCACCGACTTCTTACAGAGAACGGGAAAGACCGATCTTTTATCGGTGGTCAACCGGCTCGGAGGAAAGATCTGGCTCGCGTTGGACGGAAAGGATCTGAAAGCCGCGAACCTCACACCGAAGACGTTAAACGCGCTTCGGGAAGTCGTGGATCAGGTCGTGGAACTGGAAGGCGGATTTTTCTTTAAGATATTTTCCAATCAGAAGTTGCTCCTTACCTTCGGGGGAATTTTTCTACTCGCGAGTCTCGTGATGGTGGGAATCCGAATCGCGAGAGGAAGTAGAACATTAAGACAATATTATATTCCTCTTGGGATTTTGGGGATCAGTTTGATTTCAGCCGTTGTCGTGATGAAGACAGTTCCCTTCCGAGAAAACCAGGTCGTACGATTGACCGCATTCTTAAATCCTGAAGAATTCAAACAGGGCGCCGGTTATCAACTGCGCGCGTCCAAACCCGCGGTCGGTTCGGGAAGATTTTTTGGAAAAGGATTGATGAACGCGGAAATGACCGAAGGAAGAATTCCTCATGTTCCGGAATCGAGCACTGACTTTATCTTTGCGTCTTGGGCGGAACAGACCGGATTTTTAGGATCCGTATTCTTATTATTCTTTTTATTTTCGATTCCGTTACGCGGTCTTCAAATCAGTTATGAAAGTAAGGACCGTTTCGGATCCTTGCTCGCGTCGGGAATCGTCGCGCTTCTTTTCTATCACATGGCGATCAACATCGGAATCGTGATCGGACTTATGCCCGTCACCGGAATTCCTTTATCGTTTATGAGTTACGGTGGATCGCACTTGATCATGTCCATGACCGCGGTTGGAATTATTCTCTCGATCAAAAGTCGGAAACACGCAAACTGATCTCCTCTCGATAGGGAGGCTTTCGCTTGAGTTGTCACATCGGAAGACGCGTGTCGAAGGGGAAAAAGATTGGACAATCTTGCCAAATCGGTTTCTATTTTAGTGATATGAAACAATCTTTTACAGCAAGCGTTTGGCAAGAAGAGGGTTTATTCGTTGCTCAGTGCCTCGAAGTAGATATAGCAAGCCAAGGAGAAACTGAGGAAGAAGCATTGGTCAATTTGAAAGAAGCGATGGAATTACATTTTGAAACACCGATCGCTACGGTTCTTCCGGAAATCAAAAAATTTCAGGCGGAAGTGAGTGTCGCTTAGATCGCTCTCATTTCGAGAAGTCAAAAAAAAATTAGAAGCTGCCGGATTTCGAGAGGTCTCCCAAAAGGGAAGTCACATAAAATTCATTAAAACTACCGAAGTTGGCACCCTGACTACGATTGTTCCGGTTCATAAAGAAATCGCGATCGGAACTTACGAAGTATTTTAAGACAGGCTCGAATTTCAGTCGAGGATTTTGAGAATTTCTAAGTCTCGAAAAATCCGTTAATCGTCCGATAATAAAGATACTCCTATGGATCCCGTTAAAGACTCTCGATTCTTTTTTGACTTAAAACACAAATTCGAATCTATATTGGAAGAAGTCGAAAAGAAGACCTTCGACCAAAAGGATGAGATCCGGGAATTGGAAACTCTCTGGGACGAGATGTTCAGTCTCGCCGGAAAAAACGATTCTCCATACTTTCAGATCCGACTCAAATCCTTAAAAAAACAATTGGATACCTTTGTAAAAAACAAAGGTTACGAGAAAAATGAATTCGATCGAATCTTCCATCAACTCGGAAAGATGAAACGAACCGATTCGGTGGAATTCTTAGATGAGACGCTCAAGAACCGTCTCGAAAAAATCGCAGGGAATCATTATTCTCCCGGAGATATGATTTCTTCGGGAGTTGTACTTCCTTCTTCCACAAATCAAAAGGGAAAACAATATATCACCTTTCGTTGTGGAACGATTTACTTCATTACGGATCATTCTCCTTACACGATTCTCAAAGATCTGGATCGAAGAAAGAATACGGTGGAATACAAAGGTTTTGTTCACAGAATTTTCCCGAGTCCCTTTGTCTACGGACTTTCAGAAGAAGAATACAGAACCGAAAGTTTTCTGACCATGAGCCTTCTCGCTCTCAAAAGAGAAGGAGGTCTGGAGTTTTATCGTTTCGACGCGTTAGGCGAAATAGTTCAGCTCAACGAAGGAACCTTTCGAAAAGGTCTAAAACCACTTGAAAACACGGAAGTATTCGGCAAAGAAAGTAGAATCCGAAATTATTTTCGAAAAGCCGGAGTTCGTTACTACTACATTTCCTCTTAAAAAGTCTTCATTCTAACTTTGAAAAAACGGTCCCGGCGGCCCGGATGGAAATTCTTTGATACTTTGCATAGGCTTCTACGAGAGAGGAGCGAATCGCTTTTTTATCTTTGAGACCTGACTTTGCGACTGTGCCGGCTAACGCTTCCAAAAGATAAGCTTCCGGAGCCATAAAAGTTTTTGTCATCGCCACTTGAGTTACCTTCAAGGACTTGAGGACGGGCCCAAAATACTTTTCACTTTCACAAGCAAGGACGACCACGGGTCTGGAGAATCTGCGTTTTTGCTTTTCCAATTCGGGTGGAAATCGATCCATAAGACGATCATGGCCGACCCACACCAGTAGATCCGAATCGGAACTTCCGGATGCGTTTAAGAAGTCGACTAACGCATCGTCGATTCTTTCTCCCGCATACGCATGGATTTGAAGAGTGACTTTCTCTTCTCCTTTTTTCGGAGTCCTTTCTAAAACCAGATCCCTTAAGATTGCAGAGGATGTTGTTCCGTCCTTTCGTTCCACGACTCGAAATCCCTTCGCCCTTTTTAAGAATGTTTCCGCTCCGAAGGAGGCGCCCCAATATAAATTTCCATCCAAGGATCGGGGATCTCCCGCCTTTCCTTTGCCGCACGCGAGTTGTGCCCCGTTGCAAAGAGGAACAAAAACTTCTATAGTAAAGGCTTCGATGGAGGAGACGGTCGAAGATAAGAAAAGAAAAAATCCAAAAAACCAAGAAGAGTTCAATTGCATTTTCCAAGTTGAAAATCGTTTTTTCATGTTATCCAAGACAACAACAAAGAGAGGGAAAGTTCTCTCGGAATGTTTCTGACTATCATGCAAAATACAAAAGAATCGGATCTATTAGAAAAAAGGGATATTCTCCGCGGGTAAAATCCTGAGTTTAACTGAAGTTTACTTTCGATTCCGAGTCGTTAAAAGCGAGTTCAGAACAAAAAAGGAATTAGAAAAATCTTTTGAATCGAGGGGGAAAAGTAGAGTAGGGAAAAACGGCGAGAAGAACGAAATCCCGGAGAACAAAAATTCTCCGGGAGAAAGATTTTAATCTTCCGAATCTTCGAGAAGGTTGTTCAAGCTTTCCACAAGAACTTCTACTTCCACACCGTATCCCATACAAACTTGCTCGATTGTTTCGAGTTCGTTGATGGAGCAGTGAGAGCATCCTCCCAAATGATAGCTTGAAAACACAAGCCCTGCTTCCGGGTGAACGGACATGGCTTCACCCACTGTCATTTCCTTATAAAATCTTGGCTTGACCACTTCTGTCATTGAATATCTCCTATCACTAAAATACTCGCAGGGAAACTATTTTCGCGAAGTATTTTGCTCCTGCTAAACGGCGCAATCACCGGCTGGGAATCTCGTTTCTTTCACGAAACCATCTCTCCAGTGCAGTAGCTTCCAATATATAGACCTGGGAAAGAAAGTCAAGAGCTATGTTTTTTGAAGAAACCGGAAGATTTTACATTCGTATCGAGGAAAGATTTGAATCCTCTCATTACCTTTACCGGTATTTTCCGGATGGTTCCGACGAACCGATCCACGGACATTCCTGGAAGGTGGAACTTTTTCTCTCCGGAAAAAAGAACATCGGAGAAGACGGGATCAGCTTTGATTTTCTCACTTCTAAACAAAAGCTGAAAGAACTCGTCGGAAAACTCGATCACATTCTCATCAACGATCTGGAAGAATTTAAAAAAATCAACCCGACTTCGGAGAATATCGCCCGTTGGTTTTACCACTATCTCAAAGAAAGCGTCCATTCTGCGGGTGGTCAGGTGGATCGGATTGTCATCCACGAAGGCCCGGAAAACCTCGCTTATTTCGAGCCAACATCGTCCCCGTAAGGGACGGATGTTGCCAAAAGGCAGCGGAGCGTTGCCGTTGGTTCCCAACGGAGTTGAGAAATCATCGTCCCCGTAAAGTATAATCGCACTTACCAATTGGAAAGCCATTTAGAATCAAGAAGATCCGAATAGGAATATTTGCAGGAGTTCCTACAAAGTGGCAGGAATTCTTTTACTTGCAAAGATAAGGTTTTTCTGATAGAGAAAAATCCTCCGATTTTTTCCCACGAGCCCACCACCTCCACCCATTCAGGGCGGGGGCGCGCCGTTTTCACAGAAGAGTTGTCGGACTTCCGACAGATTCTTCCTAAGATTCAAGTGAGCAGAGGAAGGTTTCTCCCTACATTAAGCTATTGGCAAAAATAGAGAAGCGGAGCGTTGCCGTTGGTTCCCAACGGAGTTGAGAAATCATCGTCCTTCTCGAAGTGTTACCCCATTCTCCAGTTTAGAATCTGAGAGAGAGGAGATAGCCCGCGAGAATGACCGTAAATCCAAGGCTAAAGAAGAATCCGATTTTTACCGGTTGTGTGTGGGTCCTGTAGCCTGACAAAAAAATATGCAAGGTAAGAAAGCCGATTGCAACCGTTTCCGTGATCAAGGTGGCGACTACCGCTGGTTGCGGGCCGTAAAATAAAATCAGAATCGAAGGGAGAAATCCCAAAAAACTCATAAAGGCGCCGGTCGTGATCCACATCATAAGAATTAAACGGGATTGTCTTTCATCGGGAAATTGAAAGAATCCGACGGCGGCTCCGACGATCAATTGATGAATCAGGCCGTGAAGTGTATAGAGAATTCCGGAGACGATGAGAATGATTTCGGCCGCGTGGATATGTTCAAATGAGTTCAATGGAGTATTCTCGGATTTATTTTTTCCTAAACCTACAGAGGCGTCCTTGTTCCTCAATCAAAATTCATGTTGACCCGACCTTTCGAAAAAAATGTAATAGAGTCCACAAAATAAAGAATAGAGATTTTTCATGTATCAAGAGCTATGGGCGCCTTCCTCTCAACAAATTGAATCTTCCAATTTAAACCGTTATCAAAAATTTTTAAAAGAAGGGAAAGGACTTACCTTTGCGAACTTTGAAGAGCTTCGTTCCTGGTCCGTAAAGGATGTAGGAGCTTTCTGGGAAAGCATCTGGAATTTCTCCGGTCTCGTTCATTCTCAAACCTTTGAGAAGGCTTACGAGAAAGCCGAGAATTTTGTGGATTCTCGTTTTTTTCCCGGGGCCAAACTCAACTTTGCGGAGAATCTTTTGCGAAGAAAGGATTCCTTTCCGGCTCTGATTTACAGAGGAGAAGACGGATCGAGAAGAGAAGTAAGTTATGCGGAACTGCGAAGTTATGTAGGAGCTCTTGCAAAGGATCTCAGAAAAAGAGGAGTGGTTCCCGGAGATCGTGTCGTGGGACTCATGCCGAACGTCCCGGAAACCGTCATCGCAATGCTCGCCGCGACTTCGATCGGAGCGATCTGGAGTTCCTGTTCTCCCGATTTTGGCGCTAAGGGAGTTTTGGATCGTTTTGGACAGATTGAACCGAAAGTCCTCTTCACAACGGATCGTTATTCTTTTAAAGGAAAGGATCTTTCACTTGCTGAGAATCTGACCCAGATTCTTTCTTCGATTCCGTCCCTGGAAGCGGTCATCGTTTCCGATTATAAAAACGGATTTCTTCATTTTAAGAATCAGACTCGGACGGTATTGCCCGAAAATTATCCACAAAAGAATATTCAATTTTTAGAAAGTATTCTTCAGGAGAATTTCGGTGCGGAACCTGAGTTTTATCAAGTAGGAATGGATCATCCGGTTTATATCATGTATTCTTCCGGAACGACAGGGCTTCCGAAGTGTATGGTTCAAGGCGCGGGAGTTCTTCTCAATCACTGGAAGGAACTCGTTCTTCATACCGATCTCAAGGAAGGAGAAAGGATTTTTTATTATACGACTTGCGGTTGGATGATGTGGAACTGGCTCGTGAGTTCTTTGTCGGTCGGAGCTACGGTGGTTTTGTTCGACGGAAATCCGTTTCATCCGGGTCCTGAGATTCTCTTTCAGATCGTCGCCGAAGAAAAGGTGAACGTCTTCGGAGTCGGAGCGAAATACATTCTTACGCTGGAGAAGTCGGGATTTCAACCTAAGGGTTTGGATCTTTCTTCTATGAGAGCGGTGCTTTCCACGGGCTCTCCTCTGACTTCTTCGGGTTTTCAATACGTCTATCAAAATTGGAAGTCGGATCTTCAACTTTCTTCCATCTCCGGAGGAACCGATCTCAACGGATGTTTTGCTCTTGGGAATCCGATCCTTCCTGTTCACGCGGGTGAAATCCAGTGCAGAGGTCTCGGAATGGACGTGGAGATTTGGGATGAATCGGGAAAATCCTTGATGGAAGAAAAGGGCGAGCTCGTCTGCAAACAACCGTTTCCATCGATGCCCCTTTCTTTTTGGAAAGATCCGGAAGGTAAAAAATACAAGTCCGCTTATTTCGAAACATTCTCCGGAGTTTGGTGCCACGGGGATTTTGCGGAGCTTAAAAAAAACGGAGGCCTCGTCGTCTATGGACGTTCGGACGCGACCCTCAATCCGGGCGGCGTAAGAATCGGAACGGCGGACCTTTATAGTTTGATCGAAACGTTTCCCGAAATTGCGGACTCCGTGATCATCGGTCAGGACTGGAAAGAAGACGTGAGAATCGTTTTGTTTCTTAAGATGGCGAACGGAAAAACTTTGGAAGATTCTCTGATCCAAATTCTAAAAAAAGAAATCCGAGACAAGGTTTCTCCGAGACACGTTCCTTCTAAGATCGTTGCGGTTCCCGATATTCCTTATACGATCAATATGAAAAAGGTGGAGATTGCGGTCAAGAGGACGGTGCAGGGAGAAGCCGTGACCAACAAGGAAGCCCTGAGCAACCCCGAATGTTTAGAATATTATAAAACTATAAAAGAGTTGCGGGAAGATTAAAATCGAGGTCTTAAAAATGGTTGAGGGAATTCTAAAAAAACGTGTCGTATTTTTGATTCTTCTGGGCGCGTTTTTTCTTTGGAATCAGACCGATCTGAATTCCATCGATGCGGAAGACGATACATTCAAATTTTATAATTCTTCTCGATTGAAGGAAATTTTAGAAAAGGGAGAATTGAAAGTCGCTGGAAATCAGGCCGATGAACCATTTTACGTTCCCAACGCGAAGGAAGGATATCCGGGTTTTGATTACGAATTGGGAAAGGCCTACGCGGATTTTCTCGGGGTCAAATTCAAATTCATTTCTTATCCCGAGTTTGCCGAATACGCGGAGGCGATCAAAAAGAAGGACGCGGATATCGCGTTATCCGGAATCTCGAGTAATTTAGAAAGATCCAAGAAGGTTCGTTTTAGTTCCGCTTATCTGATTTCTACGCCTGCGGCTTTGATCCGAAAAACCGCGCTTCCTCCGCCTCCGGAGGGAAGTATCATTACAACTCAGAGTTTTAGAAGTATTCTCGACTTACAAGATTTAAGCGGAGTGACCTTTGCGGTGCGTTCTTTCTCCAATCGTCACGAATATCTTCTCAAAAAATTTAAGAACAACCGAATCTTTACTTACGGAGATACTCCTTCGGCATGGGAAGCGGTGAAGAACGGAACTGCGAATTGTCTCGTAGCCGATTCTTTTTATATCAAGGGAATTCTCCTGAAAGAAAAATCGATCGCTTCTAATTTTCGTCCGCTCTTAGAACAAGTCCAGAGAGAGGATATCAGCGCCGCTTTTCCTCTCGCGGATCTCGTCTTTGTTCGGAATTTCGATTATTTCATTTCAGAGCTAAGCCGCTCCGGAGCGTTGAGAGAGTTGGAAGATAAGTATTTTAATAAATCGGATTGGGTTCCTTGAGAGCATTCTTAAGAAAACTCCCAAGGACTTTTAATTTATCGAAGAGAGTTTGCGACCTTTTCTCTCAATTCTAAATAACGAGATTGGTTGGAGAGAATGATCTCGTTGTATTCGGGAACTCCTCCCCAACGGTCTACGGCGCCGGGGCCCGCGTTGTAGGAGAGAAGCGCTTTTTCCGTATCTCCTTTTCTGAGATCTAAGAGGTCGTTTAAGTAGGAAACCCCCAAGTGAATGTTCACTTCCGGTTTGTGAAGGTCTTCCGCAGAAGTTCTCCAGCCTTCCTTTTTAGAAAGCCAAGTTGCCGTGCTCGGCATGATCTGCATAAACCCGCGTGCGCCCTTTGGGGAACGGGCGGTCGCCTTGAATTCGGATTCAAGATGAATGAGTCCGATGAGAAGGCTTACTTTGTCCGTGTCGGAACAACGAAAGGTGCAGGATTCCAGATCGAGTCTTCGAGATTCTTGCAGAATGACCTGGGAAAGTTTTTGGAGAGGCTCCTTGGAAAGAGAAGGTCGGACCTCCAGGATATAAGCCTGAATGGCTTGGATTTCAACGGTTTCTTCGTCGAGAAGGGTCGTCTTTTGACCCAATGCTCCGGCAAGCGGTGCGAGAACAAGTTGGAAGCTCAAAGGTAAGAGCAACCAAAGGAGATAGCGAAAACGAAATCGGGTCATCTTGCGAAAATTCACTGGATGCCTCCGTAGATTCAAATTTGTGCAACGCACAATCTATGACCAGTTTTTTGGCGCCGCACCATAGGTCAAGGAATTCTCGCTGTCTCGAAGATGGGCTTAGGGGACAGAATTCGGCTTTTTTGTGGAGGGGAAAAGGAAGGAGTTCCTACTTTTCTTTGTTTTCAGGAGAATCCATTTCACCCTGAGGAGTTTTTGTCCGGAGTTCCGTCCACGTTTTGCTTTTCGGAAGAAACCGGATTCGAAAAACGAAAAGGATTTTCGACAGAACCTATCAAAAACCAGAAATAAGAGCGTCTTCGAAGAGATTCTTTTGAGAAGAATGAGGTTTGGATCTGAAAGAAGGAGTTCCTACTTTTAAGAAGGTCGAAAAAACTTTCTCCGGGACGGAACAACGAAGCGAAGAGTGGAACAGGGAAGATCCTTTTTCCAAAAGATTCTCCCGATTCTACTTTGCCTTAAACGCTATTTCACCTTTTCCCACCAGGATTCGGAAGGAAAGGACGTTCTTCCGTCCACAGTTTCCCCCGGTTTCGGAGTGACAAGGTCGACCTTGAGAAGTTTGGCCGCCTCCGAGGTCCTTCGGATCGGTTCTTCCCAGTCGTGAATCGCAAGATTGAAGGTTCCCCAGTGAACCGGGAACATACGTTTTGATTTAAGATCGATATGTGCTTGGACCGCCTTTTCCGGATTCATGTGAATCCCTTCCCAGGTTTCGTCGTAAGCTCCGACCTTGATCGAACTCAGATCGAAAGGGCCCAGACGTTTTCCAATTTCCAAAAAGTGAGAAGAATAACCCGTGTCGCCGCTATGAAAGAAACGATTCGTAGGACCTACCACACTCCAAGAAGACCAGAGAGTGGATTTTCCATTTGTAAGTCCGCGTCCGGAATAATGAACGGCGGGAGTGCAGACGATTTCAACTTCGCCGACCTTGCCTTTTTCCCACCAGTCCAATTCTACGATTTGATTCTCGGGAACGCCCCAACGTTCTAAGTGCGCGCCAATTCCGAGTGGAACAAAATATTTTGTCCCTTTGGAAGCGAGATACTTCGCAGTCAGCATATCGAGATGATCATAGTGATCATGAGAAATCACGACGGCGTCGATCTTCGGAAGTTGTTCGAGAGGAATCGGAGGAGGAAAAAATCGTCCCGGTCCGATGCTCGTGAAAGGGGAAACCTTATCCGAAAAAACGGGATCCGTAAAAATTCTGATCCCGTCTATCTCAACAAGAACGGAAGCGTGTCCAAACCAAATCGCTCTGAGTCCTGGTCCCGGAGTTTCCGGAAAATTCTTTGCGTTCGGAAAGACAACGGGGATGGGAGAAGGGGGAACTCTTTGTTCGCTTCCGAAGAGTTGTCTCCAGATCATCTTGGAATAAGAACCGGGAAGGATCATAGGAACGAAAGGTTCGTTTTCAAATTTACCGTCCTTATACATTTTGGAAGTCTGCATTCTTTCCACTCTCTTCCCTTCGGGGTTTCCTCCGAAGGAACTCAGACAAGCAGTCTGTAAAAGAACTAAAGAAGTGAATCCTAAAAGAAGGATCAAGGACGCCAGTGAAACTTTTTGAATACGATTTCCAAACATAAAGGACTCCTAAGATTTGTTTAAGCAGCTGCCTTCGTAGATCTCAATAATGCCAACTTCATAATTCCGAATAAGACTCCGTCGGAAAGAAATTTACGCAATCCTAAAAGAGACTTCGCGTCCATTCCTATCACGTAACGAAGACGTTTGGAAGAATCGTTCGCGGCTTTATAGATCACCTTTGCGACCGCTTCCGAAGTACTCGTCATCATCGCCTTCTCCATATTTCCGAAGACCGCTTCGGCAAACGGTTTGTATTCCGCTGGAGACTTTTCGGAAGTGGAATCCGATGAACGCCCGATAAAGTCGGTGGCGATTGCACCGGGTTCAATGAGTTTGACTCGGATTCCAAAGGGTTGCAATTCGTATTGAAGAGATTCCGTAAAACCTTCCAAGGCCCATTTGGTGGCGTGATAGAGACTGTAAAGAGGGAAGGTGATTCTTCCTCCCATCGAAGCTACGTTGATGATGTGTCCTTTTTTATTCTTACGGAAATGAGGAAGAATCTTTTGAATCACTTCCATCGCTCCGAAAACGTTCGTATCAAACTGTCTTTGAATCTGTTCTTTGTCGGCGCCTTCGAACGGCCCTACAAGTCCGTAGCCCGCGTTGTTTACGAGAACGTCGATTTCTCCAAAGTGTTTGATTCCTTCCTGGATCGCTTTTTGAATCGTTTCCGATTTTGTTACATCCAATTGAAGGCAGATTAGATTCGGAAGGTTTTGGAGGTCTTTTTCCTTTTCAGGACTTCTCATCGTTGCGATGACGTTCCAGCCTTTTGCTTGAAAGTGTTTCGCCGCGGCTTTTCCGATTCCGGAAGAACTTCCTGTGATCAATACGGTTTTTCGTTTCATTCTTAGATTACTCCTTTTTAATGACCCAAAGTCACTTTAAAATGACCTTGGGTCATATGTAAATGACTTCAAGTCATTGTCAATCCCGAAAAGTGAAACTTTGAAATCGAAAAGGAGATTGTTTTTGTGGCGAGCGTTTTGATAGATGGAAATAGAAGAATCGGAAGAATTAAAATTCTCCCTTGAGTCAAAAAATAGAATGAAAACCCGAGCCGTAAAAGACGACGACAAGAAAGTCAAAAAGGAACTTTTGATTCGGGCCGCTATCGCCTTATTTAACAAATCCTCTTTTGAAAAGATTTCCATGGATCAGATCGCCAAAAAGGCGGGAGTAGCCAAGGGAACCCTCTATCTTTATTTTAAAACGAAAGAAGAACTTTTTTTAGAAATTCATAGAATGGATTATGAGATCTGGTTTGATTCTTTCCAGACGTTTCTTCGCTCCAAAAAACCGGGAACGAGTGCGAGAGAGCTTTCTACTTGGATTACGGAATCTCTGAGAGAAAACCAGAGAGTCGTACGTTTGATGGCGATCGGTTCCGCACTTCTGGAAAAAAACGTCGCCTTTGAAAGCGCTCTTCAACTGAAAACTTCGGTCCGAAAACACGTTCTTGAAATTGTTCCGGAGATTTGTCGGGTTCTGAAATGGAAAAGATCCGAAGACGCTTTGATTTTTCTCACACATCTTCACGCGCTCATCGTCGGTCTCTGGCACCACGCGGAACCGGCTCCGATCGTTTCGAAAGTTCTCAATTCTTCTCCCGATTTTGTGGTTTTTCAGATCGATTTTTTCCAGACTTTAGAATCGGGAATTCGCGCGTTGCTCTTGGGTTCTCAGAAAGATTCTTAAAAGTAAGAGTTCCTACTTTTTAAAAAAAGATCCGCCCTTTCTAAAAATCAAAATCCTTCTCTAAAGCCGTAAAGCGGCCGGAGTTCCGTCCAAGAATCACTGTGAAACTCCGTTTTTCTCTACTGATTTCGAAATCGGTCAGAGCTTTTCATAGATCGGCGCGAGCTTTGTTTTAAAATATTCTATAGTGATCGTTACAAACAAAAGCGTCCTGGAAGGAGTGAAAAATGACCGTTGAAACAAAACCGAAAAAGAGGAATTTAAAACCGATCGACGCAAGTCAACCCACGGTCCGAAAGATGGACTTTGAAAAAATGGGAGATCTCCCCGATCATTATTTCGCGGGGAATTCTTTTATCACGCATATCATCAATTCGTATCACATTCTTTTTCCCGAAGGGGAAAGATTTTTTATAAAAAGCGTGAAGGCCTTTGCGGACCAAGTAAAGGATCCGAAGCTACAAACCTCGATCAAAGCCTTTATCGGACAAGAAGTTCAACACGGAAAGGAACACGAGAAAGTATTGGAAGTGCTCGCAAAACAGGGAAAACCTGTGGGACGTTTTGTTCGTTTTTTTGAATGGAGCGCTTTTCGTGTCATGCTTCCTTTTTTTGAATTCTTCTTCGGAAAAAAATTAAAACTTTCCGTAACAGCAGGAATGGAACACTACACAGCGACTATGGGTGAAATTACGCTCAGGCACGGATTTCACGAACACGCTTATGGAGAAATGAGAGATCTACTTCTTTGGCACGCGTGCGAGGAGATAGAACACAAAGCGGTTGCGTATGACGTTCTTCAGACCGTTTCGAAAAGTTATCTCTTGAGAATTTTCGGATTCTTCTTAGCGTCTTGGATTTTTTGGGGATACGTCGTTTTCTTTCAACATTGGTTTATCATCACGGATCCGAACGTCGATTTCAAAAAATATTTTCGGGATCTAAAAGCCTCAAGACCTTTCGGAAGAATTCTTTTTGTGGAGACGGCAAAGGCGTTCTTTCTCTACTTAAAGCCCGGTTTTCATCCGGCCCAAACAGGCGGATACGATCTCGCCAACAGCGCCCTTGGGACTATATAAGAATTTTAGAATTTATCTTTGTTCTCTGTGTTTTATCGAACACAGAGAATGTGTCTTTTCGGCTTTCCTAAGAATCTTGAGATCCAAAGATGTTCGAGCTTTTAAATCATAAGAGATTCCCGTCCTTTCGACTCTTCCAACTCTTTTTAGATCGGGATTTTACCTTTTTTTTGAGTAAGGAAGACGAACCGACTTTATGGGCCGTTTTAAGACCTTTTAGCTGGGATTAGACTCCTTATCTCCTAAGCAATGATGAATTTGATCGATCGATTTTTTCGAGCGGAAATCGAGTATTGCAATAAAAACGGAAATTTATTAATTTTATCCTCATTCCGAGAGTTCCCTTTTGATTTCCTTCGTCCTTTAATTCAGAGTTAAGAAACAAATATAATATATTCTAATAACTGAATGTATTCATGTTTTTTCAGGAGTTCCAACTTGAGTAAAGAAGCAGTAGCAGAAAAAACCTATCCGAGAGTCATGATCTTAGAAGATGAAGAACTCCTGAGAAAGACCATGGTTTATATGTCTAAGAAGATCGGTTTGGAATACTGCGAAGTCCAAAACGGAAGCGAAGCTTTCGCTCTCGTAGACGAATTCAAGCCGGACGTTTACTTTGTGGACTTAGAGATGCCGGTTATGGACGGCAAAAAATTTATTTCTAAAATGAAAGAAGTCCGCCCGGATTCTATCTTCGTGGTAATGACGGCTCATTCCGAACCGCAAACGATCATTGAGACCATGAATTTGGGAGTATTTGATTATATCTTAAAACCTATCGATTCTCATAACTACGAAAGTCTTCTAAAAGAAATTTCAGTGGAGTTAAAAAGAAGAAAGGTAATTCAACTTTTCGAAGACGAATCGGCGAATCGCCTCAAAGAACAACTCGGTTGGGCTTCTTACAAACGTTCTCGGGTTACGGATTTGGATTCTATGATAGAACTTTCAAGAACAACCCTGAACAATATCAAATACGCGCTTCTGAGCGGAGGTGGGATCGGCACTCTCATCAGTCTTATAAAGATGATCAAAGGTTCCGCGGAAAAGGTAGATTCAAAATATGTAATATCCGGAGATTTGTTGGATATGCTCTTTGAAAACGGGGATTATATCGAAAAAAATATAAATCGTCTGGAAGAAAGTCTGAATCTGCTTCACAGGGAAATTGAACCTCATCTTAAAAAAATTCCAGTTTCGGAATTGATCGCAAAACTTTCGGAACACTTTTTAAAGTTTACGATGAATGAAAAAGAATATCTGGAAGCGAAGGATCTTAATTTTAGAATGCCGAAGGCAAATCCGAATCAATATCAGGATTCCGTTTTTGTGGATTTAGATTCGTTTTTGATAATCTTTCACGAGGTTTTGATAAACGCACTGAAATATTCAGATAAGGGCGGGGAAATCGATATCTACTTTTCTTCGAAGTCGGGTTTATTCAATCTCTATGTAAAAAATAATTTCGATTCTAATTATTTATCCGGGATTACCGCCGAACAAGAAGCGCTAGTAAAACAACCTTTTTATCGTTTGGCGAAATTCTTAGATGAAAGCGTAAAGACGGAAGGCGTGTTTTCGGGATTGGGACTTACGCTTGTGGATATCATCGCGAGAAAACACGGCGGAAGTTTCGGAATCAAAAATGTATCCGATCATACGATCTCCAACAAACCGGAAACGGTGGTTCTCGCCGCGATCACATTACCGGTTTGTTGAAACCATTCGGGAAATCTTTTGACTTCCCGAACGGTTTTGTCTATTTTTTCTTTCCTATTTTTTCGGCGAGGTCTACGAGCAATCGAACCCCGTAACCCGTAGGCCCGTTTCCAATCTGAGTTCCGGAACCTTTTTTTCTCCAAGCCGCGCCGGCGATATCGATATGAGCCCAAGCGATTCCCGAATCGACAAATTTTTCTAAAAATTTTGCGGCCGAAAGAGAACCACCGGCTCTGCTTGCGATGTTACGAATGTCGGCGATATCACTTTTGAGTTCGTCCGCGTATTCATCCCAGAGAGGCATCTCCCAGATTCTTTCATCCGAAGTTTGGGAAGCTTCTTTCAAAAGTGTCGTGAGAGGTTCGGAGTTACTCATCACACCGGCGGCTTCGTGTCCCAGAGATATGATGATCGCTCCCGTAAGAGTTGCAAGATCCAGCATATAGTCCGGTTTGAATTTTTTTCCTACGTAAGAGAGAACGTCTCCTAAAACCAAACGACCTTCCGCGTCCGTATTTTGAACTTCTACTGTAATTCCATTGTGAGCCGTATAAACGTCGCCCGGTTTGAGAGCGGCTGCGTCCGGCATATTTTCCGCGACCCCGATGGCTGCGATAACCGGAACACCTAATCCAAGTTCGGCGATTGCTCCGATTGCGTGAATTGCCGCCGCGGCTCCGCACATATCGTATTTCATTTCGTGCATGTCCTGAGCGGGTTTGATGCTGATTCCACCGGAATCGAAAGTGAGTCCTTTGCCTATGATCGCGAGTTTTTTCTTTGTGCTAGGTTTCGCCGGAGTATATTCCAAAATGATCATCTTTGCTTTTTTATCGGAGCCTTCGCAGACCGCGAGAATCCCACCCATCTTTTCTTTTTTGAGCTGGGCTTCGTCAAAGACGGTGATCTTCAGTCCGTTGTCCTTCGCTATTTCTTTAGAGCGGGAAACAAATTCTTCCGGAGTAAAATGATTCGCAGGAAGGTGAGCGATATAACGGGCCCCGTTGATATAACGACTGACGACCTTTCCACGTTTCAGACCTTTTTCGGCTTCCTTTGCTTTTGCGGCGTCTTGAAGGATAAAGGAAACACTTCCTGTCTTTTTTGAATTCTCACGAAATTCTTTAGATAAGACGTTGATCGCAAACGCGCCTTGTTCCAGAGAATTTACGATTTGATAGATGAGTAAGTCGGCTGGAAGCGAAGTGGTAAGAATTTTTGGAAGATGAATTTCAAGTCCCACCCCGTCCCATTTTTTTAGTTTTTCTCCGAAGGGAAAGAAAAGCTGAGCCACACTTCTGATTTTAATTTTGGAAGAATCACCCAATCCGAGATAGAGAATCTTTTCGGCTTCATCGGAAAACGTTTGTCCATAATCTCCGGTAAAGATTCCGGAAGAAGTCTGAAGAGAGAACTTTGTTTTTAGATTCTCCGGAAAATGATCTTTGAAGAGAACCTGTAATTTGTAGAAAGACTTAGAAGTATTTTTGCCGATCGAGATTTGGATCTTATTCTTATCCAGTTTCATTTTTTCTCCAGAGCTTTGATATCGGAGAGGATTTCATCCACGTGTCCTTTTACGCTGACCTTCGGGTAAACCTTTAGAATCTTTCCGTCGGCCCCGATGAGGAAGGTAGTGCGAACGATTCCCATCGATTCTCTTCCCATAAATTTCTTGAGATGCCAGACGTCAAAGGCTTCGCAGATCTTTCCATCCTCGTCCGAGATCAGCGTGAAGTTTAGCTCCTGCTTTTCAACGAATTTCTGATGTGATTTTACGGTATCTTTCGAAACTCCGACCACGTTGAATCCCGTCTTTTTGATTCTCGAAAAGTTGTCTCGGAAGTCGCAGGCCTCCGTGGTACAACCCGGGGTTTGGTCCTTAGGATAAAAATAGAGGACCGTTCCCTTTGCGCCCGCTAAATCGGAGAGTTTTACTTTTTCGCCTTTTTCGTTGAGCCCCGTAAAACTGGGGGCCTTGGAACCAACTTTGAGTTCAGTCATGGAATGCCTCTTTGGATAAGATTTAAGAATTCTTTTTCTTTTAGATGTCAGTCTTTTCCAGGAGTTCTAAAAAAAGAATGAATTTCTGAAACAAAAGTGGACGGAACTTCGACCTTGAACATTCAAAACTTTCTACTTTTTGATCTATTTCTCGATGGAAAGTAGAATCAAAGAACGCCCCTTGAAAAAACGAGGCCTTTTGAAGTTTGAGGACGATGGCGGAGAATTCGGAAAGGTCTTCTAAAAGAGAATCGAGGATTTCCAGAGTGAAAAAGGAGAATTTGGCTAAGATTGGAGAAGAAGAGGATTTCGCGGAAGTGCAACGATACGAAGTGAAAGAAGGGATTTTTTAGAGGCCAAGTCGCGTTAGGCGAAGTTCGCCTAAACACGGAAATTCGCTTGGTTTTTCTTTTCAAGTCGTGTTTACACGAAGTTCGCCTAAACGCGGAGACCACTCAGGATTTTTCTTTTCAAAACGCACTTACACGAAGTTCGCCTAAACGCGGAGAACTCCCTCGATTCTTCTTTTCGAAACGCACTTACGCGAAGTTCGCATAAACGCGGAGACCACTCAGGATTTTTCTTTTCAAAACGCACTTACACGAAGTTCGCCTAAACGCGGAAACACTCAGGATTTTTCTTTTCAAAATGCATTTACACGAAGTTCGCATAAACGCGGAGAATTCTCTGGTTCTTCTTCGTAAATCGCGTTTACCCGATGTTCGTCTAAATGCAGAAGAACTCCCTCGATTCTTCTTTGCAAATCGCGCTTAGGCGAAGTTCGCATAAACACCGAAAACTCTCCTGATTCTTCTCTTTAAGTGGCGCTTACGCGAAGTTCGCATAAACATCGAAAACTCTCTTGATTCTTCATTGTAAAACGCACTTACGCGAAGTTCGTATAAACACCGAAAACTTTCTTGATTCTTCATTGTAAATCGCGCTTATACGAACTTCGTCTAAACGCAGAGAAATCCCTCTTGATTCTTCTTCGCAAATCATACTTACACGGAGTTCGTATAAACGGATTCCCCGCTCCGTAATCGAAATTACGCGAAGTTCGCCTAAACGCCGACCTACTGATTAACGAAACCCTTTGGGGGAGGAGATCGAATCGGTCTTCGAGAGGTCGTAAATTTCGCGTTTTTCACTTGCGAAAAATAAAAAAATACCCGATCCTTTGAGTATGGACTCCAGAGAAAGGGCAGAGACGATTCGAGAAGGGAACAGAGCCTTTAACGACGGCGACATTCGAAAAGCCAGAGATCTTTTTATCAAAGCCGATTACAAGGACGGTCTCATACGTCTTGGAGATCACTTTATGTATGAGAAAAAGATGCCTCTTCTTGCTTATGGATATTATAAAAAAGCAGGATATCAAAAACGAATCGATGAAATTTTCCAAAGAATGATGTGGGCGCTCAGTCAGTGGATCGGCGCAGACAAATTTAAAGCGACACCGGCGGACCCACTCCAAGCTGGAGAATCATCTTCGAGTTTTCCGGACGCATCCGAATTTCAAATCCATCCTCTCTTACGTCAGACGGCGCTTGATATCCTAAAGAAAAAGGGGATTTCGGTTTAACAAGTCGTCCCTTTTTTTATTTTTCAAACATCTTCACGAATTCGTTTAACGAACTCCTCGGTTGTAATTCTCGATTCCTAATAAAGACGGTCCGAATTCTCCTTAGCTTAGAAGGTAAAGGAAGAATGGTTAAAAATTTCTTTTGTTTCTTTTCATTCAGATACGATTCCGGCAAAAGCGAAATCCCCATTCCTGAAATTACGCAAGAAAGAATCGCGTCCAAGGATTCAAATTCGATTCTTTTTCCGGGCGGAAGCGACTGTTCTTGGATCCACTGATCGAGTCTGTTTCGAAACGTACAACCAGCTTTAAACGTAAGAATCGATAATTGTTTCCAAGAAGATATAATCTCGTTTCTTTTCATCGAACTCGGCGCCACGATTACAAGATTTTCCGTAAAAGCCGGCGTCTCCAAAAATGGAGAATGCGAAAATCCTTCGTAGACAAAGGCGCCATCCAATCTTTTTTCCAAGACGGCTCGAACCAACTCATCCGTATTTCCTTGTCTCAAGGAAAGTTGAACTTTAGGAAATTTATTATGATACTTAGAGAGAATCGACGGAAGTCTTACCGATGCAGTCGTTTGTCCCGAGCCGATCTCCAGCGGTCCTTCCGGCGTTCCAGATTCGGAAAGGGCTCTTTCCGCTTCTTCAGTAAGGGTCAATATTCTCTCGCAGTAATCGTATAAAATCTTTCCCTTTGCGGTCAGAGAGGCTCCGTTCTTTGATCTCTGAAATAGATTTGCCTTGAGTTCCCTTTCTAAAACTTGAATTCTCGCGGTCACATTGGATTGTACGAAATGTAATTTTTCCGCGGCGCGCGTAAAACTTCCTTCTCTTACTACTTCTCTAAAAATTATTAACGAAGGAATATCCATGTCCGTCTCTTCTTGGAAAATCTATCAGAAAGCAAAAAATAAGATTCATCATAAATAGTGATTTTATATATCTTATAATATCATTATTCAAAATGATATTATAAGTGTAGAATTAAATCCGATCGAAAACTTTGTCTAAGAATTTTTGAGAGGAATCTATGAAAAAATATCGGAAAACACTTTTAATAATCTTTCTTCTGATCGTTTGGAGCTGCTCCGGCCCTTTGAACGTGAGAGTTTCTACGCCGTCTTCAACGGGAACTACCGCTCTTCTGATCTTGGATGTTCAGATGGATTTTTTTCCGGGCGGAAAATTTGAACTGGAAGGAGCAAACAAGGCGGCAATTAAAGGGGAGAGCGTGCTGAAATACTTTCGGGAGAAAAAACTCCCGGTCTTTCATATTCAACACGTATCTACCAGGAAAGGGGCCACTTTCTTTTTTCCCGGAACTCCCGGAGTTGAATTTCATTCCAGTCATACACCCGTTCCCGGAGAAACGATCATCGTAAAACATACTGTAAATCCGTTTTTAAATACGAATCTCCTAAATGAATTGAATTCAAAAAATGTAAAGCGTCTTGTAATTTTTGGAATGATGACTCACATGGTGGTGGATTCTACGGTACGTTCGGCGTTTGATCTTGGATTTAAAGATATCGTAGTCATTTCCGACGCTTCGGCTACTCGTTCCCTGAAATTTGAATCGGATTCTATACCGGCCGAACAAGTCCACGGCTCCTTCTTATCGGCGCTTGGATATATCTTTGCAAAAATATTGACCGCTTCAGAATTTATAAAAGAAGAATTGGGTAAGAATTCTTAGACCATTCTGATTCTTGAAAAACTACCTTTTTCGGTTCGTTCTATTTACGAATATAGGAGCGGGGATGAAATAGAAATTTATATTTTTATAAAATACTAAAGTATTGTTTCAGTTTTAGTGCGAACGCGGGTAAATCAAAGGAATTCATTTTTGAATGGGATCGGCAAAATCCCATTCTTACTTTCAAATTCCGTTTTCACTCGGCAAGTTGATTCTTCCTTGTGATAGGGATCCAAATCTAAAAAAGGCATTTCCGGTTCCCAACGGTAAACGATGATTCTTTTTCCATCCACGCAATCCCATTTCTTTCTTTTCTCGAATTTAAAGATTGAACTCCGGGCTAATAACCTAACAAAGATTTTGTTGTAAATTATTTTACAGAGAATCCAGTCCGGATAACCTTTGGTAGAATGGCCCAGGCGAAAAAATATACGATCTTTCTCGTTGACGATCATCCCGTTGTGCGTTCAGGATTGCAGTCTGAGATAGAATCCGATCCCGATTTTATATTCGCGGGTTCTGCGAGTTCTGTCAAGGATGGGATTCGAAAGATGGGTTTTTCCAGGACCGATCTTTTGATAAGCGACGTTTCTCTGCAGGATGAGAACGGAATCCAAGAAATTGAAACCATCAAATCTAAATTTCCGGAACTCAAAATCGTCTTTTTGACGATGCATCGGGATTGGACTT
The DNA here is from genome assembly GCF_001729245.1 of Leptospira tipperaryensis. Lineage (NCBI taxonomy): Bacteria > Pseudomonadati > Spirochaetota > Leptospiria > Leptospirales > Leptospiraceae > Leptospira > Leptospira tipperaryensis. Next base: position 2,851,180 of record NZ_CP015217.1, on the reverse strand, counting down.
ATCTTCAAAAAGCTTTCGCCTTAGGAGCGGACGGATATCTTCTAAAGAGCGAATCCACCCAATCCATCATCAGTGCGTTAAAGACCGTTTTAGCCGGAGGAAAGGTATTTCCCGAGGAAGTCAAAAATTTCAGACCCGAAGCGGAAGTTAAGGAAGAACTCGGAAATATTGTTAAACGACTTACAAAACGCGAAAGAGAAATCCTGAATCTCTTAGCCGAAGGAAAGATGAATCGTGAAATCGCCGACGAATTGGAGTTAAGCGTTCGTACGGTTGAGACACATCGGGCTTCGATCTTTAAAAAACTGGAAACGGAAAATATCATAGAACTTGGGAAAATCCTCATTCAACTAAAATCATCCGGTATGATCTAATTTCTGTTTTCTATTCCAACCTGCTTTTATTCAGTAAAATTCATTTTTTAATAAAGTTCTAATAAGAACTACTGATAGTTTCTTTTTTTCTAAGTAGTTCCCGAAGTTTCGCAAATTACTCTTCGGTGATACTGTTACTTTGGAATCTTCATTCGATTCTTAAATACACTCGGAGTCACAAAGATGAAAAAAATTTTAATCAGTATGAATTTGGCGCTATTTCTTTTTTTTATTAACGCTTGTAAGAAGGATAAGTCAGATGATACCACTCTCTTGGCAGGACTGGTCGCGCTCGCGAGCGGAAATTGTTTTAACCTTCCGCAACAAGTGATCATAAAGGATGGGAACTCCGCGCAAACTTCTACATACAATTGTGCAGTCGTAGGCAAGGTTTATAGCTGTGTTCCTGTCGGCGGTGGAAACACGGTTGTAAGAACTTATTCTTCCTCTACTGCCGGTAAATTAGGAGTTGTGGATCCACCTCCATATTCCAATTTGCACGCGCAAAGAGGTCTCACGAGCCGAGTTGAAGGCGGGACCACGAATACATTTACCTATAACAGCTCGAAACAACTAACGGCGGTCGCTTCGCCTGCGGTCGTTACCTATTCTAATTATGACGCCAATGGATTTCCTAAAACGAATTCATCTGCACAAAATTTAGTCTATACGTATGCGGCGGGGGCAACGATTCCTACAACTTCGGCGGACGGTGCATTTACATATACTTATGATTCCAAAGGTTGGGGAACTAAGGTGGATTTCGGTTTTGGAAATCCGACGACTGCCGAAAACATAGGATCCGTATCTATTTGCGAATAGTTTATAAATTTGTAATGATTCTATAATCTCTTTTTTGATAAGCGACAAGAGTCTTTTTCAATTAGCAAGGCAGTAGAATCGTAAATCTGCTGCCTTTACCGGGAGAAGAATCCAATAAAACTTCTCCTCCGTGAGCGAGCGCAATTTTTCTCACGATCGAAAGACCAAGCCCGGTTCCTTGCGGTTTTTTTGTTTCTATTACGGAACCGTAAAATGCTTTCTTGAGATCTTCACTCAGTCCAGGGCCGTTGTCCTTGAATATGATGTATAAGGTTTGAGATTCTTTTTCAATCCGAACGGAAAAACTTCCGTTTTCACCGACGGCATCGGCTGCGTTCTTTGCGATGTTTAAAACCAATCTTCGGATACGAAGCGGATCCAATTTTACTTCTCCATCGGCGAGAATTTCGAAAGTAAGAAGAATTCCCGTTCCTTCGAAAAAAAGTTCCAGATCTTCTCTGACGCCGTTGAAGTATTCTCCGATGTTGACAGATTTTAAATCCAGGATGATGCGTTTTTTAGAAAATTCTAATATATCCAGGGAGAGGTTTGCGAGGGCTTCCGTTTCCTTTTTAGCCTGCGCGATGCCGATATGAGAATCGTTCTTTCCGTTTTGATTCATATTCTTTAGAATTTTTTGAATGAGAATAACGTGATGTCCGATGTCGTGAGCGATTTCCGCTGAAAGTTCGCCGATAACCGCCAATTTATCCCTGTCTTGTCTCAGTAAGTTTTGGATCGAAAGAGCCAATGCATAGGCGATTCCCTGCACCCAATCCATCTCCGAATCGAGATTTAGAAATCCTTGTATCGGAAGATCTAAGATTACAAAGTTTGTCTGAGCGCTCTGAACCGGTAGAAGAAGTCGGTCGTTTAACAAAGACGGAGTGGACAAGGAAGATAAATTGACTTCTACGGTATTGTGCGACAGAAGCCCTGAAACTTCTCTTACGCGAAGACCGTTTTCGGTATCGATCGAATATTGTTTCCAATTGGAAGAATTCTGTTCCGGAAGATAGATAAAGAGTTCCTGATTTTTCCGGATATTTTTTGAAAGAATTTCAAGAGCGACCTGGGTTGCGGACGCAAATGAAGAAGAGGACATGATCTCTCTCGTGGAAGAAACGAGAGTTTTCATCTGGTGCGAAAGATTTTCAGATTTGTTAAGCGAAGTGGAAAAACGTCTCGAAATCAAAATAGAATGCGAAGCGATCAGAAAAATTTGACCGTAAGGAATTAGATACCCTGAATTGGTGACACTGGTCGTTAAGACGATGTCGTTTATCGTGCAAAACATAACTCCGACGTAACCTATAAAAAGAATCCAAACTCCTTCGTATCTTTTTGTGATTCCATAGATGAGAAGAATCGCCCAGCAAGGAATTACTGTCAAAAAACAATATATCTGTGTTGGAAATAATGTGAGCGTATAGATTTGATTTGGAAGGAGTAAAACCGCGACGGAGGCGGCGTAAATCGGAAAGTTGAGATAGGCTCCGTATCTTTCCCAAAATTTGGTCGGGGAAAAACGATATAAGAATGCGTATAAAACCGGCGCCGATAAATAAACCGAAATGTATTCTAGTCGGTTTAATAATTCCCAAGAAAGATTCGGAAACAGTTGATGACCGAATCTTTCTCCGGTGGTCAATGCGCGAATAAATATCAAAGTACAATGAATCGCAAAAAAGAGAGGAGTGGGGTCTTTTCTTCGAAAGAGAAAAAACAAAAGATTATAGACCGCCATGATGGCCGCGGAGATACAAACCGCGAAGCTGATGTTGTTCTTGATTTGATTTTCTTTCAGCACGTCTTCCAGTCTTCCGATTTTGATCGGATACCAATAGCCTCCCCAGCGATTTTGAAAATTGGAAATATGAAGCGTTAAATTCAATTCGTTAGAGTCCGGAAGAGAGGCGATTTGAGGATTGTATTTTGCGGAGGAAGTTTCTTTTGTCAGACCGAACGTTCCGGCGCTCGCGATGAGTTGGCCGTTCGCATAAAGGTTGTAAGCTGTTCCTTCATCGGGAATTGAAAGAGCGAGGTTTGTGATTCCCTGCGGAATTAGAACCTTGAGCTCGTATGTAGCGAAGCCGTAACTCTGTACGGTCTCTCCAAAAAAGTCGATTCCATTCCAAACGGAAGGAGCTTCATTAAGAACAAATCGATTCTTTTCAGGCAACGCCGACCGATTTTGAGTCGGAGAAACAAGTTGACTCCAATAAAATTTCCATTTTCCGGAGAGATTTATACTCTTATGAGTATTCCAATCTACTTGTGTTAGATTTAAAACCCCGTCTTTGGCTCTGGGAGCCTCTTCACTGTAAAGGCTCAAATAAGTGCAGCCTGAGAAAAATAAAAGAAAGAGAATCAAAAAATTAATGCGAACAAAACGGAACATAGATTTCTCCACAAAGAAAGCCGAAATCGGAGCGACGGTCAATAGGAAAAGATAGGATTTATCTTGAAAAGAATCAAAATTGTCAAAGGAAAAGATAGGACGAAAGTCGGCCGGAGACTCGGAAATAATATCGATCTATAAAATCATTTTGAGAAATAAAAACGACTATATAAGATGATATGATTTTTAAGAAAGTAATAGGAGAGAATTCTTTTCACTTTCCTATTCAAAAGACATTGTATTTGATGACAGAAAAAAACTTCCCATGAAATTCTTTAAACTTACCAAAATAAAACTGATTCTTCTCATTCTATTTTCGATCTTTCTGATTGCTATATTTGTAATATGGAAAAACTGGAAAGATATTTCTAATCATCCCGGCTTGCAACTTTTTCAGGTCGAAGAAGGGGAACGAGAAACCGGAGCCGAAAAAGAATTTTTGGCTTCTACTTGGTCGTCCGATATCGTTGCGATGACTGAAAACATACGTTTGTATGACGAGATCCATCCTTTTCTCTATACTCTGGAGGGAGGAAGAAGTAATACGGGAAACATTCAATCCGTATGGAATCCACAGGCTCAGGAATTTTATATCTGGGCGCTAAAGAAAATTTCTCCAAGAACAAAAATCATTCCTACGATCTTTCGATGGGAGAATGACTTTGAAAAAATCTCCGATGCGATCGGCCTCAACGGAAATACAAAGATTCGAGACTATCACATAGAACAAATTCTAAAAGAAATCGAAAAATACGATTTTGATGGAATCGATATTGACTATGAAGGGATGACCTGTGAGAAAAAGGAAAGTTTTGAAACATTCTTAACCTTGCTCTCCGGAGAATTAAAAAAGAAGAATAAACTTTTGTCCGTTGCGATTCATCCAAAAACATTGGCGGAGGAAAAGTCGGAGTATGTATGTAAGGGGTTGAAGGATCCGATCTCGGTCGATTTTTACGAAGCCTACCGGGGACAACTTACTCATGACTACGAATTTCTGGGAAAGATTGCCGATAAGGTAAAAATTATGGCGTATGAACTTCATCCTAGAAAGAATGCGTTTCCGGGACCGGGTCCACAGGCCCCTTCTTGGTGGATCGAAAGAATATTAGAATATTCTACAAAACGAATTCCTAAAGAGAAACTTTATATGGCCATTCCCACATACGGATACGACTGGCCTTTAAATTGTGATATTCCTTCGAAAGCTGTTTTTTATTCGAGAGCTCAGTATATCAAAAAGAATTGGAAGCCCCGAGAAGAGGAGCCCACCGATGTTTTAAAAATTTATAAAGAAGCAAGAAAGTCCGGAGATTGGATTTATCTAAGGCCGTATCTCTATCGACACGAGGGACACGTCTATGACGATCCTTCTCTTTGGTATACGTTAGGCGGTTGTGATCGAGTTGCCTTTTATATGAACCGAAGATCTTTTGAGACAAAGATGAATCTTCTTAAAAAGTTTAAGATTCGCGGGTTTTCGTTCTGGCAACTCATTCAAGACAATGATCCGGAAATCCATTCCTATCTGAAAGAAATGATCGAAGCCCCGGAGAAGAATTAGAAGTTAAGATCTTCTTTTTTCTTTCCGAGTTCGGCCCCGTTGTCTGAATTACGACAATTTTTCAGTGAAATTTAAAAAAGCCCCCACCCTCATTGGGTGGAGGAGGCGGGCCTCGTGGGACTTTTTGTGATTTTCTCTCTATCACGAAAAATTCCGTTTTTCAAGCAGATTCTAAGATGTTTTTTTTGTAGGAACTCCTATAAAAAAGCAAAAACGGTTAAACACAGACCTTCGAAAAATTTAACGGTATATTATTTTTTCATAATGCTTCCCGCGATGATCAGCTTTTGAATTTCGCTCGTTCCTCCGCCGATTTCTCCCAGGCGGACGTCTCGATAGAGTCTGGCCACTTTGTATTCTTCCATAAAACCGGCGCCTCCATGAATTTGAACGGCGAGATTGGTAACTTCTCTTGCGGAAGTGGTTGCAAATAGTTTACAGGAAGCACATTTCCCGGAAAGATGCATATTCCCTTTTCCTAATTTATCGGCTTCTCCCATTTCCCAAGCGACATTGTATGTAAACCAACGAGAAGCTTCTAATTTTGTATAAATTTCCGCTAAAAGATTTCCGACTGACTGGTGTTGTGCGATCGGTTTCCCAAAACTTCTTCTAGTGGAAGCAAATGTTTTAGATTCTTCCAAACACGCTTCCATAAGTCCTATCGACCAAGCGGCCAGAGAAAGACGTTCCATGTTGAATGTCTGCATCGTTTGACGAAAACCTTTTCCGAGAGTTCCGAGGATGTCTTCGGAAGAAACTTCTACGTCTTCAAAAAAGAGAGCTCCCGTTTGAGACCCTTTGAGTCCGAGTTTTTCCATCGGAGCCGATCTCTGAACTCCTTTCGAATTCAGGTCCACGAAAAAATGAGTCAGACCTTTTTCTTTTCCATTGAGATCTTGAACTCGAGAAAGAACGAGGCAATAATCCGCGATTGGAGAGTTTGTGATATAAGTTTTCTGACCCGAAAGATGATAGACACCTTTGGAAATTTCTTTCGCGACCGTCTTAATCGCTGAGACGTCGGAGCCGGAATCCGGTTCCGTAATTCCGAGAGAACCGATTTTGGTTCCTTGATTGATCTCGGGTAAGTATTTTCTTTTCTGTTCTTCCTTTCCAAAATGATGAATAGGCAGTCCGAAAAGTCCTCCGGAAGCTCCTACGGAAAAAAAAGTCGAACCGCAAGCCTTTCCTAAGGTTTGCATGGAAAGCAAAGAGCGAAAGGTTCCCGCATTTTGACCGCCGTATTCTTCTTCGTGAGGTAGTCCTATGTAGCCGATCTGAGCAAGTTTATGAAAATGAGATTTTGGAATTTCTTTTTTCTTATCCGCTTCTTCCGCATAGGGTTCGATTTCTTTTTTACAGAAATCGGAAAATAAATTAATGAACATTAGTTCATCTTCTGATAACTTGAAGTCCATGAAGCCTCCGCAAAGCTGATGCGAATATTCTCCTCATTCCTTTTTTTGCAATGGATTTTAAATCGTTTTAGAAAAGAAAATCGAACCTTCTGTTACCAAAACATTCCGATGAAGAATTCTGATTCTTCGCGGAGGAAAACGAAGAGATGAATTTCTTTTTTCTTTTGAGGAATCGGTTTGTTTTTTAGTCGTTTCTTTTATGATATTTTGTTCATGCATTCTTATTTTGTTTTCAATCTTCTTGGAATTGCAAGGAGTTCGGGTTCTGCTCTCTTGATTCCCGTGTTAATAAATATATTATAGAATTATATTATTCTTAATTATTTTATAAACAAGAAGTTTATTTTTATTACTGGATTCTCTTTTGCTCTTGAAAGACACAGGAGTTGAATCTTGTTGAGATACGAACGCTTAAAAAAAGGATCGGTTGGATCGTTTGAAATCAAATCACGGAAAGATCTCCGGTAATTCTTCTCAAACAAAAGCGACTGGATGGATCGTTGTGGAATGAAATGGGAACAGTGAGAGCAGTAAATTCGGCAATGACTATCTTCGGTTTCGAATCTTTCTTCCGTAAAGCCAGCCTGCAACGAGTAAGGGAAATCCAGTCCACGCCGCGGCGATCGCTAAAATTTCCGAATGGCTGGCGCTGATTCCGGGAACCTGTAGCGCTAAACCCGCAAGCAAGAGAATGACGTGAAGCTCGGCGTATTTTGAATTCTGAACGAAGGTATAATTTCCAAGACCGGATCCCGTAAGAAAGGCAAAGAGCCCGAGGAAGATTCCGATTCTCCCGGAAAGCAAGGAAATTTCTTCCGAGAGAAGGAAGAATGAAGAGAAGAGGGGAAGAAAGATTCTTAAAGTCAAAAGGAGAATCGAAGAGATTCCCAAATAGGAATGAAGTTTAAGTCTTTGTTTTGCTTTGAGGCGAAACAATTTTCTCTACGGTTCCCCGCTCGCGACCGGAACGGGTTCGTTTTCTGGAAGCAAGCTCGTCGCCATTATCTCTGGAGAATCTGCATCGAGAGGAATCGTAATCGGACGTGAAGAACTCTTTGTAATTTTAAAATAGTAATACATAGGAACGGAGAGAAGGGTGAAACTGATTCCCCAGAAGGCTTCCGTCGGTTTGTTCCATACCAAGGTTGCTATGATGACTACATTCGAAAAGATATAGAGATACGTTGTATAAGGATATCCCGGTATTCTAAACTTCAATTTGTAATGTCTTTTTTCAAAAAGAATCGGCGTATAGGCCGTGATCGTTGCGAGGAGAAGAGTCGAACAAGTGATGAGATAGAGAAGACTTTCGATCTCCTTTACAAAACAAAACAAACAAGCATAAACGCACTGAAATGCGAGGGAAGTATAAGGGCTCTTGTGTTTTGGATGGAGTTTGGCCATACTCGGAAAGAAAAATCCGTCTCTCGCCATCGCAAAATAAATTCTGGAGCCTCCGATGATGTAAGCGGAGATGGATCCTAAGAATGCCCAACAGATAAACGCCGTAATAAAGATCGTGGCTTTGGGTCCGAAAAGCGCGGAAGAGGCCGTGATCCCGATCTTATCTCCCGAAAGTTCGTTGATGGATCCCGAACTCAAGAAAAGAAAATTCATAAGAATGTAGAGAACGGTGACTAACGCACAGGAATAGAGAACCGCTTTGTAGATGTTCCGATCCGGGTCTTTTACTTCCTCCGCAACATAAGTGATCATATTCCATCCAAGATAAGAATAAGTCACGGGAATCACTCCTGCGAGAAGGAGTTCCATTCCGCTTAGGCTGGATGGAAAAAAATCAAAAGACTGAAATCGGGAAGTTTCATAGTTTCCGATCGTGAATCCTAAGATGACAAAGGCGATCAGTCCTAATATTTTTACTCCGGTGAAAAGATTTTGAATTCTCGAAGCCGTAGAAATTCCAAAAAAATTAATAATGGTAAAAAGAAGAATCGCTCCCATCGCGAGCATCTGAGCCGTTCCGATTGAGATCGTTAATCCGAAGAAAGGGAATTCGAAAAAGTAGATGTCCCAGGACGGATTGATAAGTGAAAAAAACGATTTAGAAAATGCTAATGCAGAAAGTGAGATGGATGCG